>JANLYB010000172.1:0-23068 GCA_031365425.1 Hyphomicrobiaceae bacterium
AGGCGCGCAGCGCGTGTTGGATGCGGTTGCCGAGTTGAGCCGACACGCGGTCGGGCACGTCGGCGGGGCTCTGCGTGACGTAGTAGACGCCGACGCCCTTGGAGCGGATCAGCCGCGTGACGCGCTCAATCTGGTCGAGCACGGCCTTGGGCGCATCGTTGAACAGCAGATGGGCTTCGTCGAACAGGAACACGAGTTTGGGCTTATCCAAGTCGCCGACTTCCGGGAGCGTTTCGAACAGCTCCGCCAGCATCCACAGCAGGAACGTCGCGTAGAGGCGCGGCGTGTTCATCAGCTTTTCGGCGGCAAGGATGTTGACGATGCCGCGACCGTCGGGGGCAAGCTTGATGAAGTCGCTGAGATCAAGTGCGGGTTCGCCAAAGAACGAGTTCGCGCCCTGCTCTTCAAGCACGAGCAGGCGGCGCTGGAGCACGCCGACGGTCTGCGGCGAGATATTGCCGTACTTGGCGCGCAGTTCACCGGCGCGCTTGCCCATTTCCTCGATCACGATGCGCAGATCCTTGAGGTCGAGGATCAGCATGTTCTTGTCACCGGCCTTGCGCTCGTCCTCGGCCCAGCGGAACGCGATGTTGAGCACGCCTTCCTGCGGTTCCGACAAGTCCATCAGCCGCGACAGCAGCAGTGGCCCCATTTCCTGGACGGTAGCTCGGACTGGATGTCCCTGCTCGCCGAAGATGTCCCAGAACACCGCCGGAAATGACGTGTTGCCGTAGATTGTTAGGTTCATGTCAGACAAGCGTTGCTCGATGCGCGCATTGCGGGTGCCGACGGCGGCAATGCCCGACAGATCGCCCTTGATGTCGGCAGCAAACACCGGCACGCCCGCTGCGGAAAAGCCTTCGGCCAAAACTTGAAGCGTAACGGTCTTACCGGTGCCGGTCGCACCGGTAATGAGGCCGTGGCGGTTGGCGAGGCGCAATTCGATGGCTTCGGCGGCCATGTCCGGGCGGCCCGGGTTTGAAATCCCGATCAGGATCGCGCCGTCCTGCACGTAGTCGCGACCGTGGTCGGCACCGTTAGGATCGGTTTGCGTTTGATCGGTCATGGGTCGAATCGCCTCGCGTTTGTCTGAAGCTGCCGTGATGACATGCGCTTACGGCCTTTGCAAACGCATGGTTGCCTATGCTCTTTGCTTTTCCAGACAAGAACGAAGCCGTTCTCGTCTGGAAGTTCGGCGCTCGCTGCCTGAGCCACCTTGTGGCCATGCCCTGCGGGCGAGTAAGGATCCTAAGCGCGACTTTTAGTTAAGATGCCGCAATTGCGAAGGGCGGCTATAATGCTGTCAGCACACACGATCCAGCCGCAGGAAAGCGCCAAATGAACGACGAGACAGCGCCCCACAAGCTCGCAGCCGATTTCGAGGTCCCCTCGGTCGAGCAGTGGCGCGCGCTGGTGGATAAAGCCTTGAAGGGCGGCGATTTCGAAAAGCGCCTCGTGGTGCGCACCTCCGATGGTCTGCGGATCCCGCCGTTGTATACGAAGGCCGACGCGCGCACCGAAACCGGGTTACCGGGTGCCGCTCCGTTCACGCGCGGCACGCATACGACCGTCAACGGCTTCGGCTGGCATATCCTAACACTGATCGATGACGGCGATGCAGCCGCCGCCAATCGCGCGATCCTCGCCGATCTCGAAGGCGGATCGAACGGCATTTTGCTGCAGACCGCAGCACCGGGGCAGAGTGGCGTCGCGATCACCTCTTCAAGCGATATGGCGCAGGCGCTGGCAGGCGTCGATTTCGATCTCGCGAGCGTCGAATTGAAAAGCGGACTCGCCGGTCTCGACGCGGCCAACCACCTGCTGGCAGCACTTCCAGCACTTGGCGGAACGGCGGGCAAACGCATGCTCGCGCTCAACCTCGACCCGATCGGCAAGCTGGCGCGCTACGGCACGACCATCCGGCCAACGGTGGAGGCGCTGGCCGGTGCCATCGCATTGGCCAAGACGGCACGCGCCGCTGAGCCCAATGTCCGTACGATCCTGGTTGATGCAACCGTTGCCCACGAGGCAGGGGCAAGCGAGGCGCAGGAACTCGGTGTGCTGGCGTCCACGCTGGTCGCGTATCTTCGCGCATTCGAACTGGCAAGCGTCACGCCCGCCGACGCGCTTCCCCAGATCGGCGTGCATCTCGCCACCGATACCGACATTTTCCTCGGCACCGCCAAACTACGCGCGGCTCGCACGTTGATTGCTCGCATTGGCGAAGCCTGCGGTGCTGCAGAGGCTGCCGGTAAGGTACGCATCACCGCGATCACCTCTGGCCGGATGATGACGCGGCGCGATCCCTGGACCAACATGCTTCGCACGACGGCGGCAACGGCAGGCGCAGCCTTCGGCGGCGCGGACCAGATCCTCGTCCTGCCTTTCTCCTACGCGCTGGGTGCATCCGACGCCTTTGCGCGCCGGATTGCACGCAACACGCAGATCGTGGCGCAGGAAGAATGCGGCCTTGGTCGCACCATCGACCCCGCCGGCGGCTCTTGGTACGTCGAGCAAACGACGGCGGAACTTGCTGCCAAAGCCTGGAGCATTTTCCAGGAGATCGAGGCCGAAGGCGGTATCGTGGCAGCGCTCACCAGCGGGCGCATTCAGGACCAGATTGCAGCGGTCGCGGATCAGCGCGCGAAGGGTATCGCGACCGGCAAATTCGAGCTGACCGGCGTGTCGGCGTTCCCGCTGCTGGGGCCGGACGGCGTGACCGTTCCGCAGCACTCCGCGGCAGCCGCGATCCCTGGTCTCCAGTCCGTGCGGCCGTTGGTGCCGGTGCGCTTGGCGGCGGCGTTCGAAGCGCTGCGCGATAAGGCAGACGCGGCAGCCGTCAAGCCCGCCGTGTTCCTGGCAAGCCTCGGCGCGATTGCCGATCACACGGGCCGCTCGACCTGGATGAAGAACGTGCTGGCGAGCGGCGGCATCTCGTGCGTCGCAACCGACGGCTTCGAGACGCCGGAAGCGGCTGTGGCGGCGTTCAAAACGTCCGGCTGCAAGGTCGCAGTGATCGCATCGTCCGATGCGCTCTATGCCGTGCAAGCCGAGGCGACCGCACGCGGACTGAAAGCAGCAGGCGCGCAGAAGGTGGCGCTCGCTGGCCGCCCCGGCGATAAGGAGCAAGCGTTCAAAGACGCTGGCGTCGACCGCTTCATCTTCGCCGGCCAAGACATGGTCGCAACCCTCTCGGCGCTGCAAGCGGCGGTGGTGTAGGGTTCTTCTGGTTTCCGTTGAATCAGGACCATCCCCCACTCCATGGCCGGGCGTGACCCGGCCATCCAGGTCCGCGCGGATGGACCGCCATTGTGGCCCTGGATGGCCGCCTCAAGGGCGGCCATGGAGTGTTGCGTCTACTCTGCAGTCATGCGCAGCGTCCGCCCTAGGCCCGTGCACCGGCCTCTTGTAGTTCCCATTCGATCTCCCGGAGGCCGCGTTGATGTGCCTTGTATAAGGGCGTAGATTTCCACTCGTTTTCGACATTCGGATCGGCGCCCGCCGCAAGCAACAGCCGGACAATTTGCAGCGCTTTGACCGCATCCCTAGCCCCTACGGCCCGGTGAAGCGGCGTGTTACCAAAGTCCTCGGTCGCGTTCACGTCCGCTCCCGCCGCGATCAGTATCTCCACATCTTCGACGATGCCTTGAAGACAAACCATCAGCAGGAGCGTCTCGCCTTCCCATCCGCGCGAATGCAACTCAAGCTGCTTGATTGAGGAAAATGACATTGTCGCCGAACCGAAGTACCGGTCGAGGAGGTCGCGAAGTTTCGGATCCATACCGGCGGGCCGCTCAGTCACGGGAAGCTGATCAGGATTTTCATTTTGATGAGCTGCGGGAAGTAGGTCTGCAGCGCAATGCCCAGCCCGTAGAGCATGGCGATCAGGATGATGAGCGCAGGGATGGCCGCGAACACGCACTTGATGAAAAAGCCCATCAGCGAGAAAAACGGCACCTTGAAGCGCGTGACTGTCATGCTCTCTGTATCGCGTGAGGTATTGTCGTAGGCCGGGGCGGGTTCGGACACATAGATCGACGGCTGCGCGACGGGGCTGTTGCCACCGCGATCCCATCCGGTCCGTTCGGCCGATTGGGCGCTGCGGGCCTGCATCTCGCGGGCGGCGCGTTCACGGCTCTCGCGCTCGCGGCGCAAGGTGCGCGGCAGATCGTCGGTCGAGTCAGTCAGCGGCGGATATTGGCCGTCACTCATCTTTATTCTCCTGGCCGCGGCCAAATCTGTCGTGCGGCTGCTGCCGTGTGCCTTAACTTCGAGCAAATGCCGCGATTTTAGCGCAGGCAAGTGTGCCGATTCATGTACCGCATCCAACAGGCTATTGCTATTTTGCGCCATGATTTTGGCGGGGAATACAAGAATGACAGACATCAAAAGCCTGATCCGTACGATTCCGGACTATCCCAAGCCGGGCATCATGTTCCGCGACGTCACGACACTGATGGGGAACGCAGCCGGATTCAAGGCGGCCATCGACCAACTGGTCGAGCCGTTTATGGGCAAGGTCGATGTGGTGGCGGGCATCGAAGCGCGCGGGTTCATCTTTGGCGGCGCGGTCGCGGAAAAGCTGGGCTGCGGGTTCATTCCGATCCGCAAGAAGGGCAAGTTGCCCTGGACCACCATCGGCCAGCACTACACGCTGGAGTATGGCGTCGATACCATCGAGATCCATCTGGATGCGGTCCAGCACGGCCAGCGCATTCTAATCGTCGACGACCTGATCGCGACGGGCGGCACGGCGGAAGCAGCCGTTTTGCTGGTGCGGCGGGCGGGCGGCATCGTCGCAGGCTGTGCGTTCGTGATCGATCTGCCGGAACTTGGAGGGGTTAAGGTGTTGAGAAATCACGGCGTTGATGCACATGCGCTAATTGCGTTCGAAGGGCATTGAGGGATATGAGCGAGCAGGGCATGCGTGAAATCACCGTCGCCGAATTGATCCCGCTACTGCGGGTTTGGCAGCATCACAAGGACAAGCCGGTATCGTGCCCCGTTTGCGCGACCGGCAGCCTGACCATCGTCGACCGCTCGGCCCGCCCTCATCGCGAGTGGTACGTCATGTCCTGCCCCTCATGCGGCTTCGACAAAACCGTCGGCGTGTCGCTATATTCAGGAGGAGCATGAGTAAGGCGGCAACTAGCCCATCAAAATGGGTCGCCGGACCAAGTCCGGCGATGACAATTGATGGGACGGCGCATGAGGGGCGGACAGCCCCTCAAGATTAGCCGTAGTGCGCAACCTTGGCGGGGGCAGGGATAGCCATGGCTGCAGGCCGATGCGGCGCGCGCGGGTTCTTGATTTCATTGGCGATCTGGACGTCGAGTTCCTTGAGCAGCTTTTGCGCGAAGGTGCCCAGGTGCAGGTAGAACGTGATCATCGTAATCACGGACTGGAGCGCTGCTGGGTTGTGGCGGATGGTGTCGGTTAGCGTGCGCCAGAAGGGACGGCGGAGTTCGGGGCGGGTGACGGTCATGCGCCAGATGAGACGGCTCATGAACGCGGCGTCGTGCCTTGCCATCGCCCAGTCGAATTTGCTGTCGTGATCGGGCATCTTGAGGTCGCGACCGACGAGCCGGACGCGCTCGAAATAGGCGCTGGGTTCGTAGATGTTTTCGATCACGCGCTTGTAGTCTTGGAGGATGTCGACGCGCGGGCGCAGCGTGATGTAGTTCAAGCCTGACGAGCACTGGTCGCCGCCGCCGGCTTCGAAGGGCAGGAGGCGCTGTTCAGCAACGAGGCGGCGTGTGAGCTGGGTGTTGGGCAGCGCGGTCAGCAAGCCGACCATGGCGACCGGGATGCCGGTATCCTCGATGCACTCGATCATGGCGCGCGACATGCTGCCCTTTTCGCTGTCGAAGCCGACGATGAAGCCCGCGATGACGAACATGCCGGCGTCGTAGATCTTGTGGACGCTGTCGGCAAGGCTGCGGCGCGTATTCTGCTTTTTCGACGTAGCAATCAGCGTGTCGGTGTCGGGGCTCTCAATACCGACGAAAATGGCGAAGAAGTTGGCACCCTTGAGCATCTGCAGAAGCTCGGTGTCGTCGGCCAAATTCATTGACGCTTCCGTCGAGAATTCGAACGGGTATTTACGATCCTTCTGCCATTTCGTTAGGGCCGGCAGGAAGCGTTTCAGGGCCTTCTTGTTACCGATCAGATTGTCATCCACGAAGTCGACGTGGCCGCGATAGCCGGCATCGTAGAGCGCATCGAGTTCTGCCAGCATCTGGTCGTTGGTCTTGGAGCGCGGCACGCGGCCATAGAGTTCGATGATGTCGCAGAATTCGCAGGTGAAGGGGCAGCCGCGGCTGAACTGTACGCCGACGTAAAGATAATGCTTGAAGTTGATGAGGTCGAAGCGGGGAATGGGGCTCGTGGCAACATCGACCTTGAAGCGCTCGGCCTCGAAAGTGCCGCTTCGCTGGCCGGCATTCCAGGCGTCGACGAACAGATGAATGATGCCCTCGGCTTCGCCCAGCACCCTGAAGTCGGATTTCTCGTAGCATTCGGGGCTCGACATGGGATCTGGGCCGCCGACCGCTGTTGGCTTGCCGCGAGCATGCGCCAGATCGATGACTGTCTGTGTGTCGTCGCGCTGCGGTAGCATACCGCCGGTCATGACGATGTCGGCCCAGTCGATGTCGGCGGTTTGAAGCTCCTCGGCATTGCGATTGACGAGCTTGATATTCCACTCCTTGGGGAGCAGGGCCGCGAGCGTCATCATGCCCAGCGGGGGGGCCGGGCATTTGACGCCGTAGATGTCGCACGCCGCCTGAAGGCTCCAGAACGAATTCTGGTTGAAGCGCGGAAACACCTTCAAGACATTCGTGGAAGCCATGGTACCCTCACGGTCGAGTTGATCGACCAACAACTAAAGATTGCCCGTTAGGCGCAGACTAGCACAACAACGGTCGATACGCGACTTATTGACCAGGATCAATGCGCTGGCGTTTTTAGTGGCATTAGCCGCGCCGGTCGCCCTTGCGGGCACGGGCATCGACGTAGGTCTTGAGATCGGGATCGAGCGTCGACCAAGTGATGGATTTGGCGACCATGGCCGAGATTTTGTTCATCGCCCAGTTGCGGTTCTTGGCGAAGTTGTTAAGCGGCGCAGGTTCGTGGCCGAGATCGAACTTGGCGCGGTAACCGGTCTGGCCGCTGCGGATCGAGGTCGCGCCATTGGCGCTCGCCCATACCACGAATTCCTCAAACAGGCGGAAATAGAGGAACACGTCCGTGCCGAGGTCGTAGTCGATGCCGATGAATTTGTTGGTGGCATATTTAGGCTCCGCATAACACAGCATGAAGGCGACCAGCGTGTTATCGGATCGGCGGCGCAGCATGATGAAATGGGTGCTCTCGGCCTTGGCAAGTTCGTCGAAAAAGGCCGGCGTCAGGCGCTCGAAACGGGTCGTCGCGCGCTCGTAAGTCTGCATGAATAGACGCCACAATTCGATCATGGCCGCAGCATCGGGCGCCTGAATGACCTTGCAGTCGAGGTCGAGCAGGGCGCGGGATTTCTTGAGCTTTTTCTTGAGATGATAACGGTGCGAACTCGGCAGGCTGGTGAGATATCCCTCAAAATTGCCGGGCAGATCGTCAATCTCCGTTCCGGGAAAGCTAGGAACCTTGAAGTAGGTCGAGAGCGGCTTCTGCCGCTCCAGGACCGCGGTGGCCTTCTCCGGCATGTCCTTCCATACGATCATGTGGGCACGCGCGGCGGCAGCCTTGACCTCGACGGCGGCGGCAAGGGCAGGAATGACTTCGGTCAGCGCGACATCGGGGATAAGGCCGATGGTGCCTTCTTCCGAACAGGGAGATCCAATGAACCAGGTGCGCTGATAGCGCAAGGCCGGAATCATCCGGCCAATCCATGCGACGAACGGCGCGATGGCGTCGGGCAGCACGATGTCAAGCGACAGGTCCATCTGGAAGCAGGGAGCGATGCCAACGAGTTCGCCGTCGCGCTCGATGCCGGCATAGGCGAACGTGAACTGGTCCTGGACGCCGGCGCGCTCAAACGAGCGATACCACCACAAGGCCTCGAGCGGCGGCGGGAAGCAGGCGGCCCACAACTGCGGCGCGAAGTCATCCGCGGAATCAAACCAGCGGATCGTGAACGCGGGCGATCGCGCCAGCACGGCCCTGTCCGCGTTGGCGGTGGTGGAGGTCGATACAGTATCCAGCATTTGGCTCAGGGCCCTCGGTTCGACAAAGGTGAGGCTCGATAGAGCTTTCCGCAACGACTGGCATGTCTGCACCCGCCAGGTCCAAAGACCCATCCAGCGGCGTCGTGCCCACAGTATCCGCCATATTGGCAGTGGTTTCCAGAGCAGGTGTTCAATGACATCAATCTGTTATCATTTGGGCAGCCGGGTGTGGTGTGCATGCGACAGCACGGCCCGATGGACGTTGGCGCCGTCGTGCCCTACCCATGGCACCGGACTGGACCTTTGCGTGGGGATAATCGATCACACATTTCAATGAACTGCCCCCCAAGATGTTGACGCAGGCCGTCCATGGCAGGGCCGCGACCGCGTTCGTCCTCGTCACGGTGTTGCTAGATATCATGGCGCTCGGGATGATGCTGCCCGCGCTCCCCAAGCTGGTCGAAAGCTTCGTGCCGGGCGACACGGCGCTGGCGGCTAGGATTTACGGCGTATTCGGCATGGCGTGGGGGCTGATGCAGTTTTTCGGCGCGCCGATCCTGGGAGCGCTGTCGGATAGGCACGGGCGTCGGCCGGTCATCCTGCTGTCGAACCTGGGGCTCGGGCTCGACTATATCTTGATGGCGCTGGCGCCGAACCTGTGGATATTGCTCGTCGGACGGCTGATTGCAGGAGTGACCTCGGCCAGCACCTCAACCGCTTTCGCCTATATCGCCGACATTACGCCGGAAGAACAGCGCGCGACCGAATTCGGCAAAATCCTCGCCATGTTTGGGATCGGGTTTATCGCTGGGCCCGCCATCGGCGGCTATCTGGCTTCGATCGATCCGCGCTGGCCGTTCTGGGCGGCGGCAGCCTTCAGCCTCACAAATTTCACGTATGGGTATTTCGTACTGCCCGAAAGTCTGGGCCGCGAGAAACGTATGCCATTTACCTGGGCGCGCGCCAATCCATATGGCGCGTTGCGCATGCTGGGCAGCAACCGGCGGATCCTCGGACTGTCGATCGTGAGCCTGCTCGATAGCCTGGCGCTGGTGTCGCTGCCCTCGACGTTCGTGCTCTATTCAACCCACAAATTCGGCTGGACCGAGGACATCGTCGGGTTCACGTTCGCTGGCGTGGGGATCGGCTTGGCCGTGGTCCATGGCGTGTTGACGGGCCCCGTCGTCAAGCGGTTGGGCGAGCGCACCACGCTGCTTGTCGGTCTGGTGTTCGGCACCCTAGGCTTTGCGATGTACGGCATCTCCTGGCAGGGTTGGGTCATCTGGTCGTCGATCCCGCTCATCGCGCTTTGGGGGCTGTCAGACACCACGATCTCTAGCTTGATGTCGGCGGAGTTCGGCACCCGCGAACAGGGCCGCTTGCAGGGCGCCCTGGCCAGCTTGATGGCGTTGGCCGAAACATTCGGGCCGTTGCTGTCCACGCAAGTTTACGCGTATGCGATTCAACACGGAGGTGCGGCCGGGGCCTGGGCCGGTGCGCCGTTTTTGGTCGCGGCCCTCCTGCAACTGATTGGGCTCGCGCTGGCCTATACGTGTACCCGGCATCCAAGAGCCGTGTCACCATCTGAGCCAAACTCGTAGGGACACGCTAATGGACTGGTCCGGTGACATCGATTGGTCGGAGAAAATTTTCAGCTACTGCGAGCGGGCAGGAAATCCCGGGTTCTGGGCCGAACCGTTCAACGCGATCTCGAATGGCGCATTCCTGATCGCGAGCCTCATTGGTCTGATCGCCTGGATCCGAATGCCAGCGGCGCGGC
Organism: Hyphomicrobiaceae bacterium; assembly: GCA_031365425.1. GTDB lineage: Bacteria > Pseudomonadota > Alphaproteobacteria > Rhizobiales > Hyphomicrobiaceae > JANXVY01. Next base: position 9,943 of record JANLYB010000172.1, read on the forward strand.
GGGGATGGGCCGAGCTTGGTCTGATTGTAATCGTCGCCATCATCGGCATCGGCAGTTTCCTGTTTCATACGATCGCCACACGATGGACCGCCATCGCCGATATCGCGCCCATCGGCGCCTTTATGCTGCTCTTCGCCATCTATGCGATGCGGCGGTTCCTGAGCTTGCACTGGATCTTGGTCGCAGCCGGGCTTGGCCTGTTCGGCTGGCTCATGCAGGTCGCCTATACGGCACCGTGTCCGATGGCGTTGCGTGGTCTCGTGGCCGGGCGGCACTGCCTCAATGGCACGATGCTGTATTTGCCGGGCTTGGCCATGCTGACGGGCGTAGGGCTGATCTCAGCGCTGATGCGTCATCCTTCCGCCAAGTATCTGCTCGCAGGCGCAGTGATCCTGACAGCCTCGATTGCGGCGCGCTCGCTCGATCAAGAGCTTTGCGCGGCAAGCGCGCTTTGGGGCCAACGGCGCGGCACCCACGCCCTATGGCACCTGCTCAACGCTACGATGCTCGGCCTCATGTTGCTCGCAGCCATCCAGCATGGCACGCGGGACGCTGACCAAATGCACTGAGCGGCCCGCCTCTTGGCTGGCCGGAGCGGCAAAGAGCCGCCGGCGTGAGCGCCGGATCCAACAGGTTTGGCCTCCCTCAGGTCAAGCCTGATGCAGCAAGTAATAAGACCATTGCACAGGGCAGCGGGTGGCGTCATAACCCCGCTGCGGCTTTAATCGCATATCGCGGACGTGGTGGAACGGTAGACACACAGGACTTAAAATCCTGAGATGGCAACGTCGTGTGGGTTCAAGTCCCACCGTCCGCACCAAATTGATTTATAAGAGATATTTAACAGTCGTCAAATGTGCAGTTCGTGGTTTATTGGGTCTTGAATCTCGCCAACGGGAAACTCGCCGCAGCTCTATCTGGAATCTTTGCGGCCAATCGGCAGATCTTGGCCACCGTCATCCAGCAAGGCAAGGTTACCCCTCATGAGCCTGCAGTACAGAGCGGGCAGCACGTGCTTGCCGATGCTGCCGCTTCGGTCGGTGAGAACAGGCCGCTGCCACTAGATGATGGAACACCAGAGCGACAGATGTCGCTGCGAGACTTGGTCCAGGCCAAAATGGCCGACAGCAACAATACAGTCGAGAGTGAAGCAGCCAAGGGTTACAGCATCGTCTTCGTGGGCATCGAGAACCCTATCCCCAAAGGCGGCGCACGCTTTGAAAATCAGCTCCAATCGCTGATCGGCTCGTTCGACGGACCAGTTGCCATCGTCATCAACGGACCGCGCTTGCTCGCTGAGAGTAGTGCAACGCTCAATATCCTTGTGCCGACCGGTGGAACTCTCGAAGCGCGATTGGCGACCGAAATTGGGTTGGCACTCGCCAAGGCCACCAACGGAACGCTCACAGCGCTGCATGTGTTCGATCCGAGGGATGACACGGAGCATTTGAGGGGGCGTGGGCGTAGACAGGGGTTGTCGATACTGGTCGAGGCCCGCCGCCTCGGGAAGCGGGGTGACATTCCCGTTGCGACGCTGGCAATGACCAACCCAAGTCCCGAGCGGGCCATCCGCCGAGCCACGCGTACCGGCAACTACAACCTTGTCGTCATCGGCACGTCGTTGCGTCAAGGTCACATCAAATTTCTCGGTCCTCGAAGCGCAGCTCTGATGCAGGGGTTGGGCACCCCTATCCTGCTCATCGTTCGCTAGCCACCATGCACTCATCGCAATAGCTTGCCGCAACATCCACACAGAGGAAAATGTTTGCTCAAATGCACTGCGCGCCGATCTGGTTCTGTTTAGAGCTTTTTTCGTGCTCTTAATTCGTGCTCGATATTTGCAAGATCGTCATCGACGAGTGGAGCGTATTTATCGCGCAGCTTTGTGAACTCTAGTTGTACGACTTCAAGCTCTTCGTCAGTCATATGATTAAGCTGACGAGTCCTGTCCTTGCCCCTTCGACCGCCACGCAATAGCTCGTCAAGCTTCAATGTGACGATTCTTGTTTCCCGATTTTGATACGTGCGTTTTACTGGCATTTCTCCACTCACTTAATTGGCCCGCTGGTGAGGCTCTCGCCACGACCGTCGCGATCGGGGGGAGAGCTGACGAAGACGGCAAAATCGCCAGGAACGTCGAGTCATTGGGGTGTCGCTGCCGTGCCGTCCGTGCTGGCTGACCATCGATCATGACCCCAAACCGACATTTTTGATTAGACTATTGTCCATGGTATCTAATGACCGCTCGTAACTTGGAGCTGCCGAGGGCGGACCGTTTGGAGCAAGCCTGTCTTTCTATCTCAGCTGCGAAAGCAAGACGGGAGCGGAGAGCATGAAACATATTTGGAGTGGGCTTGTATGCTGTCTTACAGCGGTCTTGCTCGCCGTTAGCACGCTGCCGGCAGATGCTGAGAAGCGAGTTGCGCTGGTCATTGGTAACGATGGTTACGCGCAACTGCCGAAGCTTTCCAATGCGATCAACGATTCGCGTGCTGTCGCGGCCGAATTGCGAGAAGCGGGCTTCGATGTCGCCGAACTACGAGACGCATCTGCGCGCGAATTGTCACGGAATTGGAGCACCTTTCTTCAGTCGGTCTCGAATGGTGGTGTGGGGGTCTTTTACTTTTCGGGTCATGGCCTTCAGCTCCAGGGGCTCAATTTCCTTGTCCCTACAGATTATTCGATGGGCAAGTTTGACGCCTATGACGGCCTTGTCAGTTTGGCCAAGCTGCTGGATGCGATCAACACGGCAAAGCCAAAACTGGTTCTCATGATAATCGACGCATGCCGCGATGATCCGTTTCCGGCTGGATCGAAAGTTGGCAGCGAAGTGCGTGGCCTCTCGGAAATTGCGCGGCCCGTTCCCGCCGGGACACTCGTGCTTTACGCAGCGAGCTCAAATCAATCGGCACTCGACGATATTCCGGGTGAGAAGTCTGCACATGGCCTATTCACAGGCGCGCTACTCGAGACCCTCCGACTTCGCGACCTCGAGATCAGAGATGTAGCTCATCGGGTCCGGTATAAAGTCATGCAAAAAGCGCGGTCGGTCGGTCACAGACAGATCCCAGCCATTTACGAGAACCTTTCCGCAGGCGAATTCTATCTGGCCTCTCGCCAGTTGCCACCAAACAACCCGTTGCCTGCGCTCACGGGGGTGCCGGCTCAGATCACGCTGCTCTTGCCGTTCGCCGCCGGGGGGCCGAGCGATGTCCTAGTCAGGTCTGCGCTACCCCTTCTCAGCAAGGAGCTCGGACGCGAGGTCGTGGTCGAGAACTCCATCGATATTCAGGGGGATCGCGTCACGACGTTGCTGGCTACGGGTCCGAAGGACGGGAGCCTGCTGCTTGTGTCTCCGTTTGCGGCTGCCGCGCGGCGTGCCAAGTCGAACGACCAGCGGTTGGCGCCGGTCGCGATGCTGTTCGATACGCCGCTCAGCATTGCTGTCAGTACCCGCTCGCCCGCCAAGACGTTGAGTGAAATGCTGGATGGGGCGAAGCAGCAAGGCCGCAAGCTCGTGATGCACGTCTCGCAGCCACAGGGATCACCGACCGAGATTTGCGGTCAGCAAGCTGCACAGAAGCTCGGTGCGGACAAAATCAACCTGGTCCGCGTCAATGGCGAAGCGCTCGCCGTCAAGGCTGCGCTCGACGGTACGGCCGACCTCGTATGCACGAGCACCATCGCCCTGCGCTCCATGGCTGCCGCAAACGCAAACTTTGGCCTGAAGGAACTGGCCGAGGTCCGTTGGTCAGCGGCACCATCTACTGACGTGCTGCAAGTCCAGCCGACAGGACCGCAAGGCTACGACATAATCGCTCCCAATTGGCTGGCTGTGTTTGCTGCGGCAGAAGTCAACAATAGCGTGCGCGAAGCCATCGCTGCAGCGATTGGTCGGCTACAGAAAGTGCCTGCATTCGTACAGGCCGCAAAGAAGGCGAACGGATTGCCGGTGTCAGCTGATCAGGCGACGCCGGAGGGGCTCCAAAATGCGTTACTGCTCGGCGTAGCATTGCAGGACCCAAATTGATGACGGGAAAAGGTCGAACATTGCTGCCAGCCGCGCGCTATTTTGGAGGATCAGGCGGTGACGATCCCCGTTCGAAGGCGAGAGAAGGACTCTTTTCTAAGCAAGGCGTATGTTCATTGAAACAACCAGCGCTCGTGCGCAACCCCTTCGTTCTCACTATCGGATTCGTCTCACCTGCCTCCTTCGTGCGTGCGGGGTCTGCATAAAACTCTACTTTGCGCCGGGATTAATACAAATCCAAATTAAGCCATTTGTTCCATTTTAATGGCAAAAATTGCACGGCCACCAAATTTTCCCAAATCGCGCACGATTCTCGGCAGCCAATTACTGCCGTCTGGAACTCGTTTGAAAATCAACCGTTGTAAATTATCGAAACTATAACGTTAACAAAGTAAGTGTCCAGATAATCACAAGGAGTACGATTGATGTTAAAACGTTCAATTCTAACCACAGCCGCCACTGCGGCAATGTTTGCCAGTGCGACATTTGCTTTCGCGCAAAAGCAAAATGATTCGGCGGGCGGCTCACCAGGCGCTACTGGACAAGGAGATCAGCCGAGCCATTCCGCCACTGAAAAGGCGCCCGGGCAGGCCAAAGATGCCGGGGAGTCGGCCCGCGACAAAGCACCGGGGCAAACGAAGGCTGATGGCGAACCGGCTAAGAGTAAAGCTCCTGGACAGACGAAGGACGATACTGCTCAACGACCGGGAGAGCAGATGAAATCCGGCGAGCAGATGAAGAAGGGCGACAAGGAACATACGGGGTCTACGGAAGCCGATCACACGAAGGACAAAGCATCCGAGAAGGCTTCGGATGCTGGCAAAGCTGCGGGTGGGTTAGACGCTCACACAACCGATCACGCCAAGGCTGACGGCAACCAAGCAACCGGAAAAGCGGCGATTGCAAACGTTGCGCCGGAAACAAAAACCAAGGTCCGTACCGTTTTCACTCAGCACCGTGTCGAGCCGGCGAGAGATATCAAAATCTCGATCAATGTCGGCGTAGCCGTTCCGCGCACCATAAAGCTCTATTCGGTCCCGGAAGAAGTCGTGATTCTCGTCCCTGCATACCGGAGCTACCGGTATTTCCTGATCGACGATCGCATTTGCATTGTCGACCCAGAGACATTTGAAATCGTAGACGTCATCATCATCACATAATCGACAGGGGACGCTCTTTCAAACCATTATGAGCGTCCCTTTTTAGTCTCTACGAAATATTTTGTGTACGCGCGCAACCTTGAGCTTTGCGTCCGGTTCGACAACCGGCACAACTCGTCAACTTCCCAACTTTCGGACAATCTATCAAGACTGACGGAATATTGCTCCGGCCAGCCGATGGAAAGTTAGTCCGGCGTTGACACCCTGGTGCCCGATGCGGCGGCGCAAACATGATTATGCGCAAGCCAGACGGTCCTCAGTCGAGAGAAATTCTCGGTCATGTGCGGGCCAGCATTCGCCACATGACTGGCCTGATCGAAAACATATTGGATTTCGCTCGGGTGCAATACGTCGGCAGATCGAATTAAACGGAACCAATAGCGTTCGCACGCAGTTGCTCATGCAATCGGCATTCGGAGACTGTCATGTCATTCGGTTTGTATGCGTGGGCGACAATCTTTGCCGGGCCATTCGTGATCGTTCTGGTCAATGGCGCAATTGAATTTTTCCAGAAATCCCGCGCAGCCTAAATTCACACTCACACTTTGGAGCGTTCTTATGTCAACCAGACAGTCGATTACCCTGTTGTTGAGCGGAATCGTGGGTTCCGTATTGTTCGGAGTTGGCGCGATCCTCGTTCTCACGATCCCTCGCTTAGCAACTCACGCTGCGGTGCTCTTGCCGTCCGTCATTGTTGTGAGCCTGATGCTGACGCCACTCATCGGCTGGTTTATTGCCCCGCAACTCAGGGCGAAGCGCACTATCGCTTCGTAGGCCTGGCCGGATTTAGCGCCATAGCGATGAGATTTCTCGATTACCCCTGTCCAGCGTGCGCGACCATGTTCGGAGTAAGGCGACGTCACGCTCCCTATTCAGCTTTCGCGATACTACGTTCGTGATGACCGCGGTGGGGTTTATTCGCCGTCGGCAATTCGCGGGCAAAATCGCGTTCCGCCGAGTCACAAAGAGGATGACCGTAGCCACTCGTGCTCAGAAATCGTCCTCCCTCGGTGGGGTGTGTCGTCGTTCCTGCGCTTCCGAGGGGAATATCAAAAATAATATTATCTGGCCGCTCGACTGTTCCGTTCACGCCGGCAGGTACCGCATCGAGCCGCAGACGGAAACGCGCGACCCAGGCAACGCGGTGATCTCGGCAGGACGAGTCGCCACTGACGCCAATGGCACCCCACAATCGACCTTCATAAGAGTAAAGGGCAAGACCACCGCCAAAGACGTTGACCCCTCCGATTTTTCGGCCAACCAGAGGATCAGCCTCCGTCCCGTAGTCATCGGGATCTCCACCATATGCCGCTCCGGTCGAGACGGGGTTGCTTTCTTGCAATCCGAATAAGCTGCCGCCGGGTTGCACCGCACTGTAGAGATTGGCGGTCGAAAGTGCGAATTTTGGAAGGCTGAAGGAGTTGGCGGTGCTGGCTTTTTGAGCAGAGATCGCCCGGCTCCCCGGCCACTGGTCGCCCCGGCTTTTGCCTGTAAAAGCGACCGCGCAAACGACCCCGTCACGATTGACGACCGTGGCCCACATCTCGTTAGCGCCGCCTTGAAGGCGCAGGCCACCTGGCTCGTCGTTGGCAAAAATTAAAGCTCGGGACAGTTCGTTATGGCTTGGCAAATGACCACAAGCACGATGACGGTAGAAGCGTTCATACGTCGGAGCTCGATCTTGATCGTCCGCGCTAGCGTCGTTGCCCGTCAAGACAACCAAACACATGGCTGCGATAAAATTATCGTATGGCTTGATCACGAGAGGCTCCTTTACGGCATACAAACGACTGGAAGTCGCGTGCGTTTGCGTAAGGTCTGTGGCGTCACCCGATGGAGACGGACTTGGATTCGTGGTGACGAAACGCCGATCGATGCGGGCAGATCGTCATCGTTGAACTGTCTAAACTAATACTGTCCGAAGACGGACACAATCGACTTTCGTAGCGGATCAAGTAAATGCGATCAGGGGTCAAGCCGACGAAAGGCGACGCCCCCACGATGCAAATGACGTAAATGACGTCGCGCGCGGGAGTTGCTTAGTGGCTAGTGTGGTGCCACCGCTGACCTCGAACATTTGGCCAAAGCTAGCAGCAACGCTTGGCGCAATTCCGTCTCGTCGTACGGCTTCCGTACGAAAACGCCGGAGCTAAACGCTTCCATGAAGTCCGAAGAGCTTAGTCCTGATGCAATAACGAAAGGTGTTCCACGAGCGGCGAGGACCTTAACAAGAGGGTCAATACTCGCGTCTGCGAGCGATCCGTCGAGGACCGCGACATCAAACGAGTTGACCGCAACGAACGCTAAAGCTTATGTGACCCTCGTGGCAGTGCCTGCTATCGTGCACCCAAGCCCCTCCAACACCTCCTCAAGCGCCCACAAAAGGATTGGTTCGTCCTCGGCTACAAACACTTGAATGCCGGCGAGCGTTGTCGCTTTTACCTGGGGGGCGTCAAGCGAGTAGATTAATCCATCAGATGCGTAGTCAAGTTCGGCAGGATGATCGAGGTCCCTGATTGAATTTTGAAGGAGCCGGCTTCCGAAACTGGTACGCTTGGGCTGGGAGACAGCCGGACCGCCGTGCTCTTGCCAACGGAATACAAATCGAGGATTACCCGCCGCGGCATTGATCGACCAGTGCAGCGAGATCCCCTGGGTTCGCTCGAAATTAGCGCCGCGCCACCTCGGCATAGACCTCGGCAAGAAAATCGGCATTGAGAAGTTCGACAACGAGATCTCTGTATCGTGACTCACTTTCTACAATTTCGCTTGGTAAATCCAATTCAGCGGCGAATTTTTTTCTCAATATGGGAGAAATTGCTGCCGCAATGCATATAGACCAATGTTCGTCGTCTTTCGCGAAGTGCATACTTACTAAATCGAGTGCTTGAACTTTTGGGCTCTCGTTTTCGTCCTGCAGACCCTTTGAAAGAGTCAGTCGCCGGCGGCACCTTCAAACGTCCACTGCGTTCGAAGGCCGTTGACTGCAATGCATTTAGCCGGAATATCTTTGGTAGCCCATTTGATGCGCGGCATGGCGAGTTCTCCTCAAGCCGACCGTTATACGACCATGAGTAACAGCGGAACGGGGTGCCGTCGGTTACGCACTGGTTACGCAAGTTTTGGATTTGCTTTGACGAAGGATGATGTCTCGTGACGTGAGGATTTGCGTTGTAGTCGTGTGGGTTCAAGTCCCACCGTCCGCACCACTTCAATTTTGCGCGCCGCTATTACCAACAATGCACGCTTTGCGCGTTCGAGGAGCAAGTGAGAGCCGCGATTGAAAACCATATCCGCGACGTGGATGCCTTCTACAGGCCGCTGATTTTGTCGTCGGCCGGACGCTTGAGTGGCGGCGAACGCCTCCTGACGCAATTCGAGCGGGCCGCCAGCGCGTTTCGCAAACACGGCCGCCGCCAAGTCTCAGGAGTGATCGAGCGGGTCAACGAGTTGGCCGTCCTAAGGCAGCTACTCCTAGAACCCGGCTTGGCATCGGCTGTCATTGAGTACGAACCGGAAATCGTCGCCGGTCCAAGATTTGATTTCGTCATCCGCCCGCCAGACGGGCCAACAGTCTTCGTCGAAGTGAAGACGGTCAGCCCGCAAAGCACCAATGACCTCGCGTCGTGGCGGCAGCCTAGGTATCCATCACGTCAGGTTATGCTTGATGCCGCCTCGCATGATGCTGGCGAGGCTACGAGCACGCGCCCCTCGTTTGCGGCACACCCGGCGTTCTTGAGATACGCAATACAAACCGAGGCCAAACTCGCAGCGCATGCCGCGGTTCGACCCGGTCTTGGTGTCCTCGTCTTTTGCGGCGATGGCATCGGCTGGCAACGGCCCGAGCTTGAAGATTTCGTAAGGTCCTATCGCCGGGCCAGTAGTCGCATTGATGGTTCATCCGGCGAATTCCGTCCCTTGGATAGTTTCGCCGCGCTTATTCGCCAGCAAGATAGCGTCGATCCTTCGGAATGGGTAAATTCAGAAAATCGCTATCCCAAAACCCCATACTTTTTAAACCATGCGAGCGCGTCACCCCACGCCTCTACAGCGGCCTCCTTGCGATAGCTTGGCCGGTAGTCGGCATGGAAGCCGTGTGGCGCGCCAGGGAAAATCTTGAGCTCCGCCGTCTTGCCCGCGCTCGCCAGTAACGTTTTCATCACGCCGACCTGTGCCGGTGGAATGCCCGTATCGGCCTCGCCATAAAGCCCCAGCACGGGCGCTTTCATCTCGCCGGCCAATTCAGTCGGGCTCTTCGGCCAAATCGCCTTCTGCTCTTTTGGATCGACCAGCGAGCCATAGAATGCAACACCAGCTTTCACTGCGGGATTGGTCGCACAATAAACCAAGACCGACCGCCCGCCACGACAAAAGCCGATAATCCCCAACCGGTCCGTATCGCCGCCCTGATCCTTCGCCCATTGCACCGTGGCATCGAGATCGGCAATCAATTCCGCATCCGATTTCGCGTTTACTATCGGCATCAATTTCGGAATTTCGGTAATTGTCGTCAAATCCTGACCGCTGCGGAAATAAGTATCCGGCGCAACGGCAAACGCCCCTGCTTTCCCCAGCCGCCGTGTGACGTCGCGGATATATTCGTGCAGCCCGAATACTTCCATGCACACCAAAATCACTGGCGGCTTCTGCGTGCCCGATGGCTTGGCGTAATACAGCGGCATGTCGCCGCCGCTCACCTTGGCTGCACCGGATCCGGCCGTCAGCCCGCTCGTGTCCGTCGTAATAACCTCGGCCCGGACATCTCCCGCCGCCAGCGTGTATCCAGCCGCCGTTGCTGCCGTCGCCGTCATGAACCCTCTCCGTGAAAACGGTGTCGATTTCGTCAATCCAACAATATCGGAAGATAGTTCGCGCTCATCGGTCATCAAACAAACTCCTGATCCGCAACATTCAACAATGTCATCATAAAAACAATCGCCGAACACGCACCGGCGCTCGACGATTGTTTCCATATTAAATTCCGCTAGTGATCCCTATCGGATCAGCCATGCCAGCGATGTTCGCGAAGATGCCACCAGCCGCTGCGGCCTCCTTCCGTATGCCAGCCCCATTCGCGGCCCGGACGAGCCGGACGGCAGACCACCCGACGGTCGCCGCGCATGTGATGCCAGCCGCGATCATCGCGGATGCAGACCGTCGCGACTGTCGTCACCAGCGAACCAGAAGCGCCAGGCCGTGCCGGCGTCATCGCATTCGCAGAACCCGCAAGTCCGATGAGGCTGGTAACAGCCCCCGCAACGGACAGAAAAACCATCTTGTTCGTCATTGCTCACTCCTTGTGTTTGCGGAAGACTAAACACCCCCAGCCACCACAAAGTTCCCGTCTCAATTCCCAGCGGGGTGCCCCACTCCTCGCGGAAGCGAGCAACCCAACCCGCAGAATAAACTTCACAAACCACCCCAAGCCCCTTAGCCCAACGAAACCACATCGCCCACGATGAAAGCCCCTCAATGCAAGACGCCCAAACCCCGACCTTCAGCTACAAGCTGATCCGCCAAGACGGCGGCGCGCGGCTGGGCGAGATCGCAACCCCGCGCGGCATCATCCACACACCTGCGTTCATGCCTGTTGGAACGGTCGGCACGGTCAAAGCCCTGTACCTCGATCAGGTCCGCGACGCGGGCGCAGACATCATTTTGGGCAACACCTACCACCTGATGCTCCGCCCCGGTGCCGAGCGCGTGGCGCGTCTCGGTGGCCTGCATAAGTTCATCGGCTGGAAAGGCCCGATCCTCACCGACAGCGGCGGCTTCCAGGTCATGAGCCTGTCGAAGATCCGCAAGATTACCAACGATGGCGTGACGTTCCAGTCCCACATCGACGGCTCGCGGCACACGATTTCACCCGAGCGCTCGATCGAAATCCAATGCCTGCTGGGTGCCGACATCCAGATGCAGTTCGACGAATGCATCGCACTTCCGGCCGAGCGTCCTCAAGTCGAACGCACGATGGAACTATCGCTGCGCTGGGCCGAACGCTCCAAGCTCGCACACGAAAAATTCGGACAATCTGGCCAAGCCGTCTTCGCCATCGTCCAGGGCGGGGTCGACATCCCCCTGCGCCAGCGCTCCGCCCGTGAACTCGTCGATATGAATTTTCCCGGCTACGCGATCGGCGGTCTGGCAGTCGGCGAAGGCCACGACGCGATGGTGGCAACTATTGCCGAAACGACACCTTTCTTGCCGGTCGATAAGCCCCGCTATCTGATGGGCGTCGGCACGCCGAAAGACCTGATCGAAGCCGTTGCCCGCGGCATCGACATGTTCGATTGCGTCATGCCGACCCGCAACGGCCGCCACGGCATGGCTTTCACTTGGAACGGCCCCGTCAACCTGCGCAAAGCCGAGCATGCCGAGGATATGCGCCCGCTAGATGAATCGAGCTCTTGCCCCGCCACGCGCGACTATTCCCGCGCCTATCTCCACCATCTGATCCGCTCGGGTGAATACCTGGGCGCGATGCTGCTCTCCTGGACGAACACTGCATTCTATCAGGACCTGATGGCCCAGATGCGGCTCGCCATCGCTCACGGCCGGTTTGAGGCCTGGCGCATCGAAACCTTGGCACGCATGGCACCAAAGAATTGAAAGCGAACCCTACCGCCGCCAGCCAACCAGCCGCTCGCGATGCACGAGGTACACCCCCGACGCGATGATGATGCTGGCTCCCGTCAGCGTCCAAAAATCCGGCGCATCGCCGAACACCATCCACCCGCACGACACCATCGTCAGCAACTGCACATACAGGAACGGCGACACCGTCGACGCAGGAGCGCGTTTGTAGGCATAAATGAACAGCATATGTCCCGCCCCGCCGAACGCACCGAGCATGGCGAGCAACAGCCAAGTGAACCCGTCCGCTGGCCAAACCCAATCGCGCAGCGCAAACGGCGTCCCAAAAATGGTGCCGACCATCATCGAATAAAACAGTGTCACATATGGCGTATCGATGCTGGACAGGTGCCGCGTCAGCAGCATGAAGAACGCATACGCAAGCATCCCGGAAAACGACACGATCACCGCAAGGGAGATCGGCGTCGAACCCGGATGCAGCGCGACCAACACCCCGCAGAACCCAACAGCAACCGCGACCCCGCGCCGCCAGCCGATCCATTCGCCCAACATCGGACCAGCCAAAGCGGCGACCACCAGCGGCGCCAGAAACACGATCGTGATCGTTTGATCGAGTCGCAACGTCTGGAGCGCAAAAAAATTGCACACCGTCGTCATCACCATCAGGATTGACCTGATCGTCTGCAGCCCCAGCCGTTGCGTCCGCAAAAGAGCCGGCACACCGATGATCCCGAAAATCGCGACCATATAGAGTGTCTGACCGACGAATCGCAGCCAAACGATTTCCGTAAGCGGGATGTGCAGCCGGGTTGCGAGATATTTCGCCACCGTGTCCAGCGCCGAAAACAACGTGACGGCAAGGATCAGCAAGACGATAGCGGTCACCGTCGACGCCCGCGCAGCCCTGCTGCTCAATGGCACCGGCGCTGCGGTCATCCCGCGTGGATTGTCGTCCTGCGGCATGGTTTCCTTAGTATTCGGAGAGGAGATTGCCCGTGTTCAAGAAACAATAGGCTCTACGACGCTCCTAGCGCACCCTTCCATAGAGCGCGAGTGCCAAGATAACATGCAAGTCATGCATAATTGTACACAATGCTGTCCTAAAGGAAGTTCTTCCGCAAAAACGCCAACGGGTCACACCAGAATTGCTTGACCCGTCGGCAACGAGCCCCTAGACGGAGTGCTCCCTTGCGTAGGGCCCGTAGCTCAGCGGTAGAGCATCTGACTTTTAATCAGAGGGTCGTGGGTTCGAATCCCGCCGGGCTCACCAATAATTTCAATGGCTTATAGTTAATGCCGGACACGATATTCCGCGTCGGGGTTTCACTGGGGTTTCGTTTGT
>JANLYB010000202.1:0-2558 GCA_031365425.1 Hyphomicrobiaceae bacterium
TTCGAAAATCGGCCCGCCCAAACGACATCTCACGGCAGACTTCTACAACAAAATCGGCCAAAAGCCGAAACTCACCGGGCTTCAAAACGCGCTTGTGTGAAAGGGGGGATGAATAGGGCCTTCACGATCTCTGATGGCAGATCAGCTAGTTTTTGGTTTCAAAAACTGGAAGGGTTCCTATCGAAGTTGTGGAGTACTCGACCGAACTGAAAGGGTCTACGCCTTGGTGGCACACGCATCAAACAACCCCACTCCAAGGAGCACCCGAATGGCCCGAATTCAAATCCCTGCCACCATCACCGACACCCCGGCTGCCTCGCAACCCATCCTCGAAGCCGTGAATAAGCAGCTCGGTGTGGTGCCAAACCTATTCCGTCTTGTGGCGACCAGCCCATCCGCACTTGCTGGCTACGTTGGCTTGAATGGCACGCTCGCCAAAGGCGCACTGGACGGCGCTACCCGCGAGCGAATCGCCCTCGCCGTCGCTGAGGTCAATGGCTGCAACTATTGCCTCTCTGCCCACACGTACCTCGGCCGCAATCTCGCAAAACTGGACGATGTTGAAATTGCGGCAAACCGCGCGGGCAGATCGAACAATGCAAAGGCCGATGCCGCCGTTCGCTTCGCCGTGACCGTTACGCAGCAGCGCGGCAAGGTCTCGGAGGCTGAACTGCGAGCCGTTCAATCAGCCGGGTATTCCGATGCCGAGATCATCGAGATTGTCGGCCACGTCGCCCTCAATACGCTGACGAACTATGTCAACGAAGTGTTCAAGACCGATATCGATTTTGACGTCGTTGAAGCCAAACGCGCCGCTTGATCAGATCTCCGCCAACGCGCTTCGCGAGTTGGGCGTGTCCAGGCCGTTGACAGACCCACCATCTCGCGAAGCAATTTCTTCAACCCATCATGCAGACCCTAAGCCGGAGGACCGCCATGTCTCGCCCGCCACTTCCCCCGTTCACCGCCGAGACCGCTGCAACCAAAGCTCGTTTGGCGGAAGATGCTTGGAACAGCCGCGATCCGGCCCGTGTCGTCCTCGCCTATGCGACCGACAGCCGTTGGCGCAACCGCGCGGAGTTTCTGCAAGGGCGCGAGGCGATCGAGGCCTTTCTCACTCGCAAATGGCAGACCGAGCTGGACTACCGCTTGATCAAAGAAGTCTGGGCATTTCGCGAAAATCGCGTTGCCGTTCGTTTTGCCTACGAGTGCCGGGACGCGGGCGGGCAATGGAAGCGCAGCTACGGGAATGAGAATTGGGAATTCGACGAGGGCGGCCTGATGCGTGTACGCATCGCAAGCATCAACGATCTCGCCATCAATGAAGCCGAACGCAAGTTTCATTGGCCGCTGGGCCGGCGGCCAGATGGTCATCCTTCGCTTAGTGAACTTGGTCTGTAATCGGAGCCGACATGGAACCGCCTCCCACTATTCCCAGCGACGTCGCATTCACGCCGGCCGTCAAGGCACTACAATCGCTCAATGGCTCGCGCCGTGCCTACGAACGGATGGAGCAACGCGGCGGTTGGGCAACCACGATATCCGAGGATCTGGCCGCTTTCATCGCTTTACAAACGAGTGTCTTCCTCGCCACGGCCAATGCCTTGGGGCAGCCATACATCCAGCATCGCGGCGGCCCGGCTGGGTTTCTACGGGTGCTTGACGGAAAGACCCTCGGATTTGTGGATTTGCCCGGCAACCGGCAGTTCATCACCTGGGGTAATCTCCAGGAAAACCCCAAGGTCTGCCTGTTTCTGATCGACTATGTCCAACGCCAGCGCGTCAAGATCTGGGGCGAGGCGCGTGTCGTCGAAGGGGACGCGGAACTCCTCGCTCGCTTGGCGCCAACTGCCCAGACGCGCGCCGAACGGGCGATCATTATTGCGGTTTCAACACTGGACCACAACTGCCCGCAATACATTCCGCAACGCTTTGAAGCCGAAGCCGTGACTGCGGCGCTGGCCGATCGCGACCAGCGGATAGCTGAACTTGAGGGGGAACTTGCGGAACTACGCAGCAACGGTCGTGACGACGTACAGCCGCCTGTAACAAGTCGGGCCGAACCCACGAAGTAATACGCAGCGATGTCTTGAAACCTATGTGACCACGCCTCGCCGCCATCGTGATGTTGGCAGGTGATCGCCGAGGTGCGCCCGATGTTCTTTGATTGACCCAACCGGAAGGATGCTTGCAATGACCGACGCCATAGCCGACGCAGCTGCGAGCGGTTCAAGGATCATCAGCCCTCTATATGTGCGGATCTCTCATTGGCTGAATGCGTTGGCCGTAATTATCATGATCATGAGCGGCCTGCGCATTTACAACGCCTCGCCGATTTTTGATTTCGTCATTCCAAAATCGTTGACGATCGGCGGGTGGCTTGGTGGCGCCATACTCTGGCACTTCGCCGCCATGTGGCTCTTGATGGTCAACGGCCTGTTCTATCTTGCGATGAATATCTGGACCGGGAGGATACGGACGAAGTTCTTTCCGATCCGTATTCCTGATCTTGTGGACGACTCGGCTGCCTTCCTGAAAGGCAAACTCGCCCATGACGA
>JANLYB010000220.1:0-1612 GCA_031365425.1 Hyphomicrobiaceae bacterium
CTAGAGGCCGCGGACAGCGATAGCTGGTGCTCTACGGCGGCAATGACGTGCTGCGCCTTCATCGTTCCGAGATCTTGGCCGGGGTGTCGAATGCGGAACCATTGCAGAAAGCGCCGCGCACCCAGAAGAGCGCCATCGCGGGACTTCGGCTCGAGACCACGGACCTTGCTCAGATAGTTCGATAACGAACTCAAAAGCGCAGAATCAGGATCGTCGACGACGCTAGCCACCGCCGTCATGAAACGGTCGGGCGCCACTCGCCGAGCGTGTTGAAGCGCAGTCACTGCCGCGATCCGCGGAGAGCCGGTGTCGAGCGTGAGCAGGTACCGATCGACGATGGTCGCGCTGATCGGCTCTGAGCCGCAGCGCTCGGCAGCAAAATGGCTGAACCGCGCAATCCGGCTCAGATAGAGCTTGGCGGACGCAAGCTTGTATCCTTGCGAGTGCAGGTCCCCCGCGATGCGATCCATCTCGGCGCCGAGCGCCCCGCTGCGGAGGCGCTTGAGCACTCCGCGATACGAAAAATAAAACTCGAGCATTGTACCCCTCTTGCGGTGCGACGCAGGGGGATCCCGCGTCCGCGCCAGGGGCACGCAATATTATGTGGCGGGGGAAACAGGGCGTGGCCCGTCCGCGCATGGCCTTCGGTCGCCTCCGCCACATAACGGCAGCCGACACATAAGTGCGGATCGGCCTTCAGCGTTTCCTGAACCAGCAAAGCGAGCCCCGGAAACCCGCGCCGCATGTCGGTGTGCCCCGTCGCCAACCAAACGCGCACACCCGCGGGAACCGGGATCACGCCTTGGCCTCCAGCGCCGCAATGATCGCCGCGAGCTTGCCACCATCGACATCGGCGTCAACGCGCACAACGCGGCCATCCCTCAGCACGATCTCGATCCGCGATGATACCATCGGACTTTCAGGCTCTGAACGCCGCACGGGCGGCTCCGGCGACGCTGACGCCACGGTCACGGCCAAAAAACGCGGAACGGCTGCTGGTGCTGTGTCTCCGGCAAACATCTTGCGCCACTGATACAGCTGGCTCTGGGCAACCCCGTGCCGCCGTGCAAGGGCCGAGATGTTTGTTCCAGGCAGCGCCATCTCCGAAACGATCCGCCGCTTCTCCGACGGCGCCCAATCGCGCCGCGCCGTCAGCGCCTTGAACGTACGAGCAGACCTAGGTCCAGACGTAGACACAGGCGTCTCTCCGAGGTTGATCAATGAGGCGTAACCTCAACCTGATCCGCCCCCACCCCACAAGGCGGCCTTCACCGGGTGGATACTCTGCTTCCGCGTCGTGCGCATCGTAGACGTGGTTTTCGCCGGTCACCGGATCGGTGTGCATATCCGTCGGTTGTGGTGGGTAGAGATCTGAATGCATTTCGATATCTGCGCAGTATTCAAGAAACCCATTACAAAGCGTTTCTGCGGTTAGTTGGGTGTCGATTTGATTGGTCATGATATAAGTTCCCATTGATGGCAAGCGCAAAAAATTCACGCTTGAATTCACAGGGAAACCGTATAAGATTTAACCCTGCCCAAATAATTCCTCGTCGATCACGAACTATCCATTCGTGAGTCCATCGACGGGGAATTATCCCGTCATTGGACT
>JANLYB010000264.1:0-9946 GCA_031365425.1 Hyphomicrobiaceae bacterium
GTTCAGCGGCGGCGAGGGCCGAGCGATTGCGGACTTCGAGCGTTGCTTCGCTGACCTGCTGGGACAGCGAGCCGATCTGCTGCTGCACTTCGCCGGTCGCCGACGAGAAGCGGCGGCGAACGTCATCGATGGCACGTTCGCTTTCGGCCTGCGTGTGCGAGCGAAGTTGCTCGATCTCGGCCATGGCGGCACGCGAGCGGTGTTCGGCACCGGCACGCAGTTCCTCGGCGGCGAGGCGGGCGCGGCGTTCAGCTTCGCCCATCGATTCCTCAATGGTGCTGGAATAGCTCGTGATGGCCTTGCCGAAATTATCGGTGGTGCCCGAAATCTGTTCGAGGGTGCGGGTCAGTTCGGTATGGCGGGTCTTGAGGGTCGAGTCGATCTTGAAATTGGCCGACTCGAGGGCGCTCGCCGCCTTCATAATCTGCGCGCCCTGGTTTTCGAACCGGTTGGTCACCGAGTTAATCTGACCGAGCAAGTTTTCGGATACGTTCTTGAGCATGTCGGACTGGTTGGCGAGGCCTTCGATGGCCTTCAGCGACTGGCGCGTGATGTTTTCGCTCGACCGGCGGACGGAGTTGATGCCTTGCATGAGCGATTCATCGAGGTCGCCAGCTTGGCGCGCAATGGTTTCGCGGAATGTCTTGGCATGGGTATCCAAGGCGGTGGTTAGAGCGTGAGCGCGTTCGTTCACCGCGCCGTCGATGGCCGACGTCGAGCGCTGGATCGACAAATCAAAGAGTTCGAGGCGGTGGGCAAAAGCTGAATCAAGCGATGCCGTGCGTTCGACCAGCTGGACGTCGAGGGCTTGGGCGCGGTTGGCGAGCGTAGTGTCGAGCGCCAACGCATATTCCTCGAATACGGTCTGGAGATTTTCGGTGCGGTTACCGAGCGAGCTGTCGAGGGTGCGGATGCTGTCTTCGAACGCTGCCTGCATTTCTTCGCTGCGGGAGCTGAGCACGGTCGCCAGCGCCGTGGTGTAGCCTTCAAGCACATTCTGCATCTGCTCGGAGCGGGCGATCAGTTGCTTGTCGAGACCTTCGGTGTGGTTGCCGAGCGAGACGTCGATCTTGGTCGAATAGTCTTCCAGGACATTCTGGAGGTGCGTCGTGCGCGATCCCAGTGTCGACTCGAGCTGACCAGCGCTCTGGGTCATGGCGGTTTCGAGCGCATTCAGATTGCGGCCGGCGCCGGCAATGATTTCGCTGAGCTTGATCTGCTGATCGGACAGTTTGTCGATGAGGCCCGGCACTTCCGAGCCGAGCGTCCGCAGCGTGACGGCAACGCGCTCGGACGTATTGAGAAGGGCGTGACGCTCGCCCGAGAGTTCCTGGATCAGGCCGCGAATGCGCTTTTCGTTTTCTTCGTAGGAGCGATCGAGCGCTGCGACTTCGGAGTGAACGAGGGCTTCCAGTTCACCTGCGCGGCCCAGCGCGCGGGAGACGGCGTCGTTCATGAACGAGACCTGGCGGCGGACGTTCTGGCCAAGCGAGCTGATCGCCTGTTCGGCCATCCGGTCGGGTTCGGCCAAGCGGACGGCAACCTCAGTCATGGTCGAGGACCGCAGCCGCAATTCCTCGGCGCGCCAGGCGAGCAGGGCCAGGAACCAGACCACGCCGATCGGCAAGCCGACGGCTGCGATCGACATCATGATCGTGGGCGAAGTGACGATTTCAAGGAGCGTCGCGCCTTTGCCGATGGCTGCATAAACGGAGAGCCCTGCAACGGTGGCGCCCAGAGCTCCCCAGATACCGCTGAAGATACCAGCATAAACGAACGGGCGGTTCGTCGGCTTTTGCTCGAGCGCGAAAATCAGTCCACCAATGGTGGGCGCATCGTCATTGGCGGCCATGCCTTGGCGGACGGGACCGGCGGGACGGCGGCGCGCAATGCGACGGCCCTGCTCCGTATCCTGTTCGGAATTGGATTGAGAGGGGGCGGGCTCGCGTTCGATTCGCGGCGCGGGTTCGCGGGCGGCCGGTTCGCGAGGGGGGGGGCTTGGAGGCAGGGGCGGGGGACTAGCAGCTGGAATCTGGCGCATGGCAACCGCCGCCTCGCCGACCCAACCCGGTTCGGTCAGACCAGCCTTCTCGTTATTTGTCTTCTCGTGAGCCATTCGCCCGTCCGACACCTTCGCTGAGAACGATCACTTATGATCGGACCCTGAGTGATTCTTAGCGCAAACCCGTGTGTGAACTTAGTTAAAAAAACAGGTTTTACCGGACGGAATTCGCGAGTTGCGCACGCATTTTAGTTGATTGCCCCACCGATCGCCCCAACTCATCCGAGCTAACGGGAGTTTTGGGCGAAACCAAGGTTAGTCAATTGGTTATGTCCAGCTTGTCGCAGCAGGGTGATAGCCGGCCAGTCGCAGGCATTATGAACGCGCAATGGCACTTGAAGCACTCGTTCAAACGCAAGGCATTCTATTCACTGGCTATTATTGGTTTTCGGCCAAACTTGTCCTGCGGCTGGGGGTTCGGTCATGATGTTTGATACAATCGACTGCAGGACGGCGGCGGACGATGGCGCCGTGGCAAAGCCACGCGCAGGACAGCCCGCTGGCGTTTTCGATCTGGTGCATTTGCGGACGTACACGCTCGGAATGGCCAATCTGGAGCGCGAGATTTTGGGGCTGTTCCTGGAACAGTTGCCAAAGTCGAAGGCGGCACTTGATCAGGCCATGTCGGCAAAAGACTGGCACATGGCCGCGCATACGCTCAAGGGGTCGGCGTTGGCCGTTGGGGCCAAGCGGCTCGCGGAAATTGGGGCGAAGGCAGAAGCCACGAATTGCAAAGATGCGGCGGCGCGAGCTGCCATTTTGGATCAAGTTGCGGAGGCCACCGCCGAAGTCGCGGCCGAGATTTCGCGGCTAGGGTTAATCTAACGGCACCTCGTGGCGGCCTGCGCCGATTTGCACCTGTGCCGGGCTGGCATTAAGCTGTGCGTGTTCCTGGACGTCTTGGCTCAGGAGCGCTATCTGACGGCTCCATCTTCGTTTTTCACAGGAGCCCGGCTCGTTCATGGCCAAGATTACGTTCATCCAACCCGACGGCAGCCAGCAGGTTGTCGAGGCAGCCCCCGGCGTGACCGTGATGGAAGCGGCCCGGCTCAATCGCATTGCTGGCATCGAAGCCGAGTGCGGCGGCGCGTGCTCGTGCGCGACTTGCCACGTCTACGTCGACGCGGCCTGGACCGAAAAGACCGGCAAGGCGGAGGCAATGGAAGAGGACATGCTCGATTTTGCTTTCGATGTGCGCCCCGAAAGCCGCCTCAGCTGCCAGATGAAAGTAACAGATGTGCTCGACGGGCTCGTGCTGCGGGTCCCAGGCAAGCAGTTTTAAGCCGCACGATTCGACGAACGGAACTTCAGGATGATGCATGACCCTAAATAGCGAACTGGCGACCGATGGTACTGCCATTGAAACCGATTGCGTCATCATCGGCGCGGGACCGGTCGGGCTATTTGGGGTGTTTGAACTGGGTTTGGTCGACATCAAAGCCCACGTCATCGACATTCTCGACAAGTTGGGCGGGCAGTGCTCGGAGCTGTACCCGGAAAAACCGATCTACGATATTCCGGCTTTGCCGATCGTGACCGGGCAGGAACTGACCGACCGGCTGATGGAACAGATCAAGCCGTTCGGCGCGATGTTCCACCTGGGCGAGCGGATCGATGGATTGAAGCGATTGCCAGATGGACGCTTCCAGCTCCAGACCGATGTGGGCAAGGTATTCATTACCAAGGTCGTCGTCATTGCGGCGGGAGGCGGATCGTTCACGCCCAAACGGCCCCCGCTGGCCGGTATCGAGGCGTTCGAGGGGACATCGGTGTTTTATTCGGTGCGCCGCATGGAGAACTTCCGCGGCCGCGACGTGCTGATTGTGGGTGGCGGGGATAGCGCGCTCGACTGGACACTCAACTTGCAGCCCGTTGCAAAGTCGCTGACGCTGCTGCACCGGCGCGACGAGTTCCGGGGTGCGCCCCATTCAGTCGAGCAGATGCGGTCACTGGTGGCCGAGGGCAAGGTTTCGCTCAAGATCGGGCAGGTCACAGCGTTGGGTGGCGAGAACGGGCAGCTGGCTTCGGCAACGATTTCGACCAAGGAGGGGACCGAGGTGTTGACCATCGACCGGTTGATGCCGTTCTTCGGGTTGACGATGAAGCTCGGGCCGATTGCCAACTGGGGGCTGAACCTCGACGCAAACCTGATCAAGGTCGATGTTTCGACGTTTGAGACCAACGAGCCGGGGATTTTCGCCGTCGGCGATATCAATACCTATCCGGGCAAGCTCAAGCTCATTCTGTCGGGATTCCACGAGGTTGCGCTGATGGCGCAGGCTGCGCACAAGATCATCTATCCCGATAAGAAGCTGCTGTTCCAGTACACGACGTCATCGTCGGGGCTGCAGAAGAAGCTGGGCGTGAAGTAGACGCGGAAGGACTGCGTCAAGCTTTGTAGGGCGCAATACGCCAAGTGGCTATTGCGCTCTACAAGATCACTGCCGGACGGCGGTTGCATGCTCTTACTTGCAACGCCGCCCGGCCAAACAGTTAGACCGCCTTTGAAGCCGCTTTGGTGAAGAGTTGATCCATGAGGGCGATGGCTAGGTCGATCTCGTCGTAGGAGATTTCGAGCGACGGGGCCAAGGTGATGACGTTCTTGTAGTAGCCGCCGATATCGAGGATGAGGCCGTACTTTTTGCCGCCGTGCTCGAGGTTGCCTTCGAGGGCTTCATCGACCATCCAATCGACGATCTTTTTGGAAGGCGTGAAGCTGTCGTGGGGCTCACAGATTTCGATGCGGAGCGCCATGCCCATACCATCGACGTCGCCGACCATCTTGTGCTTGCGCTTCAGCTCGCGCAGGCCGTTGAGGAAGTAGGCACCCTTCAGCGCCGTCATCTCCTCGTAGTCGGTCTCTTCCATCATCTTCATGGCTTCGAGAGCGACGGCGGTGCCAAGCGGGTTGGCATTGAAGGTCGAGTGGGTCGAGCCCGGCGGAAAGATTTCCGGGTTGATGAGTTCTTCGCGCGCCCACACGCCCGACAGCGGGTTCAGACCATTGGTGAAGGCCTTGCCGAAGACGATGATGTCGGGCTTGACGTTGAAGTTCTCGATCGACCAGAGCTTACCGGCCCGGTAGAAGCCCATCTGGATCACGTCATCGACGAGCAGGATCTTGCGCTGTTCCAGGATCTGCTGGAGGCGTTCGAAATAGCCCGGCGGGGGTACGACATAGCCGCCCGTGCCCTGGATCGATTCAACATAGAAGGCTGCATATTCGGACACGCCGACCTTGGCGTCCCAGACGCCGTAGTATTCGGTGTCGAAAAGGCGGGCGAATTGCTCGACGCAGTAGAGGCCGCAGTCCTCGCGCTTCTTGCCGTAGGGGCAGCGGAAGCAATAGGGAAACGGCACGAATTGCGCTCGATCGCCGAAGTGGCCGTAGCGGCGGCGGTAGCGGTACGACGAGGTGATGGCTGTCGCGCCGAGCGTGCGGCCATGATAGCCGCCTTCGAACGCGAAGTTCAGGCTCTTGCCGCCCGAATAATTGCGGACGAGCTTCAAGCTGTCTTCAACGGCCTGCGAGCCGCCGACGTTGAAGTGGACGCGGCCTTTGCGGCCGAATTTCTTCTCGACGTCCTGCGAGATCATCGTCGCGAGTTCGATCTTCTCGCGGTGGAGGTATTGGCTAGCAACCTGAGGCAGCCGGTCAATCTGGCTTTTCAGCGCGTTGTTCAGGCGCTTGTTGGCGTAGCCAAAGTTGACGGCGGAGTACCACATCTGCAGGTCGAGGAACTTGCGGCCCTCGCCGTCGTAAATGTAGGAGCCTTCGCAGCGCTCGAAAATCTTGGGCACTTTGGTGTAGTGGACGGTGTCGCCATGGGAGCAATAGCGCTCTTCCAAAGCCAAGAGTTCGGCTTCGGTTTTGGGCTTTTGACCCGCGATCTTATCAAGCATGATAGGCTTCCTTTCCCTGGATGAGGGATGCCGGCGAGACGCGTCCGCTGGTCAGGTCGCTCATGATCCGGGTGACATCGTGGAAATCGCGAAAGGCAACGTGCGGGATACCTTCCGCCCGGCAATGGTCTATGAGTTTTCCCTTTGCAAGGCAAAGGTCCACGGTGCTCGCTGCGCAAAAATCCGAACGGCCATCGCCGATCAGAATGCGGTAGGTGCCAGCATTCGAGGGCGCCCGGCATTTGCAATTGCCCGACGCGCAGCCTTCGGCAGCATAGGGAAAGGTCAACCGCCAGCGATCGTGGCCGATTTTTTCGAGGTGATTGGCGCGGACCGGGAAGTCCAGGTCGTGGTTTGCCAGAACGCGGGCGACGACATGATCGATGCCATCCGACACGACGGTGACGGGAAGCTTGTGGCCGACGCAGAAGTCGGCGAATTCGGCAAAGCCAGGATCGAGCGCCACGCTATCCACGAAGGCGTCCAATTCGGTGGCGTCGAGGCGGAGCAAGGCGACCTGGGCTGCCATCGCGTCGCGCGAACCGATCTTGCCTGAGAGCCAGGCGGATTCGATTTCGAGCCATAGCGGCTCGGCGTGGAGCGATAGCAGGGCGTCCACCGTATCGATCATCGCAATCGTGCCGTCGAAATCGACGAGCAGATGAGGCACGATCGGCTGCCCGTTGTGCGCGTTCGGCTGACCCATTCGCGTGAGGTTCCTTTTGTGGTGGGCACCCTACCTAGTGCTCGGCTGCGGCCTAAGTCAGCGCCCCCGGCGCCTGCCGCGTCGCATAAGTTGTGGCCTATACTCTCGAACGAGGCGGGCATGCCAATGCTTTTGCGCCGCAGGACGGAAATCCTAATGTTTCCAGACGTGCATGAGGCTCGGAAGCAACGATTTTGAGGTCGCGCCTCGCTGCCCCTGGATGGCAGGGGCGCGCCCGGCCATGGAATGGGGTTGGAAACTGTGCCCGGCCCAACCAGATAAAACTCAGTGCTGCAGGATCTTGGAGAGGAACTGCTGGGCGCGTTCACTGCGGGGTTTGCCGAAGAAGTCGTCTTTCTTGGCGTCTTCGACGATTTCACCACGGTCCATGAAGATGACGCGGTCGGCGACCTTGCGGGCGAAGCCCATTTCATGGGTCACGACCATCATGGTCATACCTTCCTTGGCGAGCGCGACCATGACATCGAGCACTTCGTTGACCATTTCAGGGTCAAGCGCCGAGGTTGGTTCGTCGAACAGCATGCAGATGGGGTCCATGGCGAGCGCGCGGGCGATGGCGACGCGCTGCTGTTGGCCGCCCGAAAGCTGGCCGGGGAATTTGGCGGCCTGTTCCTTCAAACCGACGCGTGTCAAAAGGGCGAGGCCTTTGGCTTCGGAGGCGGCGCGGTCGCGACCGAGGACCTTTTGCTGGGCGAGGCAGAGGTTTTCCATGATCGAGAGATGCGGAAACAGCTCGAAGTTTTGGAACACCATGCCGACGCGCGAGCGCAGCTTATTGAGGTTGGTGTCCTTGCCCGTCAACGAGATGCCGTCGACGACAATGTCGCCGCTCTGGAAGGGCTCCAGACCGTTGACGGTTTTGATGAGCGTAGATTTGCCGGAGCCCGAAGGGCCACAGACGACGACGACGTCGCCTTTCTCCACATTCGTCGTACAGTTTGTCAGAACCTTGAAGGATCCGTAGGCTTTGGAGATGTTCTTAATCTCGATCATCGACATGGGTGGGATACCTTCAACGGACGATTGCGACGCGGTCTTGCAAGGTTTTCACCAGGTGCGAGAGCGCATAGGAAATGACGAAGTAGACAAGGGCTGCGAAGAGATACATTTCGACAAGGCGTCCATCGCGTTGAGCGACTTTGGAAGCCGCGCCTAAGAAGTCGGTCAGCGACAGGACGTAGACGAGCGAGGTATCCTGAAACAACACGATGGTCTGGGTCAGGATGACCGGGATCATGTTGCGGAAGGCCTGTGGCAGGATGATCGTGCCCATGACCTGCCAATAGGACAGGCCCAGCGCGTAGCCGGCTGCCCCTTGCCCTTTGGGGATCGACTGGATGCCTGCGCGCATGATCTCGGCGAAGTACGCCGCCTCAAACAAGGTGAAGGTGATCAGCGCAGAATTCAGTGCGCCGACCTGCATGGGGCGGCTGGCCCCGGTCAACCATGCGCCGATGTAGGGCAGCAGGAAGTAGAACCAGAAGATCACCAGCACCAGCGGCAGCGAGCGGAACAGCGTCGTATAGAAGTTGGCAAACCATTCGAGCGGCTTGATGCCGGACAGGCGCATGAGCGCGAGCATCGTGCCGACGATGAGACCGCCGAGGGTGGCGAGCGCTGTCAGCGTCAGTGTGAAAGCCATCCCGTCGAAGAACAGGTATTGCCAGGAGCGGGCGATGACGTTGAAATCGAAATTGGAAAACATGTGCCCTCACTTCCCTGCCGTGTAGCCAGGAACCGCGACGCGGCTTTCCAGCATGCGCATTCCGGCCACAACGAGGACGTTCAGCACCAGATAGAGGATCGTCGCCGCCGTGAAGGCCTCGAAGACCTGGAACGAGTATTCCTGCATCGATCGCGCGCGCGAAGTGAGTTCCAGCAGGCCGATGGTCAGGGCGACAGACGTGTTCTTGATGAGGTTCAAGAACTCGGACGTGAGCGGTGGCAGGACGATGCGGAAGGCCATCGGGAGAAGGACATACTGGTAGGTTTGCGGCGTGCTGAGGCCCAGCGCAGTGCCTGCCATCGACTGGCCACGGGGCAGCGCCTTGATACCGGCGCGGACCTGTTCGGCGACGCGCGAGGAAGTGGCAAAGCCTAGACCGATGACCGCGGTATAGAACGCTGCGTTGGGGGACTGCTTTAAAGCCATGCCCCACGCTTTGGGGAGCACTTCCGGCAGAACGAAGTACCAGAGAAACAACTGAACGAGAATCGGGATGTTGCGGAACAGTTCAACCCAGGCGGCGCCGATGATATTGGCCCACTTGGAGGGCGTCGTTCGCATCACGCCGATGATCGAACCAACCAAAAGCGCAATCACCCAGGCGCAGAGTGCGGTGATGATGGTCCACTTAAGACCGCTCAGCAGCAGTTCGGCGTAGGTGCTGGTTCCTTCCGGCGACTGCTGCCAGAAAATACCCCAGTTCCAATTGTATTTCATTCAGTGCACCCCGTCGTATCGCTTCGCGAACCCATACGAAAAGGGCACCGGCGGTTGGCCGCCGATGCCCTCAGTGTGTCAGTAGGCAGCAGGATCGGCGCTGTCCTTGGGCGAGCTGAACATTTTCTCAAGCTGCGGCGACATTGCGAAGTTGAGGTTCAGGTTCTTGGGCGGGACCGGCGACTGGAACCACTTCTTGAAGAGTGCGGGGCCTTCGGTCGCGTAGACCGCAGCGGTGGCGGCGTCGGCGACTTTCTTGAAGGGCGCGTCATCCTTGGGGATCATGATGCCATAGGGTTCGGGAGCGCTGTAGGCATCCTTGGAGATTTCATACAGCGAGGGGTCTTTCGACGAGGCGGCCAAGCTGGCGAGCAGGATGTCGTCCATCGCAAAGCCCACGGCGCGGTCGGTTTCGACCATCAGGAAGGCTTCGGCGTGGTCCTTGGCCGAAAGGATCGTCATGCCGAGGTTTTTCGCCGTGTTAAGCTCGTTCATCTGCTTGATGTTGGTCGTGCCAGCCGTCGAGACGATCGTCTTGCCCTTGAGGTCGTCAACCGACTTGATGTTGGAGGCCTTCTTGGAAACGATGCGGGTCGCGGTGAGGAAGTGGGTGTTGGTATACGACACCTGCTTTTGGCGTTCGGCGTTGTTGGTCGTGGAGCCACACTCAAGATCGATGGTGCCGTTGGCAAGCAGCGGGATGCGCGTTGCCGAGGTCACGGGGTTCAATTTGACTTCAAGCTTTTCAAGTTTCAGTTCGGCTTTCACGGCGGCAACGATCTTGTTGCAGATGTCCATGGCAAAGCCAACC
>JANLYB010000305.1:0-3374 GCA_031365425.1 Hyphomicrobiaceae bacterium
CCGCGCGACTACCTCAAGGCGCTTACCGCTTGCGCCGCCCGCAACGTGCCCATGATCTGCGCCAACCCAGACCTCAAGGTCGAACGCGGCGGAAAAATCATCCCCTGCGCCGGCGCGGTCGCGGCCCTCTATAAAGAACTCGGCGGCAAAGTCGCTTATGCTGGAAAACCCCACCTGCCGATCTACGTAGCAACCTTCGAGTTGCTGAATGAACTCGCTGGCCGCCCCGTCGCCAAAACCGAAATCCTCGCCATCGGCGACGGCGTCAAAACCGACATTGCAGGAGCCGCCGCCGCCGGCATCCCCTCCGTCTACATCGCCAGCAACGTCCACCTCGGCGGCTCAGCCCTCACCGCCCAATCCCTCACCACACTCTTTCCCGAAGCACACGGTCGCCCCCTCGCCGCCATGACCGCGCTGAGCTGGTAACTTCCCCCCTCTCCCCGTCCTTCACGGGGAGAGGGTCGGGGTGAGGGGCGACAGCAAAACGAGCGTGAGGGACGGCCAAGGGCTCGACAGGGTCCACTCCCCACTCCATGGCCGGGCTTGACCCGGCCATCCAGGGACCGCGCAGATAGCCTGAGTCTGTGGCCCTGGATGGCCGCCTCGGAGGGCGGCCATGGAGTGGGATTGACGTGGATCTCAGGTGCCTAGAATTGGAATTGTCCGTAGGGACCCGCCGCAAACACCGTCCTCTCACCTTTCGTCATCCCGGCGAAGGCCGGGACCCAAGCAAGCCAATTATTTGGGCGCATACGCCCTCGATAGGAATGTCGTCCCAATGCCGAAATTGCCGTAAGTATGACCAGCTTTTGAGGTGGGACATCCGAAGCCAAGGTTATAAGCTGTTAGCGGATTTTCACCCATGCCACCTTGACCGCTTCGGGCCGAACGTCGTCGGCTCACTTCAACAACTGCTGTCAAATCATCTCGCTGCTCTACAAGAGACGGGATCAATACGGAGATTTCAGCTGACTACACCGTTCAACAAAGTGCTTATTGTATCGCCCTGGGTTCCATGTCCGCAGTGTGGAGCACCCAACGACACAGTGCCTTCAGAGCCTTTCAAGAAGTATTTCTATCAAAACGCTATTTTATGTACTCAGTGTAATAAGGTGATCGACTGGTGGTTGGCCCTCCGTGACGCTGCGCGAGACCATTTCATGCTCACGGGGGTGCCTTTCATTTGCTGGGGTGCAAAACGGCGATCGTTGAGGTAGCTGTTCCGGTTGACAAGATAACGACGGTCGATCTTGTATCTCATGGCGTTGATCCTAGCGCATATCTACTCAGCATCAACTTCACTGGATCCGGCGGCGCGCTCCCCCTACGCGTCCACGGAAATGTGCCAAGGCACGATCCGACCGATAAACAGATCATTGTCTATGGTGCCCGTCTCGGTGCCACGGGAATCGACATTCCCACAGTGAATATTGCCGCAACATGGATTGTGACACCGGACGACGAAATCCCCTTTAAAAGTCTGGTCACAGCATTTCGTGAATTTGATCTGCAACGGTACGACGCAGCTGTCGTCCCCGCTAATGTGGCGGTCGAGGCTTCCATTGGAAGAGCTGTTTTCGACTGGATGCTGTCGTTTTCAACCAAGAAGCGGGTCGAAGAATTTCTTGGGAACGCAGTAACGTATTCACATCAGATCAATGATCTCTTGCCTGTAATCTGCCACACTACCGGCGTTCCCCTCATGCCGGACGAATTGCGCGGTCGCCTCAATCGGCTACGGAGTCACCGAAATGATGTCGCCCATCGCGGAGCACCGAAAGCCCCGATATCGAGAGAGACTGCGGCCGAGTTTGTAACCGCAGCCGTGTTTGGTTTTCATTATGCCCGACTTCTGCATGCGGGAGTTTTGCGCGCCCAGATGGATGGGCGGCTTCCAATGGCTGGTCACAACTGAGTCGCAACCGGCACGAACCAGAAGACCGTCATCCCGGCGCTGTCGTCCCGATCCCGACATTCCCGTCTCAGCACCGCCCCTTTCGTCCCAAAAAGGAAAAGGAAGGGGGTTTGGGCGATAGCCCGACGCGCGAAGCGCCCAAACCAACCAACGCCCCTGCCCCCGCCCCCTACATCTCCTTCGCCATATACTCCGGCAGCCAGGCCTCGTGCTTCGCCCGCAACTCGCTCAGCGCCAGCGCCGCCTCGCCGCGCAGAGCAATTGCATCTCCGCCGACGCGCCCGATGATGCGGGTCGGCAATGCGAGCAACCGCGCTCGCTCGATCACGTCCTCAGCCCGCTCCGGCGATACCGACACGACATACCGCCCTTGATCCTCGCCGAACCAGATCGAATGCGCAGGCAGCTTGCCCTCATACGGGAACAACTCGATGCCCATGCCACCGCCGTTGACGCCACCCGCCAGCGCCATCTCGGCGACCGTGACCAGCAACCCGCCATCCGAACAATCATGCACGGCGGAAACCAACCCCTGCCGGATCAACGCGCGCACGAGCCGCCCCGCCTTGAGTTCATCCGCCAGATCGACCGGCGGCGGCGCACCTTCGAGCTTGCCGGTGATGATCGCCTGATATAGCGACTGCCCCAGCCAACCCTGCTCGCGCCCGATTAACACCAGCAGATCGCCCGCACGCTTCAATTTGATGTCCGCAGTCTTCGACACGTCGGGAATCTTGCCCACTCCGCCGATGGCCGGCGTCGGCGGAATCCCTACCCCGTTGGTCTCGTTGTAAAGCGACACGTTGCCCGACACGACGGGGTAATCGAGCACGCGGCACGCTTCGCTCATGCCCTTCACCGAGGCCACGAACTGCCCCATGATTTCGGGCCGCTCGGGGTTGGCGAAATTCATATTGTCGGTGATCGCCAGCGGATCGGCCCCGACTGCGCACAGGTTCCGCCACGTTTCCGCAACAGCCTGCTTGGTGCCCATTTCAGCGTCGGCGGTGACATAACGCGGGGTCACATCGCACGTCGCGGCAATGCCCTTCTGCGAACCATGCACGCGCACGATAGCCGCATCGCCGCCAGGGCGTTGGATCGTATCGCCCATCACCATGTGATCGTACTGCTGCCAGATCCACGACCGCGAGCAGAGCGCGGGATTGCCCATCATCGTCACCAGCGCACCCAGATTGGACGAGGGCGCCGCCACCCATTCCGGCTCGATTTTCTTGGGCGGCACGACCGTGTACCAGGGCCTCTGATAGAGCGGCGCGCTATCGGCCAACGTCGCGACGGGAATGTCGGCTTCAACATGTCCCTTGTGCTTGATGATCATGCGGCCCGTGTCGGTCGTCCGCCCGATCACCGCAAAATCCAGACCCCACTTCGCAAAGATCTTCTCAGCATCGGGCTCGCGGCCCGGCTTCAAGATCATCAACATGCGCTCTTG
>JANLYB010000365.1:0-5419 GCA_031365425.1 Hyphomicrobiaceae bacterium
AAGGCGTTGCAACGGCGACCGAAGTCTCGACCATCGGCATCGTCTATTCCGTGCTGGTCGGGTTGTTCATCTATCGCTGCTTCGACTGGCGGCGCATCTTTCCTATGATGGTCGATACGGCATCTTTGTCGGGTGCGATCCTGCTTATCATCGGTGCGGCAACGGCAATGGCGTGGTCGCTTACGCAGTCGGGTTTCTCGCAGGACTTGGCGCGGGTGATGGCCGGGCTTCCGGGTGGCGCCTTCACGTTCATGATCGTGTCGATCGTCGCGTTCATCGTCCTGGGCAGCGTGCTTGAAGGTATTCCCTCGATCGTGCTGTTTGGACCTCTCTTGTTCCCCATCGCACGCAGCATGGGCATCCACGAAGTCCACTATGCGATGGTCGTCATTCTCTCGATGGGCATCGGCCTGTTCTCTCCTCCGTTCGGCGTCGGCTATTACTGCGCCACCGCCATCAGCGGGGTGAACCCAGACGAAGGCATGAAACCCATCGTTGGTTACATGCTCGCGCTGCTGGCCGGTCTCATCCTCGTCGCCGCATTCCCGTGGCTGTCTACTGGCTTCCTGCCCTGAAACTGCAGTTTGTTTTTTGAAGAAAATTACCCTGCCTCCGGCGTCTGTGCCGGAGGCCTTAGAGGACGCTTGTCATGTCGCCTGCCCCAATCTCATCGCACACGCCTGTATCGTCGCGCCGGATGGCGGACGCTATCCGCTTCCTTTCGCTGGACGCCATCGAGAAGGCGGCCGACGGTCACGCCGGCGCGCCGCTTGGTTGTGCGGAACTTGCAACCGCGCTGTTCACGCGCCACCTCAAATGCAATCCGGCCGATCCGCTCTGGCCCGACCGCGACCGGTTTGTGCTATCGAACGGACATGGGTCGATGCTGTTGTATTCGTTGCTGCATCTGTCGGGATATGCGGCGTTCCCCATCGAAGAGATAAAACGCTTCCGGGAGTTGGGTGCACACACTCACGGTCACCCGGAATATGCGCCCCACATTGGTATCGAAGTCACCACCGGCCCGTTGGGTCAGGGCATTGCCAATGCCGTGGGCATGGCCGTTGCCGAAGCCTGGCTCTCGGCCACCTTCGGCCCCGAAATCATCGACCATCGCACCTACGCCGTTGTCGGCGACGGCTGCCTGATGGAGGGCATCGCGCATGAAGTGATCTCGCTCGCCGGGCATCTACGGCTCGGCAAATTGTGCTTCTTGTGGGACGACAACGCCATGACCGACGATGGCGGGACGGAGTTCTCGATTTCCGAGGACGTACGCGCGCGATTCCGCATTGCGCACTGGCAGGTGATCGATGTCGATGGCCATGACGTGGACGCGGTTTCGGCAGCCCTCACCCTCGCCAACAAAGACCCCCGCCCCACGATGATCGCCTGCACGACCACCATCGGCAAAGGCTTCCCGCGCCTCGAAGGCCAGCGCGGCGCTCACGGCAGCCGGGTGTTCGCGCAGGATCTTGTCGACGCCCGAAAGGCAGCCGCCTGGAATCATGCGCCATTCGAAGTCCCAGCCGATGTCGCCAATGCCTGGACCGACGGCGTGGCGGGTCGCAACGCCGTCGAATATGCGCAATGGCAAAGGCGAGTTGAAGCATTACCTGCGGAGAAGCGTCGCTTCTTCGAGCGACTCTTTCGCGGTGAGATGCCCGATGGCTGGATCGGGGCGCTGTCCGCCCATCGCGCCAACCTTGCATCCAAGGCCGAAGCACAATCCACCAATCAGGCAACCGCCGACATCGTCGCGCTGCTTGCCGACGCAATCCCCGAACTGTTTTCCGGTGCACCCGACCTTGAAGGCCCTACCAACTGCAAGCGTAAACTGGAAGCATTCACCGCACAGAACCGCGCCGGCCGTTACCTTCACTACGGCATCCGCGAGCATGCCATGGGTTCGATGATGAACGGCATCGTAGCACATGGCGGCATGATCCCGCTTGGCGCTACCTATCTCGTCTTCTCCGACTACATGCGTCCTGCCCTGCGCTTGTCAGCGCTGATGGAAATGCCCGTCATCACGATCTACAGCCACGACTCCATCGGCATCGGTAAGAACGGCCCAACCCATCAACCAGTCGAGTTTCTCGCCTCGTTGCGCGCCATTCCCAACATGGCCGTGTTCCGCCCCGCCGATGCGGTCGAAGCCGCGGAGTGCTGGGAGGCGGCCCTTTCCATCAAGGCTGGCCCCTCGTCCATGATCTGCTCGCGCCAAGCGCTACCCCCATTGCGCACCAAGGTCAGCACGGAAAACCTGTCCGCGCGCGGCGCCTACATCCTGGCCGAAGTCGAAGGCGGTCCGCGCCGGGTCACGCTTCTGGCGACCGGCTCAGAAGTCGCCATCGCCATCGCCGCCCGCGCTCGTCTCCAAGCCAAAGGAATTGCGACCGCGGTCGTCTCGATGCCCTGCTGGGAACTCTTCGACAAACAGGACGCGGCTTATCGTGATCGCGTGCTAGGCCCCGGCACCGTGCGCGTCGCCGTCGAAGCAGCTGTCAAATTCGGCTGGGAGCGATGGATCGGCGACACTGGCGGGTTTGTGGGCATGTCGAGCTTTGGGGCGTCAGGTCCTGGCGATGAGCTTTACGCCCAATTCGGCATCACGGCCCAAGCTGTCGAAGACGCCGCGCTCTCTCGTCTCTGACGTGCAAACATGCATGCCATAAGCATGATCGCCACGACCTCCTATGGCCGTTCCGGCGCGCGGTCCCAACTGGGGTGTGGGCTGAACTGTGCGACGAGAAAATCGATGAAGGCGCGGACTTTTGCGGGCGGACGCCGTTGGGCGGGGTAGGCGGCGAAGATGCCATCGAGTTGCATCGGGGGATAATCGAGCATGACCGGCACGAGCAATCCCTCCGCGATTTCGCGCGCCACTAAAAATGCCGGCTGATAGACGATGCCTTGCCCCGCGATGGCCGCCGCTACGAGCGCATCGCCGTTGTTGGCTTTCAGGGCTCCCGCGACCGGCACTTGCATTTTGCGGTCATGCCCGAACATCCACGTGTCGGCGCCAGACGCGCGGGACAGCGTATAGAGCAGGCAATTGTGGCTGGCTAATTCAGCGACATGACCGGGCGTCCCGTGCGCCTGGAGATAACTGGGGGCAGCACAGACGATCATCGAGCATGCAGCGATCCGGCGCGCGACAAGATCGGAGCCGGACATATCGCCAATACGGATAACAAGGTCCCAGCCCTCTTCGATGAGGTCCACGTGCCGGTCGTTGAGGCCCAATTCGATAGTCAGTGCCGGATGGAGTTTAGCGAACGCGGGGATCAACGGCGCGATCTGGCGGCTGCCGAACGACACCGGCACATTGAGCCGAAGCGTGCCGCGCACATCGACCGTCTCAGCGGCGGCTGCGGCGTCCGCCTCATCGACTTCGGTGAGAATCCGCTCTGCGGCATCGAGATAATTGCGGCCCGCTTCCGTCAGCGTGAGCCGCCGCGTCGTGCGGTGCAACAGCTTGACCCCCAGCCGCGATTCGAGCGCTCCCATATGCTTAGTCGCCATCGTTTGCGACATGCCCAGCGTCCGCGCTGCAGCCGAAAGGCTACCGAGAGACGCTACACGCGCAAAAATCTGCATCCCGGTCAAACGATCAAGCATCGAACATTTCACACTGTTGGTGTGAGATAATAGCACTACATTGCGGATTATCAAACTCGGCTAGGGGTGCAATTTATAGAACACATTTAGCCACTGGAGATTTCCATGATCGACACTCAAACTGCACCCTATGCCGCCCTGCTCTTGCGCGTCAGCCTTGGCGTCCTGTTCCTGGCTCACGGGCTCTTGCTCAAAGTCTTCACCTTCACCATTCCGGGCACAGTCGGCTACTTCCAGAGTCTGGGTTATCCGGGGTTCTTCGCCTATCTGGTCATTCTGGGCGAAATCGGCGGCGGCCTTGCGCTCATCCTGGGTGCCTATACCCGCACCATCGCACTTCTGCTGATCCCCCTCATGATTGGTGCAACGCTCCAGCACACCGGCAACGGATGGGTGTTTTCAGGCAAGGGCGGTGGCTGGGAGTTCCCCGTGTTCTGGACCGCCATGCTGGTGGTGCAGGCACTCCTGGGCGACGGTGCGTATGGGCTGAAACTCTCAAACCGTGCGTCCGATGCCAGGAACGTTCGTACGGCATGATGCGGACCGGAACTCCGGCCGGCACCCTTGGTTGGATACTCCCGTATCCAGACTAACGTCCACACCCTCAGCCAACCTTCGAGACGGCCATGATCGCACCTTCTAACAGCCTGCCCACAATCGAGCCGGTTCTTACCCCACGCCCCATCGACCCGCTGGTCCGCGTCGGTCATGTCCATCTCAAAGTCGCCGACCTCGAACGGTCACTCGGGTTCTACTGCGGCGTGCTTGGTTTTGAATTGAAGCAGCGTTTTGGCCGTCAGGCCGCATTCATCTCTGCCGGCGGATATCACCACCACATTGGACTCAATACCTGGGAAAGCCGGGGCGGCTCGCCGCCTCCTCCTGGTACTACCGGGCTCTATCACGTAGCACTGCTCTACCCGAACCGTGCGAGCCTTGGCGACGCCCTGAAGCGTCTCACTGCCGCAAACGTCACAATCGACGGCGCCAGTGATCACGGCGTCAGCGAGGCAATCTATCTCAGCGATCCCGACGGCAATGGCGTCGAGCTCTACCGGGACCGCCCCGAGGCCGAATGGCCCCGCAATGCCGATGGAACATTGGTCATGCACACCGCGTCATTGGATCTGCATGCCCTCCTGCGCGAAGCCGTCTGAAACTTCTTCAACCTGACAAGGATCCCCATGACCACGAAGATCGCCGTCATCACCGGCAGCCTCCGCCGCGACTCGTTCAACCGCAAACTCGCTGTCGCGCTGGCAAAGCTCGCCCCGGCTGACTTCACATTCCATCACGTCGAGATCGGCGATCTGCCGCTCTATAATCAGGATAACGACGGTGCGCCCGCAGCCTCCGTCGTACGCCTCAAATCGGAAATCTCGTCTGCGCAGGGCCTACTGTTCGTGACGCCAGAGTACAACCGCTCGATCCCCGGCGTTTTGAAGAACGCCATCGACCACGCCTCGAGGCCCTATGGGCAAAGTGCCTGGGACGGTAAACCGGCTGGTGTGATCGGCGTCTCCGTGGGGGCGATCGGGACGGCGCTTGCCCAGCAGCACCTGCGCAACATTCTTGCCTATCTCGACGTACCGGCTCTGGGCCAGCCAGAAGCTTTCATCCAAGCCAAGGACGGTCTTTTCGAGGCCGACGGAAGCATCGGCGCTGCCAGCCGGCAGTTCCTGCAGGGCTGGATGGACCGTTATGTCGCCTGGGTGAAAAAGCACACGATGCCCATCGACAACGACATGCAGGCAGCGTCGTGAGCGGCTAGCGGAATGTCGGATTCGGTGCAGCG
>JANLYB010000366.1:0-9302 GCA_031365425.1 Hyphomicrobiaceae bacterium
CAGAAACTGTGACGGCCCACGCGCCGGCTACCACAACGACCGCTTCCAAATCAGCACCAGACGAGCCCCGTTCGCTTGAAGGCGTCGAACTGCGCGCCGACCGTTCCGGCCACTTTGCGGCCAATCTGGAAATAAATGGCCGCCCGGTCGAAGCCCTCGTCGATACCGGCGCCACCATCGTCATGCTGACCTATGAAGACGCCCAGCGCGCTGGCGTATTCCTGCGCGATCGCGACTTTACGATGCAGATGCAAACCGCCAACGGCATTGCCAAGGCTGCCCCGGTTACCCTCGAACGCGTCTCGATCGGCTCGATCACGGTTCGCAATGTCCAGGCCGGAGTCGGCGAGCCCGGCCTCTTGCGGACCAACCTGCTTGGCATGTCCTTTTTGAAACGTTTGAATAAGTTCGAAATCCGCTCCGGCACCCTCGTCTTGCAGGACTAGTAGGTTTCCTGGCGCTGGCCCGCTGCTTGCATCCAATCCATTGAACCGACCGGTCCGGCTAACCTGCGAGGGATCGTTTGCGTACTGCGTACTCACGACTTCGTGTTTACCCCGATCTGAGGCACAACTGGCAAGCCATTGATCCGTCACCGTGACTTCGTCATAACTTGGCCGGATGGTTGCGACTGTTAGAGGAACTGAGCGTATGCGAGATGCAATCTTCACCGATTGGACGCCGGACCTGACCGCCGCCTGGGGCAAAGCCCCCTTGCGCGCCCGCCACCGCCTCAATAAGCACCCGCTGTTTTCTTTCGACGCCCTGGCCGAATTGATCGAACGCTATCCCCGCCAGCACTACGCGCTGGTCTACATGGGACCCCAAGGGGGGAAACGCGAATGGCGCGAGGGTGACATCGGCGACCTCACCGGCAACGAAGTCATCGCCGCCATCAAGGCCGGCCGCATGTGGCTCAACATGCGCAATATCGGCGCGGTCGATGCCCGCTACAAGGATGTGCTCGACGAGATTTTCGAGGAAGTCCGCACCAACGTCCCTGGCTACGGCACCTACAACCGAACTTCCGGCATCCTGATCTCATCGCCAAACGCCCAAGTCTACTATCACTGCGACCTTCCTGGCCAATCGCTCTGGCAAATCCACGGCAAGAAGCGCGTCTACGTCTATCCCGCCCACGCCCCATTCCTGACACCTGAGCAGCTCGAAACCATCGCGCTCTACGAAGTCGAGGTCGATATGGCCTACGACCCTTCCTACGATAAGGACGCGCTCGTCTTTGAAATCGGCGGCGGCGAGATGCTGCACTGGCCGCTGAATGCCCCCCACCGTGTCGAAAACCTCGACGTTCTAAATGTCTCGATGACGACCGAGTATTGGACGGAAGCGATCCGCCGCAACATGATGGTCACGCTTGGCAACGCCATCCTGCGCAACCGGCTGGGCATCGCATCCAAGAGTACCGCGCTCGAAGGCCCAACCTTCTGGGCCAAAGCTGCCCTCCAGGCCGGCGTCCGCCGCGCCGGCCTGCTGAAGCCCATGCGCAAAGCCAAACGCCCCATCGAATTCGAACTCGACAAAGCCAACCTTGGGCATATCGTCGAACTCTCGCGGCCCGCGATGGCGGCGGAGTAAGCTTTGCCATGAACCCCAGCCGCGCCGCAGCCGCAGCACCGCGTTCAGTCGCGCCCCACAGCGTGGACGTGCGGTTGCCCGGCACGGCGGCCACGAGCCCTATGCCGTTGCGCGTGAAGCGTTTGGACTCGTACCCATCCATCGCTAGCGCCCTAAACGATCTTCCAACGCCGGCGGCCTCAGCAGGCTTTCAAACACCCGGCTGGATCAACGCCGTCTACCGCCACCTCGTCCCGGCGTGCGGCAACACTCCGCTCGCCGTTGCGCTTCACGCACCTGACTCTACCGAATTGCTTGGCGTCGTGCCGCTGTATGTCCGCCAGCAGAACGGCCTGCGCATCGCGAGGTTCGCCGATTGCGGCGTTACCGACTACAACGCACCCCTCCTTGCAGACCTGAGTTCCAGATCACCTGCAAGCCTGCTCGAAAGCCTCAAGCCCGCACTGGGCGGCATCGACGTTCTCATGCTGGAACGCATGCTGGTCTCGCCTTCCAATCCGCTCAGCCTCCACCCTGCCGCGCGCACCTCGCGCATGTCGGGCAACACCCTGACCATTATCGATACCGTTGATGATTTCGTACGCTCCCGTGGCAAGAAATTTCGCAAAGAGGTGGAACGTTGCTTCCGCGTTCTCGAAAGCGAAGGCACGTGGTCATTTCAGCGGGCCCATACCGCGTCCGAAATTGCCGAGGCCTTCACAGCGCTGGAACGCCAGCAGGCCGAACGCCACGCCGGCAAAGGCGACAGCTACGAACTGGCCGCCCCCCAATACGGCGCGTTCTATCGCGAGGTTCTCAACGCCAGTTCAGACCTCGGCCACATCTTTACACTCACCGTCGATGGCACCGTCATCGCCGTCCTCATGGGTATCACCCACAACGGCACCTTCACTCTCCTGCGCACCGCCAACGGCGGCGAAGCTTGGCGGCATGTTTCGCCCGGCCGCCTGATCGTCATTGAAGCGATGCGGCACTTCTGCGCCCAAGGCGTCAAAACGTTCGACATGGGCATCGGCGACTACGCCTTCAAACGCGGCTTCGGCAACGAGCCCATCGCGCTGGCCGATCTCATCGTTCCCCTCTCCTGGCGCGCCATCCCCTACGTCACCAGCCTGCGCCTCAAGGACCGCTTGCGCAAAAACGAGCGCCTCGTTGAAACCGTCCGCACAGTCAAGGCCCGCCTCAATGCGCTCCGCGCATAAGCCCACTTTGCCCTCAGCGCACGTTCCGTCTATAAGCCGCCATTCAATCGAACACAGGACGCGGCGCCTCAGGCAGCGCGAACACAATTTTCATGTCGAAGACCGACCCTAAAGCGCCAGACACCAACCGCCCGCAAGCACGCGTCGCCAAAGGCTTCCGCGACATCGAGGCCGCCGAACTGCGCCAGCTTGAGACGATGATCGCCACCATTCGCGGCGTCTACGAGCGCTACGGCTTCGAGCCGCTGGAAACCCCGGTGTTTGAATACACCGACGCGCTCGGCAAATTCCTGCCCGACCAGGACCGCCCCAACGCCGGCGTGTTCTCGCTCCAGGACGAAGACGAACAATGGATGAGCCTGCGTTATGACCTGACCGCGCCGCTCGCCCGCTACGTCGCTGCCAACTTCGACCGCCTGCCTAAGCCGTACCGCCGCTATGCCACCGGCTCGGTCTACCGCAACGAGAAGCCCGGCCCCGGCCGCTACCGCCAGTTCACCCAGTTCGACGCCGACACCGTCGGCACCGACAACATCGCCGCCGACGCGGAGATGTGCATGTTGGCGGCGGATACGCTGGAAGCGTTGGGCATCAAACGCGGCGATTACGTGGTGAAGGTAAATAACCGAAAGATACTAGACGGAGTTATGGATACAGCAGGAGTCAGTGGCCCGGATGACATTCAGCGCCGTCTAACAGTGCTGAGAGCTATCGATAAGTTTGACCGCTTGGGCGAAGATGGCGTTCGTCTTCTTCTCGGTCCGGGACGCAAAGACGAGAGCGGTGACTTCACCAAAGGGGCTGGACTAGGCGACCAACAGACCGAATTGGTCCTACGTTACGTGATGACCCAATCGTACTTACCTCTACAGGACATCACATCGGATACGACTGAACAAAACCGCATCGGGAACAGAGCTGTCGAATTGCAAAGCATCGCTGGAGACAAGACCGGTGGAGTGTTCAAGCAGAACAACGCGCTGACCCTTGAATACCTCGAAAGCCAATTCGGAAATAATCCGCTAGCTGCACAAGGTATCGAGGAACTTCGGGCCATCAACAAGCTGATTGCGGCTTCTGGTTTTGAAGAAGATCGAGTGTTGATCGACCCCTCCGTCGTTCGCGGCCTGGAGTACTACACCGGGCCGGTGTTTGAGGCCGAGTTGACCTTCACCGTCAACGACGAACATGGCCACCCGGTCCGCTTCGGCTCGGTCGGCGGCGGTGGACGCTACGACGACCTCGTCGCCCGCTTCACCGGCCAGAAAGTCCCCGCCACCGGCTTCTCCATCGGCGTCTCGCGCTTGGCTGCAGCCCTTGCCCTCCTTAACAAAGACCAAGCCAAACCAACGCTCGGCCCCGTCGTCGTCCTCGTCATGGATAAGGGCGAACTGCCCCGCTATCAGGCGCTTGCCCAAACCCTGCGCCAGGCCGGCATCCGCGCCGAAATGTACTTGGGCACCGCCGGCATGAAACCGCAGATGAAATACGCCGACAAACGCGGTGCTGCCGTCGTCGTCATCCAGGGTTCCAATGAACGCGAAAAAGGCGAACTCGTCCTCAAAGACTTGATCGAAGGCGAAAAAGCCGCCGCCGCGATCAAGGACAACAAGGAATGGAAAGCCGCCCGCCCAGCGCAAATCACGATTCCAGAAACCGACCTCGTCGCCGAAGTCCGCAAGATTTTGGCGCTGTATGAATAAGATAGCGCCAATAAAATACGGCACTGATTCCCCTCCCCCCTGCGGGGAGGGGGAAGTAACAAATGACCGCTGAAACCGCCCGCCAGTTCGAAGCGCTCGAAGCCCAAGCCACACGCATCATGGGTGTGTTCACGCGCGCGGGTCACGAAGCGGTCGCGCCCGCCATCATCCAGCCTGCCGGGGTGTTCCTGGACGGCATCGGCGAAGCCTTGCGCGCTCGCACCTACGTCTTCACCGACCAGGAAGGCCGCGAGTTGTGCCTGCGCCCCGACCTGACCGTGCCGACCTGCCGCCTGCATCTGGAACGCGTCACCGACCCATCGACGCCCGCCAAATACTGCTACAACGGGGCGACGTTCCGCTATCAGCCGGCGGGCGCAGACGCCGCTCACCCGCGCGAATTTCGCCAGGCCGGCATCGAATCCTTCGGCAGCCCCGACGCCATCGAAGCCGAAGCTGAAACGCTGGCTATCATGATCGCAGCCCTCGAAGCAGCGGGCCTTAAGCGCAAATCTCTCCATCTCAGGTTCGGCGATCTCGGCCTGATGCGCGCGCTGCTCGATGCCGTCGATATGCCCCAGCGCTGGCGTCAGCACCTGCAGGCGCAGTTCTGGCGCCCGCAGGCCTTCCGCGCCGAATTGAAACGCCTCACCGAAGACCCGGCCCGCCTCATGAAAGCGCTACCCCCGCGCCTCGTCCAGGAACTGCGGGCAGCCGCGCCGGGAACCAGCGACGCTATCGTCGCTGCTCACCTCGAGGCCGAGGGCAAAGATCAATTCGGCGCACGCACCGTTCGTGAAATTTCCGAAAGCGTGCTGTCGGTGATCGAAGATTCGCGCAGCCCGCCGCTCGCCGCCGCCTCCAAAGCGCTGATAGAAGCCTACGTCGCCATCAATGTCCCCTGCAAACAGGCCGCCCCCGCGATTGCGGCCTTGGCCAAGGGCCCAAGGCTAGACCTCGCCGCCCCGCTCGCCAAATTCAACGAGCGCTTGGAACGCTTTGCCGCCCACGGCCTGGACCTCGACGCCGCGACCTTCTCCGGCGAATTCGGCCGCTCGCTCGAATACTACACCGGCTTCGTGTTCGAGATCGGTGCACCCGGCCAGCCGCTGCTCAGCCCCGTCGTTGGCGGCGGCCGTTACGATGGCCTGATGCGCCTCGCAGGCAGCCCGCATGACGTGCCCGCCGTCGGCGCTGCCATCCACACCGAACGCCTGTTGGCCGCCATCGAGGCAAGCGCGACATGAGCACAGACAAATTGATCTTCGCCGTGCCCTCCAAGGGCCGCCTGATGGAACAGACAACCGAAGCGCTCGCCGCGCGCGGCCTAACGATGCGCAAGACCGGCAACGCGCGGGGCTATCGCGGCGCGTTCGACGAGATGCCCCAGGTCGAAGTGGCGTTCGTCTCAGCCTCCGAAATCGCCGCCCACGTCAAGTCCGGCGCGGTCCACTTCGGCGTCACCGGCGAAGACCTGATCCGCGAAACGATCCCCGACGCGGATACCAAAGTCGAGTTCACCAGCCAGCTGGGATTCGGCCACGCCGACGTCGTCATTGCCGTCCCCGATTTCTGGATCGACGTACGCACGATGGCCGACCTCGATACGATGGCGCTGCCGTTTCGGCGCAACCATGGCCGCTCGATGCGGGTCGCGACGAAGTACATCAACATCACGCGCCGCTTCTTCGCACAAAATGGCGTTACCGATTACCGGATCGTCGAAAGCCTGGGTGCGACCGAAGGCACACCAGCCGCCGGCACCGCCGACCTGATCGTCGACATCACCTCGACGGGCGCGACCTTACGCGACAACGGCCTGCGCATCCTCGACGACGGCGTCATCTTGCGCTCGCAAGCCAACCTCGTCGTATCGAAATCCGCCCCCTGGACCGCTCAAAACGAAGCCCTCGCCAACGAAATCCGCGCTAGATTCCATAAGGCCTAAAAATGGGGGCAGGCTTCACCAAGGCCATGCCGCTCCCGTCCACTGGTTTCCCGGACAAGTGCGCCCACTTACGCACGCAGATCCGGGATCTTTACCACCATCAAACCGGGAAAGCCCCCGGATCAGCGGCGCTCGCTGCGCTCACGACGCCGTCCGGGGAAACACTATTTGGTGGTACGCTCGAGACAATGCAGCGACGGCAGCCCAAGCGCGAAGCGCCTGCCAAGCGACGGCACAATCCTTGCTGTTAATCAGCATGATAGGGCCACGGAACGCGAAAATGCAGGCATCAGCCGCGATGGAAGGCGACGAAACGACCACTTTCGGCACACTCGTGTCCGCAGGCCGGGCGTTTATTGTCGTGTCGTTGCTGGCGATCTCCCCCCTCGCGCTTTACATGTTCGGCTGGCAGTATTTCGACACCGGCGGCGGCCCCATCGAGAAATTCCACCCTGCAACGCTGGTTGCCGGGCTGGTTCTGCTGATGATGGCGGCGAACTACGGCAACCCGCTGACCGGCCTGATAGACATCATCAAGCAGCACAGACCGCTGATCCCGT
The DNA here is from genome assembly GCA_031365425.1 of Hyphomicrobiaceae bacterium. GTDB lineage: Bacteria > Pseudomonadota > Alphaproteobacteria > Rhizobiales > Hyphomicrobiaceae > JANXVY01. The sequence goes on from JANLYB010000366.1 coordinate 7,010, forward strand.
ACTTCGCGGCCAACGTGTTCATGATCTTCTATGCGTCGACGTTCCTGAAGCTTCCGGTCACGATCTTCATCGAAACCTTCATCGGCGCGGCGCTGGTTTTCATCGTTCTCCACGATGCCGGCGAGCGCATATCCCATAAACTCGCGCTGCTGATCCACGCGCTCATGTTCATCAATGCAGCGTTAGGCTTTTACGAACTGGTTGCAGGTTTCCGCCTGACACCGCTGGTCATCAACGGCGAAGACTTGCTCGACGAACCCAGATCGACGGCGCTTCTGGGTCATCCGCTTGCCAACGCCATGCTGATGGGCACGTACATCGTGATGCTAGCGCAAGGCGGTGCGCGCGACCTGCCCAAGGCGCTGCGGCCCGTTTGCTTCTTCATGGCGCTGGCAAGTCTCATCCCGTTTGGCGGACGGGCGGCAACCGCTGCAACACTTGCAGCCCTCGCCTACCTCGGAATCCGTCGTATCATGGACATCCTGGCCGGCGCCGAATTCGAAATACGCTCGGTCCTGGCCGGAATCATCATCGTGCCGCTGACAGCCTTTGGCGTCATGATCGCTTTTGATTTGGGCGCGTTCGACACCCTGACCAATCGCCTGTTCGACGACGAAGGCAGCGCTGGCACGCGCATCGAAATGTTCGCCTTATTCCGCTATCTCTCGACGTATGATCTCATCTTCGGCCCCGATACCGCCATGCTCATGACCTGGGTCCGCCTGCATGGCCTGGAATACGGCATCGAAAGCTTCGTCGTCGCCTTCATCCTGAATTACGGCCTGCTGTGTACAGCCCTCTTCTTCCCGCCGTTCGCGATGTACCTTTACTACCTCAAGACCTCGCTGCGCCCCGGCACGGGACTGGTTATTGTCCATTTCCTTGCCGTCGCGTTGACCTCGATCAGCCTGTCGTCGAAATCCCCGACCATGTCGGTTTTCGTGATGCTGCTGACGATTCTAATGCGGCCCGATCAAGCAAGCTCTGCCAGCAAGCACTTGAGCACCCCGTAAGAATACCGCCCGTCGAACGCGGCATGCACCGGGCCAAGTTTGCCGCTCTCAAGCGTCCCATGCTCTTCGAACGCCGCAAGCACCTCATCGATCTCCGCCTCGTCGAGTTCCACGCAATCGCGCGCCTCGATGTGCCCGGCCTCGATGGCTTCCGCGAAATGACCCAGGATCGTGCTGGCCGCAAAGCCACGCCGCTCAGCGATGTCATCGACGCTCAGCCCCGCTGCCCGCATCTCCAGCGAAGCGTTGACCGTCTTCGATAACCCGTTCGCAGCTTTGGCCTCGGGATCGGGCCGCGCCGCAGCCTCGGCCGCAGGCGCAGATTTCTGCGCACCCGCATCCCCGCGATGCGGCGCCAGCGCGTCGAGAAACGTCTGGCCATACTTGCTGATCTTGCTCGCTCCGAGCCCGATGATGTTCTGCAATTCGCTCAGCGTACCGGGCCGCTTCTGCGCCAACTCAACCAGCGTCCGGTCATGGCAGATCACGTACGGGGGCACCTTCGCGTCCTGCGACAGCCGCGAGCGAACGACCCGCAGAATCGCAAACAATGACTGATCGGCCCCCTCGCCCGTTCCCAGCACCACCGGCGGACGGCGTCCCTTCGGCGGCTTAGTGCTGCCCTTGACGACCGCCCGCATGCGGAATGCCGTTTCCCCCCGCAACAGCGGCCGCGCCAGATCGGTCAGCGCGAGCGTGCCGTGACCTTCCGTGTCGCCCTGTAAGTGCCCGGCGGCCGTCAACTGACGGAATACCCCGCGCCACGTGTTCTGATCCTGATCCTTGCCGATACCGAACACGGCAAGCTGATCGTGACTATTGCGGATGATCCGCTCCTCAGCCTTTCCCATCAGCACGTCGGTCACATAGCCGACGCCGAACCGCTGTCCCGTACGATAAACCGCCGACAGCGCCTTGCGCGCCAACTCTGTCCCATCGATCGTCACCGGCGGGCAGAGGCAGTTGTCGCAGTTCCCGCACGGCTCGTGCTTGATTTCACCGAAATAGGCGAGCAGCGCCTGACGGCGGCAGTTGACCATCTCGCCAAGCCCGATCAGCGCATCGAGTTTCTGACGCTGAACCTTCTTGAATTCCTCGCCGCCTTCGGACTGCGCAATCCACTGCCGCAACTGAATGAGATCCTGCAGCCCGTACGCCATCCAAGCGTCCGCAGCTTCGCCGTCACGGCCGGCACGGCCTGTTTCCTGATAATAGGCCTCGATCGACTTGGGCAGGTTGAGATGGCCCACAAACCGCACATCCGGCTTGTCGATCCCCAT
>JANLYB010000048.1:0-4062 GCA_031365425.1 Hyphomicrobiaceae bacterium
CAAGCCCTGATCCGTGTTTCGCGAAGCGGCTAAGAATACCTGCCAGACCAATCTTAACCCGGCAGTCGCAAACCAAATTGCTGCATTCAAAGCCCCGGCCAGCTGATGGGTTGCGGGACTCCTCGCAAAACCCCTATTTCCCAGTAAAAGCAGCTCTAGAACCAGCCCTCGTGAAATAAGGTGATCCCAAAATCTCATACGCCGGACGAGCGGGGATAAGTATTTGAATTCGACCCGCTTCGTAGGGTGCAATAGCGCAGCGTATTGCACCGCTTCAACGCAACCATCCGACGGCGCAATACGCCAAGAAGCTATTGCGCCCTACAATTCCACCGCCACCCTTATCGTGTCGGTACCGGATGTTCGCCGCGATAGTCATAGAACCCGCGCTGCGTCTTGCGGCCAAGCCAGCCGGCCTCGACGTATTTCACCAGCAGCGGACACGGACGATACTTGCTGTCCGAAAGCCCCTCATACAGCACCTGCATAACCGACAGACACGTATCGAGCCCGATGAAATCGGCAAGCTCCAGCGGACCCATCGGATGATGGGCACCAAGCTTCATGGCCTTGTCGATACCATCGACCGTGCCGACGCCCTCATACAGCGTATAGACCGCCTCGTTGATCATCGGCAGCAGGATACGATTGACGATAAAAGCCGGGAAATCCTCGCTGACCGCAATGGTCTTGCCGAGGCTTTCTACGAACTTGCGCGACGCCTGGAACGTCTCGTCTTCGGTCGCGATGCCCCGGATCAGCTCGACCAGTTCCATCAGCGGAACCGGGTTCATGAAATGCATCCCGATAAATCGCTCGGGCCGGTCGGTGATCGAAGCAAGGCGCGTAATCGAAATCGACGACGTATTGGAAGCCAGCATTGCTTCCGGCTTTAGCTTGGGGCAAAGCTCCTGGAAAATCTTCCGCTTGATGACTTCTTCTTCGGTCGCCGCTTCGATCACAAGATCGCACTGCGCGAGCGCGTCGAGACTAGGCGCGAATGTAATCCGCTTAATGGCGGCCTTTGCATCCGCCTCGGTGAGCAACCCTCGGCCTACCTGCCGCCCCATATTCCGTTCGGTCGCCACAACACTCTTGTCGAACGCTTCTTTCTTGAGATCGTTGACCGCGACCTTGTATCCACCCAGCGCAATGACATGAGCGATGCCCGTTCCCATCTGCCCGGCTCCGATCACCCCGACGGAACGGATGGCCAAAGGTTCGGTTTCCATCTTTTTTGCGCCAGCTTTGGTTCGACCGTCAGATTTCACAGCAACGTCCATTGAAAGATGCCTTTAACAATCCGCGGCGAGAAAATATCAGACGCAGTATGGAGCAAATCGCCGTGAAAATCCGCTCCTCAATAGTATCAGCCGCGCTTCAGTTCAGCATCCAGTTCCGGCAAGGCGGTAAACAGGTCGGCGACAAGCCCATAGTCGGCAACCTGAAAGATCGGCGCATCGCCGTCCTTGTTGATTGCCACGATGACCTTGCTGTCTTTCATGCCAGCCAGATGCTGGATCGCACCCGAAATGCCAACCGCGATGTACAGTTCAGGTGCCACGATCTTGCCGGTCTGCCCCACCTGCCAGTCGTTCGGCACAAAACCAGCGTCGACCGCCGCGCGCGACGCGCCCATCGCAGCACCCAGCTTGTCAGCGATCGGCTCGATGTACTTGGTGAAATTTTCCCCGTTCCCCATGCCGCGGCCGCCGGAAATAATGATCTTGGCCGCCGTCAATTCGGGCCGGTCCGACTTCGTCAGTTGCGCGCCCTCGAACGACGAGGAGCCCACAACCGCCAGCCCGGCAACCGCTTCAATCGCAGCCGAACCGCCATCTGGAGCCGCAGCAAACGCCGCCGTCCGCACGGTGATGACCTTCTTCGCGTCGCTAACCTGAACCGTCTGGATCGCGTTCCCGGCATAGATCGGCCGGTCGAACGTGTCCGGTGACTTGACAGCTATGATGTCGGACACCTGCATCACATCGAGCAGGGCTGCAACACGGGGCATGACGTTCTTGCCGCCCGTCGTTCCTGCAGCAACAACCGCCGCATAATTACCCATCAGCGACACGATCAGCGGCGCAATTTCCTCAGCCAGGCCATGCCCGTACTGCGGCGCATCGGCCACAAGCACCTTGGCAACCCCAGCAAGCTTGGCCGCCGCGTCAGCTGCACCCTGACACTCATGCCCGGCAACAAGAATATGGACATCCCCGCCCAGCGCCTTCGCAGCCGTCAGCGCCTTCGCGGTCGAACTTCCCAGCGCAGTATTCGTGTGATCGGCAAAAAGAAGAACGGCCATTAGATAACCCCCGCCTCGGTCTTAAGTTTAGCAACCAGTTCGGCAACGCTTGCGACCTTGATTCCAGCCTTGCGCGTGGCAGGCTCGGCGGTTGCCAGCACTTTAAGGCGGGGCGTGATGTCGACCCCGAAATCGGCTGCTGTTTTGACGTCCATCGGCTTCTTCTTGGCCTTCATAATATTGGGCAAAGCTGGATAACGTGGCTCGTTCAAACGCAGATCAGTCGTCACGATGGCCGGCGTCTTGAGCTTCACGGTCTCCAGCCCGCCATCGACTTCGCGAGTCACATGCACGCTCGCGCCATCAAGTGCAACCTTGGATGCAAACGTTCCCTGCGGCCAGCCTAGCAACGCGGCCAGCATTTGACCGGTCTGGTTGCAATCGTCGTCAATCGCCTGCTTGCCCATGATCACGAGACCGGGTTGTTCGGCCTCGACGATGGCCTTTAAAATCTTCGCAACCGCCAGCGGTTCGACCACATCCGTGTCGCCCGTCTTGACGAGAATACCGCGATCTGCCCCAAAAGAGAGGGCCTTGCGGATGGTATCTTCTGCTTTCGCAGGCCCGATGGAAACCACGACCACTTCCGTCGCGGCGCCCCTTTCCTTGAGCCGCACGGCTTCCTCAACCGCTATCTCGTCGAACGGGTTCATCGACATCGCAACGTTCGCGAGTTCAATCCCGGAACCATCTGATTTCACCCGGATTTTGACGTTATAGTCCACGACGCGCTTTACCGGGACGAGGATCTTCATAAGCGCAAGCTCCGTCGATGAGTTTAAGGGATGTCAAGCATCGTTAAGCCCCAGACGGCGAGCGCCCACAGCCACGGCTTTCGCAATTGCGAGAAATCAAAGTAAAAGCCGACCAAAAATTAGTCAACCGCTGGACGAGTTCCCAAATCGTCACATACCTCTCGTTAACGTCATGGCGACCAGCGGAAAGGCCCGCTCCTGCCCAAATGCGGCTGGGTCGAGCGCCATCACATAGAGGGCGTCACCCTCTGATCGAACAAAATCACACCCGGCCGCCGCAACGCGACGACGAGAACCGCACCCGCAACGATCCCGCCGATATGCGCCCACCACGCGACAGGGCCAGTTTGCGGTAACAGCACCATCGCGATTTGCATCGCAATCCACGCGCCCAGCAGCCAGACCGCGGGGATTCGCATCGGAATGAGCTTGAAAGCCAACACCCAAACCCGCACGCGCGGATGCAAAACAAGATAAGCCGAAATGACGCCCGCCACGGCCGCACTCGCCCCGATCAGCGGCGCATCCGACCCCGCTTGAAACGCGACATGCGTCAACCCGCCGATCACCCCGCACGCAAGATACAGAAACAAAAACCGCGCATGCCCGCAGGCATCTTCTACGTTATCTCCAAACACCCACAAGAACAGCATGTTACCAGCAATATGCAAAGGGTCGCCGTGAAAGAACATGTACGTCAGCAGCGTATAAACTTCCGGGACCGGCAGCGCCTCGCCCGAAAAATTCGCATGTCCGCCAAAAATGGAAACCGACGTCAACTCCACCGGCACGATCGCGAAACTCGCAATTACGGAACGATCGATCCCGCTCATCTGAAAAACAAAACAGGTCACGTTCAGCGCGATCAAGAAAAGCGTAACATATTGAAACTTGATGCGTTTCAGATCGTTCCCATCATAGATCGGCACAAACACGCGAAACACACCCTTGTTATACGCACACCCCAATTGGCCCTAATCCGCAACGTCCACCGTGACT
>JANLYB010000051.1:0-15142 GCA_031365425.1 Hyphomicrobiaceae bacterium
AAAGGCGTAATGCGGCGGATGGCAACGCGCCGGTTGGCCCGTTCAGCTTCTTGAGTTGGCACTTTCAAATACTGCTCTCCATAACCTTGCGTCACGAGGTTCTCGGCTGGGACGCGAAACACGCCCGTCAGGATTTCAGCCACGGACTGCGCCCGCCGGTCGGACAGCGTCAGATTATCGACGTCTGAGCCGACGGCATCCGTATGGCCTTCGACCAGGAACACTTCGTCCGGCTTGTTTTGAAGGACGCGATCCATAACCTTGGCAACGCGTTCGAGCTTGGAAAACTGCGCTGAGTTGACCTCCCATGAACCAAACTCGAACGTGACGGTGTCAAGGTCGATCCGGCGCATGCGTTCGCGCAGTTCGTGGCTGAAGCGGACTTCTTCCAGCGAGTACCGGCGTTCAAGTTTCTCAACCGGCGGTGCCGTCAAAGTTTCATAGATATCTTCGTCCGACGCGCGATCGTAATCGACGACGTACTTTTCGCGCGGAATACGGATTTCGGGCGGGCGCAACGCGAGCGCAACTGCACCAACGACAAGGCCTACTCCAAGCACTGCTCCGCCCTTATAGAAGCTGCGATTGTCGATGATATCGACTTCCCTGCCGCGATCATCACGCCGGTAGCGTCGAACGGTCCTGCCGCTGTTGTCGACGATATTGAAAATCTGGATGCCACCGGGCTGAACGATAATAGTCACGGTCGTACCATCGGCACGCTTCTCGGATTTCACGTCGGTCGCATTCTTCGCAAAGCGCTGCGTCTCGTCGTGTCTGATGATCGTCCGGTTGTCCTGCTTGATGATCACCCGGTTGTCGGTTTCTTGAATGACAGTCCGCTTGCCGCCGTCCTCAACCCGTTCTGTCCGGCCTTTCTGGATATCCTGCAGCTTTTGCGGAGGAGCACCTGCGGGCTGGAACCCAGGTTGAAACGCCGTTGGCGCGGCGGGATTGGCCGGAGCAGCGGGAAGTGCTGCCGCCGGGGCGTTCAACACTGTTGGCTTTTGTGGCGCGGCTTGCTGCACGGGTGCTGCAGGTGAGGCCGGTGCCGTAGTGGGCGCAGGCACGACAGGGACAGGCTGAGTCACGGGCGCAGACGATTTGTCGCCGGGCAAGACTGGCTTTGGATCACGGTTCGGAACGCTTTCCGGATTGGTGGGCTGCGCCTGCGTTTTGTCCGGAGTTGCCTTTTTGCCGGCATCGGGCACCGGCGGCGGGGCGGTCGTTGCCTTTGGCGGAACGACGACAGGCTGTTCCTTCTTAGGGGCTGGTGAAGGCTGCGCGTCCACTGGCGCGGGCTTGGCTTTGTCCTTTTCTGCGGGCTCAAGCTTCTCGAGCGCTGCTGGTGGTGGTGCCTTTTCCGGGGCGTCCTTAGGTGCCGGCTTAGGTGCCGGTGGAGCGGCTTGCGCTTTCGGCGGCGGTGCCGACTGCGATTTGGGCGCGGGTTTGTCTTCCGGCGGCTTTTTCAGCTCGGGCGCAGGACGGTTCTCGCGACCCTTCGGAGCCCCGTCCTCTTTGCGTTTCGATTTGCCCTCGTCATCTTTCGGCTTGCCCTCATCTTGCTGTTGAGGCGCTTCGTTGGATCGCGGCTCATTCTGTCGATTTTGCCGCTCTTGAGCCACAGCGGCCTCAAACGGCGTGGAGAGGGCAAGTGCCCATCCCAAAGTCATAATGAGGCGACGCTTGTTGGGCACGTTTGGAACTCCTGGATTAAATTAATTATGCTGGCAGCGCCGCAGAGTCCGGCAGCCTGAGACGCGCCGACAAGGTGCAGTGGGTCTGCACGCGTGATGGCATTTCGATATGGTCACTGAGATTTAGAACTTCTGATCCCCTGGAATTGTTCCCAAAGCCCCGCCCCCTCCCAATCGTCGCGTTCCCCCTCCCCCACCAATCCTGCTATACTGCGGTCCCGTATCCACGACGGAACTGACCCCCGGAGCCCACCTTGATCATCGAATTCGGCCACTTCGCCCTCGTCCTGGCCCTCGTCGTCGCCGTTTTCCAGATGCTGATCCCGGCCTACGGCGCCAAGATCGGCGATCAGCGGCTCATGGCAACCGCCAGCACCGCAGCGCTGGTCCAGCTCGGCCTGATCGCCATCGCGTTCGCTAGCCTCACGCACGCCTACATCGTCTCGGACTTCTCGGTCGTGAACGTCGCGAGCAACTCCCACTCGACCAAACCGCTGATCTATAAAATCTCCGGCGTCTGGGGAAACCACGAAGGCTCGATGCTGCTCTGGGTCCTGATCCTCGCCCTGTTCGGTGCCGCCGTCGCAGCCTTCGGCAACAACCTGCCCACCACCCTCAAAGCCCGTGTCCTCTCGGTCCAATCCTCCATCGCCGTTGCCTTCATCGCGTTCATCGTCCTGACGTCGAACCCGTTCCTGCGCCTGCTCCCGGCCCCCGCCGACGGTCGCGGCCTCAACCCCATCCTGCAAGACCCAGCCCTCGCCTTCCACCCGCCGTTCCTCTACGCGGGCTACGTCGGCTTCTCGATGGCTTTCTCCTTCGCCATCGCAGCCCTCATCGAAGGCCGCCTGAACGCCGCCTGGGCGCGCTGGGTCCGCCCCTGGACGCTCGCCGCCTGGATGTGCCTGACCATCGGCATCGCCATGGGCTCCTGGTGGGCCTACTACGAACTCGGCTGGGGCGGCTGGTGGTTTTGGGACCCGGTTGAAAACGCCTCCTTCATGCCCTGGCTCGCCGGCACCGCGCTGCTCCATTCCGCCGTCGTCATGGAAAAGCGCGACAGCCTCAAAGTCTGGACCGTCCTGCTGGCGATCCTCACCTTCTCGCTCTCCCTGATGGGTACGTTCCTGGTCCGCTCCGGCGTCCTTTCCTCGGTCCACGCTTTCGCCGTCGACCCCGAGCGCGGCATCTTCGTGCTCTCCATTATGGTGTTCTTTACCGGTGGCGGCTTGGCCCTCTTTGCGCTGCGCGCCCGCGAGTTGCGCCAGGGCGGCGCATTCAATCCCATCTCGCGTGAAGGCGGCTTGGTCCTGAACAACATCCTGCTCTCGACCGCCTGCGCCACCGTCCTGATCGGCACGCTTTACCCGCTTGCTCTTGAAGCCATCACAGGTGCAAAAATCTCCGTCGGCGCGCCCTACTTCAACATGACGTTTCTGCCGCTGATGGCCCCGCTTTTGATTGCGCTCCCCTTCGGTCCGCTCCTCGCCTGGAAGCGCGGCGACATCGCCACCGCCGCCCAACTCCTGAAGGTCGCAGCCCTTATCGCTCTCGCCGTCGTCATCATTGCCTTCGGCGTCGGCCAAAAGGGCGTCTGGCTCGCTCCTTTCGGTCTCGCCATCGGCGTCTTCGTTATGGCCGGCTCGCTGTCGGAACTCGCCGCCCGCATCAAACTCGGCAAAGTCCCTGTCGAGGAAAGCCTCCGCCGCCTCTCCAATCAGCCCCGCTCGAATTTCGGCACCACGCTCGCCCACTTCGGCGTCGGTCTGATGACCGTCGGCGTCGTCGCAACCAGCGCCTATCAGGTCGAAAAAATCCTTGTCATGAAGCCTGGTGAATCCGTCGACATCGCGGGCTACAGCCTGAAGTTTGGTGGCATCACCCCCGCCAAAGGGCCCAACTACGTCGAACAAACCGGCCACTTCGACGTCACGCGCGGCGGCTCGCCCGTCATCGCGCTAACCCCGTCTAAACGCCTTTACGACAGCCCGCCCCAACCTACGACTGAAGCTGGCATCCATGCCTCTTGGAAAGGCGATCTCTATACCGTCCTCGGCGACGGCCAACCCGACGGCGGCTACTCCATCCGGCTGTACTTCCACCCCTTTGTCCGCTTCATCTGGATCGGTGCCGTGATCATGTTCCTAGGCGGTCTCACGTCGCTGTCCGACCGCCGCCTGCGTGTCGGCGCTCCCGGCCTCGCCCGCCGCAAAACCGCAGCCGCACCGGCGGAGTAATCATATGCGACTCACCATTCGTTTTACTATCGCCGCCGCGATCCTCGCCCTGTCATCGGCATTGCCAGCCCTCGCCGTCGAACCCGGCGAACTCCTCGCCGATCCGGCCCTCGAAGCCCGCGCTCGCACCATCTCGGCGGAACTGCGCTGCCTCGTCTGCCAGAACCAGTCTATCGACGACAGCAACGCTCCGCTCGCTAAAGACCTCCGCGTCCTGGTCCGTGAACGTCTGACCGCCGGTGAATCCGACCGCGCCGTGATGGACTACATCGTTGCCCGTTATGGCGATTTCGTGCTCCTGAAGCCGCCGTTCAACAGCCGGACCTTGTTGCTCTGGATCTCTCCTTTCCTCTGCCTTGCCGCCATTGCCTACGCTCTCATGCGCGCCAGCCGCCGGTCTGCTGCGTCCCCAGCTTCCTCGTCGGCCACGCCATTGACGCCCGCCGAAGAAAAAAAACTCCGCGAACTGCTCGATAAACGTTGAGCGGTAGCAGGCGGTGAAAACTCCCCTCCCCGTCATCGCGGAGCGATGCTGTGCATCGACGCGGGAAGGGGTTAGGGGTGGGGGTTGTTGCGCGCTCGGTGCCATCATCAAGTGAGCCGTCCAGAACGACACCCCAACCCCCGTTCATTACCAACTATTAAGCCGGTCGAAAGGCACACGTAATCCAGCGCTCCTTATTTCTGCAGACGACGAATTTCCGTCTCTGTCAGGCCGCCTGGAGAACTAGCCCATGCCTGTTGCCCGTCCTCTGTCTCGCAAACACCTCTCCGTCGTCGCCGCAATTGCAGCTTCGGCTATGGCGGTTCCGCTCACCCCGAGCTTTGCCCAGTTGAAGCCCGACGCCACCGTCCAGACTCCGATGGGCCGTGCTCCGCTGTCGTTTGCCGACATCGTTGAGCGCGTGAAGCCTTCGGTCGTCTCGATCTCGGTCACCAATGGCGGCGAAGCCAAAGTTGCCGACCTGCGTAAGGGCGGCAAGGGTCCCCAAGGTGGTCCCAAAGGCGCTCCCGGCGGCGGCGGCGGAAACATTCCCGGCCTCCCTGATCTCCCCCCCGATCACCCGCTCAATGACTTCTTCAAGAATTTCCCCCGTGGCGGTGGCGGCGGCGCGCCCGATGCCGAAGAGCGCCCCTCGTTGGCCCAGGGCTCCGGCTTTGTCATTTCGGCTGACGGCTACGTCGTGACCAACAATCATGTCGTCGAAAATGCGACCAAAATTACCGTCAGCTTCGACGAAAAGGAAAAGTACGAAGCCGAGCTGATCGGCACCGATCCGCGCACTGACTTGGGTCTCCTCAAGATCAAGCCGAAAACCGAAAAGACCTTCCCCTTCGTCAAATTCGCGGCGAGCCAGGGTCGCGTTGGCGATTGGGTTCTGGCCGTCGGCAATCCGTTCGGCTTGGGCGGCACCGTCACCGCCGGCATCATCTCGGCCTTCGGCCGCGACATCGGTTCGGGTCCCTATGATTTCCTCCAGATCGATGCTGCCGTGAACCGCGGCAACTCGGGCGGCCCGACTTTCAACCTCGAGGGCGATGTCGTCGGCGTCAACACGGCCATCTTCTCGCCGTCGGGCGGCAACGTCGGTATCGCCTTCGCGATCCCGGCCAAGACCGCCACCGAAGTCGTCAATCAGCTTAAGAAGTCCGGTTCGGTGAGCCGCGGCTGGCTCGGCGTCAAGATCCAGAACATTGACGAAGATACCGCCGCAAGCCTCGGCCTGTCCGAACCCCGTGGCGCGCTCATCACCGAAATCACCGCCAACGGTCCGGCCGCCGCTTCCGGCCTGAAGTCTCAGGACGCGATCCTGCAAATCGACAAGGACAAGATCGCCGACAGCCGCGATCTCGCCCGCCGCATCGCTGAACTGTCTCCCAACACCGATGTCGACGTTAAAGTCTGGCGCAACAACGCCGAACAGGTCGTCAAGGTGAAGCTGGGCACGTTCCCCGGTGGCAAGGAAGATCCTGCAAAGCCCGAACCGGTTAAGCCCTCGTCGTCCAGCATCGACCTCGAGCAGCTTGGCCTCACCCTTCTCCCGGCCCGCGTTAGCGGCAGCAAGGAAGGCGTCGTGATCGCCGAAGTGAAATCCGGCTCGGATGCGGCCCTTAAAGGCCTGAAGTCGGGCGACGTGATCCTCGAAGTCGGCGGCGAACCCGTCAATTCTCCTGAAGAAGTCGCAGCCGGTGTGCAGAAGGCGCAGAGCCTGAAGCGTAAGGCGGTCCTCCTTCAGATCAAGTCGGCCGATCAGAAGCGATTTGTTCCCGTCCAATTAAAGGGCTGACAGCGCGCTCCGTGCCGATCATAACAAAGGCGGCTGCAGTCAAAAACGACTGCGGCCGCCATTTTCATTTGGGGTCCATATGCGAGTTCTTGTCATCGAGGACGATCGGGAAACCGCCCAGTTCCTCTTGAAGTCACTCCGCGAAAGCGGCCACGCCGCCGACATCGCTGGCGATGGCGAAACCGGCCTGGAACTGGCCCAAGCCGGCCAGCACGACGTGCTGATTGTCGACCGCATGCTTCCCCGCCTCGACGGTTTGTCCGTCATCAAGACCCTGCGCGCCGACGGCGTCCGCACGCCCGTCCTCGTCCTGTCGGCCCTGGGAGATGTAGACGACCGCGTCAAAGGCCTGCGCGCCGGCGGCGACGACTATCTGACCAAGCCCTATGCCTACAGCGAACTCCTCGCCCGCATCGAGGCGCTGGCCCGCCGCGCCGTCCCCGAGGAGCAGGAAACCCGCTACAGCGTCGGCGACCTCGTCCTCGACCGCTTGTCCCACCGCGTCACCCGCGGCGGCGAACCGATCCCCTTGCAGCCGCGGGAATACCGCTTGCTCGAATACCTCATGAAAAACGCCGGGCAGGTTGTCACCCGCACGATGCTGCTCGAACACGTCTGGGACTACCACTTCGACCCCCAGACCAACGTCATCGACGTCCACGTCTCGCGTTTGCGCGCCAAGATCGACAAGTCCTTCGAAAAGCCGCTGCTCCACACAGTGCGCGGCGCGGGATACATGATCCGTGATGGAGCTGTCTGATACCAATCCCGCGACTGCACTTCGTGGGATTGGTATCACGCGCGCGGGGTTGCCAAGCCGGAGGCGTTTTTAACAAAACGACGCGGCCGCCCGCAAAGAAAGGAGATACCAGCCCGATGCCCGTCAATATTGAGCCCAAGTTTGCATCGGGCTGGTATAAACGTCTAAGAGCAATGGCCTCCACGACGGCGTTCCGGCTCGCGACCGGAACCGCTGCCGTCTTCGTCGTGATCGCAGGCATCTTGCTCGCCATTCTGTTCTGGCAAACCAACCAAGTCCTGACCGATCAGGTCATGACGACCCTGATCGCGGAAGCCGAAGCGCTGCGCACCGAAGGCCAGTCCAGTTCCAAGAACGCGTTGACCGAGGCCGTCGCCGCCCGCTCCCGGCCCGAAGGTCCAGGCCTCTATTTCCTGGCCGACGCCACCGGCAAAAAGCTCGCGGGCAATTTAAGCCGCTCGCCGCCTGAAATTTTCGCAGGACAGCAAGGAGGTGTGTTCCGCTACCGTCCCGACATCGCCACTTCCAAACGCGAACGCCTCGGCGTCGCCATGGCCATCTCCCTGCCGCGCGGCGAAAGCCTCATCATCGGCCGCGACATCGAAGACCAGCGCGCGTTCGCCGATGGCATCAAACGGCTCTTCATTCTGAGCTTCCTCGCCCTGACCGCCGCCGGCCTCGCCACCGCGCTGATGATCAGCCGGATCGTCTTGAAGCGCATCGAATCCATGAACGTCGCCAGCCAGCAGATCATGGCCGGCGACCTTTCCCGCCGCGTTCCCCTCGAAGGCTCCGGCGACGAACTCGACGGTCTCGCCACCAACCTCAACGCCATGCTCGACCGTATCGAGCAGCTCATGGCCGGCCTGCGCGAAGTCTCTGAAAACATCGCCCACGATCTTAAAACCCCGCTTAACCGCCTGCGCAACCGCGTCGAGGCAGCCCTGCGCGAACCCGATTCAGCCCCCGCCTATCGCGACGCGTTAGAGCGCACGATCGAAGACGCCGACGACCTCATCAAAACGTTCAACGCCCTGCTGCTGATCGCCCGCCTCGAAGCCAGCGCCATCGACAAGTCCGCCGAGGCCGTGGACTGTGGCGAACTCGTCCGCGACGTCGCCGAACTCTACGAGCCGGTCACCGAAGAAATCGGCCTCACCTTGGAAATCGAAACCAGCCCGTGCCCGCTCATCAGAGCAAACCGTCAGCTCGTCGGCCAGGCCGTCGCCAATCTCATCGACAACGCCATCAAATACGCCCCCGCCGCGAGCCAGGCCGCGTCCCACCCCCTGATCCGCGTCGAAGTCACGGCAACCGCAACCGAGGTCGACATTTCCGTCGCCGACCATGGCCCTGGCATCGCCGCCCAAAACCGCGAGCGCGCTTTGAAGCGTTTCGTCCGCCTCGACGAAAGCCGCACCCAGCCCGGCACCGGCTTGGGGCTAAGCCTGGTCGCAGCCGTCGCCCGTCTCCATGGTGGCCGCGTGGCGCTTGAAGACAACAAGCCCGGGCTGAAGGTCCGGCTTATATTACCGGTCCGCTCCACTAGTCTGGCCGCTGACACCAAGTCGTCCAACCAGCCTGCCCCGGAGCGTGAGCAAATTCCCCTGGGGGCCGCAAAGGGAGCCGCAAAGTCATGACCGCCGACGCAGCCTCCGCTACAGCTCAAGACCTCCCGCTGGCCCGCCTCATCAAGCCCTTTCCCAACGCCCAACACGATGCAGCAGCCTCAGCGGTCTGGCAGGAATTCGAATCCAGTGTCCGCGCCGGACCCGACCGGGCGTCCCTCGCCGCCCACGTTGATCTCGCCCCCGTTGCCGAAGTCCTGACCGCGATTTTCCAAGCATCGCCCTACCTGCGTGGCCTGATCGTCCGCGACAAACACCGGCTTCAACGTCTGCTGGAAACCCCGCCCGAACGCCACATCGCTAATTTGATCGCAGGTCTCCACCGCGACATTGCCGCGACCTCCCAGTTCAACGATTGCATGCGGCTATTGCGCCTCTTCAAATCCGAGGTCGCGCTGCTCACCGCGCTTGCTGATCTTGGCGGCGTTTGGCCTGTGATGACGGTCACCGCCAAGTTGTCCGACGCTGCCGACGCTGCCGTCCAATCCGCTGTCCGTTACCTGTTTCGCATCGCGACTGATCGCGGCGACTGGCACCCGCTCGACGTTTCAAAGCCCGAATTTGCCTCAGGCTACATCGTCGTCGGCATGGGCAAATACGGCGCTTACGAGCTCAACTATTCGAGCGACATCGACCTGATCGTCTTTTACGAGGCCGATCTCGCCCGCGTCCGCGACGGCATGGAATTGTCGAACTTCTTCGTCCGCCTGACCCGCGATCTCGTCCGCCTCATCTCCGAACGCACCGCCGACGGCTACGTCTTCCGCACCGACTTGCGCTTGCGGCCCGACGCTGGCGCAACCCAGATCGCGCTCACTGCCGAAGCCGCAATGCACTACTACGAAACCGTCGGCCAGAACTGGGAGCGCGCCGCTTTTATCAAAGCCCGCGCCGTTGCTGGCGACCAGATCGCAGGCGACGCCCTGCTCGCCGAACTCGCCCCCTTTGTCTGGCGCAAGTATCTCGACTTCGCAGCCATCGCCGACGTCCACGCCATGAAGCGTCAGATCCACGCCTTCAAACGCCTCGGCGACATTGGCGTCGCCGGGCACGACATCAAGCTCGGACGCGGAGGCATCCGCGAGATCGAGTTCTTCGTCCAAACCCAGCAACTGATTGCTGGTGGACGCCAAAAGGCCCTGCGCACGCCGAGGACATTATCCGCCCTGAAAGAACTCGTCGCACACGGCTGGATCAGCGAGCCCGTCGCGCAATACCTCAAGGAAGCCTACCTCTTTCTGCGCGGCATCGAACATCGCATCCAGATGGTCGCCGACGAACAGAGCCACAAACTCCCCACCAATCTAGAGGAACTAGAACGCTTCGCCCGTTTCGCCGGATACGCTGACCTGGAGGCCTTCTCCGCCAGTCTGATCGCCGTGCTCGAAACCGTCCAAGGCCACTACGCCCGCCTGTTTGAATCGAGCCCAGAACTGACGACCGGCGCGTCCAACATGGTTTTCGCCGGCGAATCCGACGATCCGGCCACCCTGGAAGCCTTGGCGAATCTAGGCTACTCGCAACCCTCTCAAGTCTTGCAAACCGTTCGCGGCTGGCACCACGGGCGCTACCGCTCCATGCGCTCGCCCCAGGCCCGCGAGCGGCTGACGCAAGTCCAGCCGGTCCTTGTGGAGGCACTGGCCCAGACCACCGATCCCGATCAGGCGCTTGCCAATTTTGACCGCTTCCTGGCCGACCTTCCATCCGGCATCCAACTCTTTGCCCTCCTTCGCACCAAGCCAGGTCTGCTCCAGCTGGTCGCCGACATTATGGGCTCCGCCCCCCGCCTTGCCCGCATCTTGTCCCGCCGCCGCCGCCTGTTTGACGCCGTTCTCGACCCCCGCGCATTCGGCAGCCAGCCCTCATCCGCCGACTACGAAAATCAGTTGCGTGCGGCGATCACCGGCGACGCCGATCTGGAACACGTACTCGACACCGCTCGCGTCATCGGCAGCGAGCAGACCTTCTTGATCGGCGTTCGCACGCTGGCAGGAACCATGACGGCGCAGGATGCCGGCCGCGCCTATGCTGCCCTCGCTGACGCCATGATCCGCGTCCTCCAATCCCGCATCGAAGCCGATCTCGCCGCTACCCACGGCACCTTCCCAGACAGCGCCGCAGCCGTCCTTGCCATGGGCAAACTCGGCGGCTGCGAAATGACCGCCTCATCCGATCTCGACATTATTCTGATCTACGACGCCCCCGCTGAAGCCATCACCGGCACTCTCCTCTCGAATGGCCCTAAACCGTTGTCTGCCGCTCAGTATTATGCCCGGCTCACGCAGCGTCTGGTTGTGGCGCTCTCCGCACACACTGCCCAAGGTAACCTTTATGACGTCGATCTGCGTCTACGCCCGTCAGGCCAACAGGGACCTCTGGCGACGTCGTTTGCCAGCTTCGTCGATTACCAGAACACGTCGGCCTGGACCTGGGAGCATATGGCGTTGACCCGCGCCCGCGTTGTCAGCGGTCCGCTTCACCTGCGCGACAGGATCGAAGCCGCAATCGCCGCCGTCTTGTCAAAACCCCGCGCCCGCGCCGCCATCGCGACCGACGTCCGCGACATGCGCACCCGCATTGAGGCTGATAAAGGCACCACCAATATCTGGGACCTGAAGCAAGTCCGCGGCGGCCTCGTCGATCTGGAATTTATTGCTCAGTATCTGCAACTTATCTACGCTAGCGAATTCAAGGGTGTCCTCAACACGAATACGGCCCGCGCGATTGCGGCGTTGGGGCAGTTCAAGGCCTTGAACGACACGGACGCCCACACATTGTCGGATGCAGCAGGTTTGCTATCAAATCTTACCGGCTTGCTCCGCCTTCTGTCCGATGGGCCCTTCGACCCCGTAACTGCCCCGCGCGGCCTGAAGGACCAGTTGGCCCGGGCCGGTCAGGCCCCAAGTTTTTCCGCCCTCGAAAGTCTATTAAAGGATACCCTGGCCGCCGTTCATGCGGCGTTTAACCGGATTATCTGATGCTTCCGCCCCCAAGCGACGGAACGAGCCCGTCACTCCGTTATTCTCGATGACGGTCTGACCTCGCTCCGAAACCTTGGCGCACATGAACCACGTGCTTGATCGCAGAAAAATAGAGGTTGAGAAACGCGTGTCAGCCAAACGGGTGGAGCAACCTGACCGTCCGCCGGGGGGACCCGGTGCCGGTTCTGAAGATGCCGCGCTGCTTGAAAAGGCGGCGGCGGGCGATATGCCGTCCTTTACGGCGCTGGTCGATAAGCACTTGCCGGCCATGCTGGCGGTTGCCCGGCGAATGCTGCGGGACGATGCGGAGGCAGAGGACGTGGCGCAGGAAGCGATGCTGCGGTTGTGGCGGTCGAGCGGACGGCTCGAAATCGGCGCCTATGGCGCACGCCCCTGGTTGCGTCGCGTCGTGTCCAACCTTTGTATCGACCGTGTTCGCGCCGGCCGCAATACGACGGTCACGGACGAGGTTCCCGAGCAGGCCCGCCCGGCGCAGCAGGAGTTGACGATTGAACGCAATGAAGCCTCGGCCCGCGTCGACGCTGCCTTAAAGGAATTGCCCGACCGTCAGCGCTTGGCGCTCGTTCTGTTTCACTACGAGGGCTTGAGCCAGATCGAAATCGGCAAGACAATGGGGATATCAGACGAAGCGGTAGAGTCTCTTCTCTCCCGCGCCCGGCGTTCCCTTAAGACCGCACTTGCCTCCGAATGGCAGGAGCTTTTGACCGCGCCAGACGATTGACCCGAACCACTATCCGCCGCCCACGACCATGAGTTCCAAGTTTTTCAAGACCCATTCGAGATAGTGACGATGTCGAACCAATCAGAAACCGAACAGCGCCTCCAGGAGCTAAACCGTCTCCTTGAGATTTACAGTGCCGATAAGAGCCGCTGGCCCGCGGCTGACCGGATTCGCCTGTCGAGCTTCATCGCCATCGATCCGCGGGCGAAGGCAGCGCTCGCCGAGGCGGCAGCGCTTGACCGCCTGCTCGATATCGCCCCCCGCGTGAGTGTTGACCGGGAGCGCGCCCTTGCCCAACGCATCGTCGCCGCAGCAGCCGCGTCCATCCCATTGCCGGCCCAACCCGGCAATGTCGTTCCCTTCCCCGCGGCCAAAAAGACCGCCGTACCCTTCCTGCGCGGACAGGTGCGTCACGCTGCCGGTGCTTTGCTGGCCGCCTCCCTGGTCTTAGGGATTTTCGCCGGCACCAGCGGACAACTCACCTCGACGTTTGATTACGTTGCCGAAGCCGTTGGCCTGTCAGACGACGAATCCGAACTCGCCTTCTACGCCGAACCCTCGGCCAGCGCGGAAGAATCCCTATGAGCACCACCGCTCCCGCAACGCCTCCCGCGCCGAAATACTCAAAGCTCCTGATCGCCTCGTTGGCGCTCAACTTTTTGATCCTGGGGGTTTTTGGCGGAGCCGCTATCTCCCATCGGTGGGGCCGCCCCCACGAATTCAATCTAGGCGATCCAGGGCTGCGTGGCTTTATGCGCTCCTTGCCCAAGGAGCGCCGGGAGACTCTGCGCGCCACCGGCGAACAGGCGCGTCAGGCCTGGAAGCCGCTACGGCAGGCCGTCCAGCAGGCTCGCGTTGAAGTTGATGCAGCGATGATCGCCGTACCGTTCGATGCCGCCCGCGCGGAAAAATCGCTCAACGACCTCGTCACCGCCGAAGCCAATGCTCGCCGTGCAGGTTCGGCCGTCCTCATCAATGCGGTATCTCAAATGACGCCCGAAGAACGCGCCCGTTTTCAGAAATGGCGCCGCAAGCACGACCATCGATCCGGACCCCCAGGACGTGACGACGGATCGGAATCCCAACCCGCACAGCCGCCGCCTGTTCCAGCAGCCCCCAAATAGGTCCAGTCCAGATTGGGGTTCTATGCCGTCTGCGCGGTTCGTATGCCGCGATCAATCGCGCTGAAAAAGTCCGGCTGAACTGCAAGATCGAGAACGGTCGTTGCTTTCCACAGGCCACGGCGGGCACAATCTGTAGCGGTCAGTGAAGTTCCTTGAAGTTCGAGCAAGGCGCGCGCCACGCAGATTGCAAGTGATGGTTCTGCCGGGTGCCGTTTGCGCTCGGTGTCCGCTGCAAGGACCTTGACGCAAACCGTGTCGCTGTGCACCCAGGCCTTGATCTCGATCCTGCTGCCGGGAGTAGCCCGTAGAGTCGCTTCCATCATCAGGTTCGACAGCGCCTGCCGGAACGCGCGCCGATCCCCGGCAACTTCAATTGTGTCTGGAATGGTAATGTCGAGCGTGATCCCACGGCGGGTGGCAAGCGGCTCGACCAGCAACCAGGCATCTTGCATTAGGCAAGTCAGCGATGAACACTGCGTCCGTTGACCCGGACCCGGAATGGCGAGCAGCGAACTGAGCGCGAGGGTATCCTCCGCCGATTTGAGAAGCGCTTCGCCGCTGTCCCGGATGTGCGCCAGATAATCGCGATACTTGTCATGGCCGAGCGGCCCGAAGATTTCCCGCTCCATTAAATCCGAAAAACCGATGACGGCGTTGAGCGGCGTCCGGATTTCGTGACTGATCCGCGCCATCAGATCGGCCCACGTCTGGCTCTGTTCGTCGAGCTGGATCGCGCCAATGGCCGTCGATGACGCAGGCGCGAGTGCGGAAGGCTGGGCGGCGCCAGATGCTGCAGATGTCACTACAACGTCAACAGACCGGGGAGCAGTCTCGTCGGCGGCAGCACGCTGTTTGGCAAACATGAGGGCAACGACGGCAAGGCTCGCCGATTGGCAGATGGCAAGCATCGGATCGAAACCGCCGCCCTGCCCAAGCAGCGCAAACGCCACGACCTGAATGACGATGAACGCGACGAGGTATTTTTCCGCGCCCGTCAGCCAGCCTTCGAGCGGCAGTGCCGTCGCGTTGCTTGGGATGGTTCCCGATGCCTTGGAGCCAAAGCTTCCCCGGCCATAGCGGACATGTGTCCACGCCATTTCAAAAGTCCCCGCCAAATTGTAGAAAAACCGCCCCGCCCCGCCGCGACTCAATCTGCCAATCGAATCGTTGACATCAGAGTCGCCCATCCCGCCCGCCACTGTCGAGAGAGAATAAATCCGTTGGCGGTAAATCAAAAAAGCGTGTCGAGATTGTCTCAGGGAGAGGATCTAACCCGAGCACGGATAAAATTGGCAGCGCGCAGATTGGTTCAGCTCTCAAGCATCTTCGACACGATCTCGCGCACATCGCGCGATAGCGAAGTAACCTTGGAAATTCGGTGCAATGCCTTTTTGGCGAGTGCTTTTCGACCTGACTCCAACGTCCGCCAGCTTCGCAAAGTCGACACTAGCCGTGACGCAACTTGCGGATTGAATTGATCGATCACAAGCACCTGATCGGCCAGAAACTGATACCCCGCACCGTTGGCGCGATGGAAATTGCGCGGATTTGCGTTCGCAAAAGTCCCGATCAGTGCGCGAACCTTGTTTGGTGTGGCGATCTTAAACAGCCTATGATTGACCAATGCTTGCACCTCTTCGAAAGCACTTGGCAGTTTCGATTGTGCCTTGGCAGCAAACCAGATG
>JANLYB010000053.1:0-3730 GCA_031365425.1 Hyphomicrobiaceae bacterium
CTTCAGACATCGCTAGCCTTACGACATGTCGTCTGTGATGTCTCGATCATGATGCGGGTCTCGTTGATTCGATAAAAATGTTACCGCCGCAGCTTTCTATTCAAAAACGACCCTGACTGGCATCTTTTTTAGCAACGAATCCTAGCTCGTAATCACTGAAAGGATCCCCTCCAGACGGCGACGCGAAGTGCCGTTTCGATTTGGAAAAGTGGATATTGTAAAAGGCGTCATCGAGAAAGTTGGGATGAACCCCGCCCCACATGTGACGCCACCCCGCAAGATTATGACGGCGGAACGCCGCCGACCCATTGGGAGCCACGGCGACGAAAGTTCCGCCCGCCTTCAGACATTTCCAAGCCAGTTCGAAGATCCGGGACGGCGCAGGAACATGCTCCAGAACATGGGCTGAAAAAAAGCAGTCGTAGCTTTGAAACAGCGGATGTCCCTCAACGATGGCGAAGGGTTCATCGATGTGCCGCACGCCGAGCTTCTTAATCCCGAAATTACGGCGGTCTACGGCGATCTCGTACGAATCGACCTCGTACCCGGCTTGCAGGAACTGATAACTGCCGTAACCCCAGGAACATCCGAAATCAAACACCCGCATGCCTGGAACCACGCCCTCACGCTTGAGCATGGCAATGAACCTGGAATACGCCTGCTCGGTGCCTTCGAACTGGCTCGCGCGCAAGCGCTCCAGCTCTTCCAGGTCAGGCATTTTCGTCGTGGTCCCCTGCTTGTAAAAATAGTTATAGAAGGTCTTGTTGAACTGTTCGGAATCCGTCGGGGCCCGGTATTGCAATTGGCAATCGCTGCACCGGATCAATCGCGTGATAAAAAATTTCCGGTCCAATTCCTTGCCAACCGTGCTGCTGCAATTGGGGCAGCGCCAGCGTGTAGAATCGCCAAAATGAGTCGCGCTCCTAACCAAATAATCGAATTTTTGCATGAATTCACCCCTATCCGATCAAGCTGCCGCACGCTGCGCAACGGCAGCGCTCACAGGCACGCGCGCCTTGTAGGCCTCAAGTCCGATGCAGAACGGCGTGAAGCCAAACAGCTTCGTCAACAGCGGATCAAACAGCGGTGCCAGCGGCCGAAGCGGAAGGATGACGAGCCAGCCCACAAGCGGATGGATATAGCCAAACTTCCACAGCAGCCACGCACCCAATTGGCTGATGGGTCCAGAAATAAAACTGATCTCCTCAACCTTGAGACCGGCATGATCACACATTTCGATCAGCATCGACCGGTTATAACCGCAGCGCACATGCCGCCCGTCCTCGAAATCGGGAAACGGCCCGAAGTCCATCGGGCTTTGCGGCACGCGGCGGATATACGGCGATGTCAGCAGCAGCCGCCCGCCGGGCTTCAAACAATTCGACATCGCATCCATCAGCGCAAAATCGTCGATAATGTGCTCGATGTTTTCGGTGCATAGCACCACGTGGAACTGTCCCGCCAGATGCTCGTGACTGGCCAGCTTTCGCACATCGCAGATTTCAAACTTCGCTTTGACAGCCCCGCTGATCCCTGCCCGCTTCTCCCCGATGCCCTGATTACGCTCGTCCCAACTTAACCCGAGAGAATTGTAACCCCGCTTGGCCGTGCCGATGGTGAAAGCCCCCGATCCGCACCCGACATCGAGCAACAGCTCGTCGTTATGCGTCTTACGCAGCCGCCGGTTGATCCAGCGCCAACGGTCATAGACCAGCGGATCACCGTGAAACAGCGTCGCGCGCCAGCCAAACAACCGCACCAGGAGATCAGACATCGCGCTTCCCGCTCTCTAAAAGTCCAGCCTCACGTGACGCTACCCGAAAGCTAGCCTATTCACGTCGCTTAACACATTGCTGAGCCCGGCCGAACCGGCCAGTCGCCGCACTGCGTCCGCAATCCGCGGCTATTCACATCCAGCGTAAATCTGCGCCCAGCCGCCCCGTTGCAATGTGCTGCTCGATCGCCTTCAGACGCATCAGCTTGGAGCCGCGGAACTCCCGATCGGCAAACCCCATCCGAATAAGCCCGTCACGCAAATTCTGAATGCTCTGGTCGAGCGTAACGCGCGGCGTGAACTGAGGTGCCAGCGATGCAAACAGATCGAAATTCACCTGATACGACCGCTTATCCGGCGGCGCATCGGTATTGATGGAAACCTTTGTCCCAGGCACGGCCGCAGCGACCGCATTTGCCAAGGTCGTGACCTGATAGTTGCTATCGTTGCTGCCGGCATTCACGACCAGGAATTGACCGCCATTGTCTGCCCGGCGGCCAATACCCCACGTCATCGCCCGCGCCATATCCGCAACGTCGATGAGAGGCCGCCAGGGCGACCCATCGCTCAAAACCGTGATCTCGCCCGACGTCAGCGCACACGCGACAAAATCGTTGAGCACCAGATCAAGCCGCAACCGGTCCGACATCCCGCACGCTGTTGCAAACCGCAAACTCGTCACCACCATCGACCTAAGATCGGCCGCCTTCAGCGCCGTTTCCGTTCCGATTTTGGACCGCGCGTAGGCGGTCAGCGGGTTCGTCTCGTCACGCTCGGTTCGAGCCCCGCCCCCCGACGCTCCGTAGATGCTGCAGCTCGAAGCGAACACGAAGTTTCGGACCCCGGCCTTTGCCGCAAGCTGGGCCACCCGCACGCTCGCCTGCTGATTGATCTCGTCCGTCATCCCCTCGAACCGGTTGCCGATAGGATCGTTAGAGACC
Organism: Hyphomicrobiaceae bacterium; assembly: GCA_031365425.1. Taxonomy (GTDB): domain Bacteria; phylum Pseudomonadota; class Alphaproteobacteria; order Rhizobiales; family Hyphomicrobiaceae; genus JANXVY01. Next base: position 2,716 of record JANLYB010000053.1, read on the forward strand.
GCCGCCAGATGAATGACCGCATCGACGCCCGAAAGCAGCCGCTCCGGCAATTCGCGAATATCGCCGAAATACTGCGCATCAAGCCGGCTTTCCGGCAAGCGCCCGGCGTCCGTCAACAGGTTGCCGAAAAAGCCAGCGTCGTAGCCGATGATCTCGGCTGACGGAAACGACGCCCGCAGCGATCGGGCTAGAACAGGACCGACATAGCCCATGTTGCCGGTGATAAGAATGCGCATCGTGGTGTCCCGTTCCAACGAAATTGGCTATTGCGACGCCAACGGCAGCTTGGCGCCTTTAGATAGCTTCCGAGCGAGCAACCGGCGATACCCAGCCAGCCTGCCCGGTCGCGTTTTCATGATCGTCGCCGCCACGATGCTTGCCTCATACACGTCGTCAATCGCAAGCCCCAAGGCCAAATCGATCCGGTACCGGTCGAGAACGTTTTCAAGAGTTTGGCGTCCCAAAGCGACCCGGCGGTTGAGCGGCGCACGGGCCGCCTTGGCAACGATCGCGTCACAGTCGAGATTATGCTTGGCAGCGAATGTCTTAGCCCATTCGAGCAGGATATCGCGCCCAACCGGCGTCGCATTCAAGATCAGTTCGAGCTGATCGGCAGGTTTGATCTTCGCAAAATCGCCGTGAAGATACTGCGTCTGCAGGTAGCACTCATAAACCAGCGCCGGGATCGAAAACGTCAGCGTCCCGATGCTGGGAAGCGGAATATCCGGGTGGAATGGAATATTCCCTTCGGTCAGGAACGGCGTGCCTTTGAGCTTGAGCAAATTGCCGCCATTACTGTGCTTGGACGAACCCGCGATCGCAAACGGCTCCTGCGTAAAAATATAGCGGTCGATCACGCTGCAAACGGCGAAAGCAGAATAGCAGTCCGGAATCTGCGAATGGAAAAAGATGCCATTGGCGTCCCGGGCTCTGGCAATGACCTTGCTGCTGATCATGCCGCCCGTATAAAGCATCGGCAGCTCAAGATACCCCAGATGCCCGGTGACACAGAGCC
>JANLYB010000069.1:0-5389 GCA_031365425.1 Hyphomicrobiaceae bacterium
GAATCCGGCGCTCGCGCCGGCGGCTCGTCGCCGCTTCGGCCATAACAATGGCCGCGTGTCGTCCTGCAAATAGGTCCGGCATAAGAATGCCGCACCTTTTGAATCCGGTGCTCGCGCCGGCGGCTCGTCGCCGCTTCGGCCATAACAATGGCCGCGTGTCGTCCTGCAAAAAAGCCCGGCATAAAAATGCCGGACCTTTGAATATGCCCCGTCGTGATGAACGGCATGACCCGTCGTACTTTACCGCTTCATTGAGCGCAGCTTATGAAGGAATGGAGCCAACGCCGAGGCGGCCGAAGTTTTGACAGCCTTTTCGACTTTTAATTCCCGGCGATTGGTCACCGCCATTGCAATCGAGCGGAATGCCAGAGCGGCTGCCGCTTTGGCATTCACTTCTTCGATCATCTGCCCGTTGTTGGCAGCTTGACCGAATGTTTCGATGTCAAAGTCGATGACGGACGTCGCCTTCAGGCCCAGGTTCGCCTCAAATTCCTTAATGGTGATTTCCGGGCGCTTTGGCATGTTCACACGATTGAGGATCAGCCGGGGCTGGCTGTCGTTCTTGCGCGCCGTCTTGAGCAAATCGATGATGTTCTTGGCGTTTCGCAAGTTCGCGAGGTCTGGCTCAGCCGTGATCACGACTTCGTCGGCCTGCATCAAGACGCGCTTTGTCCAAGCCGACCAATTGTGCGGCAAGTCGACAGTCACGTAAGGCACGGACTGGCGAACGATATCGAGCACGATGTCGCAAGCGTCCGGGGCGATGTCGTGATCGCGATCAAGCACGACCGGAGCTGCGAAAATGCTCAGTTTTTCCGAACACTTCGTCAGCAGCCGGTCGAGCAGGACTTCGTCCAAGCGTTCAGGGCTTGCCAAGGCATCGGCGATGCCTTGAACAGGGTCTTGATTGAAATCCAGTCCCGCAGTGCCGAATGCCAGATCGAGGTCGGCAATTACGACATTGCTCTTGAGAAGTTCAGAGAGCGCCCAACTCGCGTTGTGGCACACGGTCGATGAACCGACACCGCCCTTCGCGCCGATGAAAGCGAAGATGTGGCCGACGGGGTCTGACGTCGGGTTGTTGTAGAGACCCGAAATCGTTTCCATCAATTGGATCGGCGAAATAGGCGCGACCATATATTCGCTGACGCCGCGCTTCAGCAATTCGCGGTAGAGCGAAACATCATTCTCACGGCCCACCATCAAGACCTTGGTGCCGGCATCGCAGCTTTCGGCGAGCTGATCCAATTCGTGCAGCATTTCGGCGCGCGGCAACGAGCACTGAATTACGATCAGGTTTGGAGTCGGGCTTTCCTGATAGTGGATCACGGCAGCTTGAGCGCCGCCCATGTGAACGCTCACATGGGCTTTGCTCAATCGGCGATCCTCTGCGGCATGCTGGAGAACATTGGCCAGCGCTTGATCTTCGCAGAAAGCCTGGATCGAAATGCGCGGAATGGGACGGGCTGCTTGCGACGCACCACCATGCGCCATCTGGCCTTCGTCCAGCTCGAAATCGTCCGAGGGAGTTTCGAGGGCGGTTTGCGCGTTCTTGCTCATGTGAGATCAATTCCCTTGGGTACGGGTCGAAACCTTGCCGTCTTCGTTCTTTTGCGAGGCCGTCTGATCGCCCTTGACGTACTTGTCGAAGACGACATCGCGACGCTCCGACGAACGCGGCGTCATCGTGCGCGGGCCGAGCAGATCGGCCGGGTTTGCGATCATGGCTGCGAGATTGCGCTGATTGGCGCAGCCGGTGTTGGCCATCGGCAGGTTTTGCGGTTCATAGGCGACGTTGACGGGCCAGTGGCCGCATTCGGGGCCTTCGGCGACATAGCGCATATACGACACCTTGATCGCAGGTTGCGTGTCCCGGCCGGAGTCGAAGGCCTCCACCGAAACCACGCTTTCGGAATAGCCGTAATCCGTTAACAGGCCGCGAATTTGCTGGACCGCGTTCATGGCGGCAACTTCGTTGGCCGAACCGCTGGGGGCTTGGATCACGAGACGGCTATCACCGGCATCGCCGGCATGAAAGCGTCCTGCGAATTCCAGCACATCGGCGCGGGCTTTGGGCGTCAAGCCCAACGAGCCTTGCGGGACGTGCACCGCCAGCGTCGTCGGCTTTTGCGACACCAGAATGGGGTGACGCTGAGCGGGGGCGACGAGGGTAAAGTTTGGCGACTGGACGCCGATCTCATCGTGCATGCAGCCCATGAGAGGCAGTGTGCACAAGGCGACGGCGAGGGGTGCGAACGACCGGAGGGAATGGGCGGCGCGCTGCGTTTTCAGTTTGGACGTGTATGACATGATCAATCTCCTGGCGCGCCGGCCTCAGTCAACGATGAACCCGTAGTCGCCCTTCAGGTCTCCGACCGGCTGGGCTGTACTCTTGCCGTAGACCCGGTTGAGGTGGCCGAGCAGATTGCCTCGCAGGTCGGATGCCTCGGCCAGGCCATCGCTGGGCAGCGAAAGGTTCTGTCGCGACGTGGGACGAACGAGGTAGGGCGTGACGATGATCACGAGTTCGGTTTCTTGCTTGATGAAGTCCTTCGAACGGAAAAGCGTGCCGAGAATGGGCAGGTCTTTCAGGCCGGGGAAGCCATCGATGTTTTGCTTGACGTTGTCGGAGATGAGGCCTGCAAGCGCGAGCGAGCCACCCGAAGGTAATTCCACCGTCGAACGTGCTTGACGCTTCTTCAACGCCGGGATGACGAGGTTGTTCAGCGTCACGGCGCCGTCGGTCGAGAGTTCCGAAACTTCGGTTTCGATCTTCAGGCTGATGCGGCCTTCCGAGAGAACGATAGGCGTGAAGGCGACGCCGATACCGAACTCCTTGAACGTGACGGTGACGGAGCCAGTCGAGTCGACGGTGGGGATCGGGTATTCGCCGCCGGCGAGGAATTTGGCGGCTTCGCCTGAAACCGCGGTAAGGTTGGGTTCGGCGAGGGTGCGGATCAAGCCGTCACGCTCGAGGGCCTGCATGGCTTGCGAAATCCGGTTGCCGCCACCAAGGTCGAACGACCCCGAGGTGCCTGAGCCGCCATAAGCGCTGGATGCTGGACCTTTGTTGTAGTTGCAGAGGATACCTGCTGCGGCGCACGGGGCGTTTGCTGCGGCCGCAGCGCCTTGCGTGCCGATGCCAGGGATGGCAAGCGCACCCAGGCCGGCGGCCGCCGTCAGCGGCAGCGCATTCTGCGTCAGGATCGATGTCGAGAAGCTGCCCGCGTTGATCTGGGCGCCCAGGTTGATACCGAACTGCTTCATCAGCGAGCGCGAAACTTCGGCGACGTGGACGCGGAGCTGAACCTGCTCTTCTCCGTCGACCGAGAGCATGTTGATGACTGCGTGGTCGGTGACAAATTCGCCGTCAGACCCGCCGTTTGCGGCTGTCCCGGACAAATTGATCGTCGTGCCCGTCCCCTGACCGGCACCGCTTGCGGGAGTTGCGCTGACTTGCGACGTCGAGCCGCCGGCGACTGCGCCCTTGCTGGCGCGGAAGAACTCGCGGGCGATGTCGGACGCGCGCTTGCTATCCACGGGGTTGCGAACCGAGCCCATCAGGACGATCGATTTGCCGGCGGTTTCCAGGGTGATGTTGGAACCCGGCAAGAGCCGGCGGAGGAGGCTTTCGAGCCCGCCCAGATCCGCACCGATGGTGACTTCAAGCGTCAGGATCTGTTGTCCGTTCTGATCGAAGAAGAAGGCATTGGTCGCGCCCGGCTGCTTGGCAATCAGAAACACCTGGCTGGATGACTGCACGATGGCATCCATCCGGTTGGGGTCCGCGACCAGCACATCCTTGAGGGCGGTTGGGAATTGCACCATGAGCGACTTGCCCGCACCGACGCTGACCTGCTTGGTCATCGGGAACCGGGCGTTGGCCGGGATCGTCAGAACCGATCCGTGCTCTTGACCTTCCTTGGTTGAGGCGGGCTTGGCCCGCTCACCGGCGGATGCCTGCAACGGTGCTAGTGCAATGAGCGCCATCGTCAGCGCCGCGATGCCCCGTTCGAGGGTCTTTCGCATGGTCGTTACCCTTTTTCGACAAATTGCCACTTAATTTTCTCTGTTTCGAATTGGAGATGAAAAGAATTTTTTCCAATCAGAGCCCGTACTCAATCAGAGTTACTAACAATGCCTACTCAGTTCACGCCATATGCTCTTGATTTTACGCCATAACGAAGCACCTTCACTGAATTGCCGCGCTCTTTGCCCAATGGGTTATCAACGGTTGGATTGGTCCCGTCGGCGACCAGATCCGCGAGAGGGCGCAGCGTCAGACTGATTTCGCCCATCGAATTGGCGAGGGCGAGAAGTTCGGACTGGCGCGGGGTCAATTCAAGGGTCGCCGTCGTTGCCGATGCCTCGGTCTTCTTTCCGTCTTTGGTTTCGAGTTGCTGGCCGATTGCAAGCACACGGACGTTGCGGAACATCGTGTCGCTGACGAAGGTTTCGGTGCGCTCTTTGGACTGGAGGCGGCGGATCAAAATGACGTCAACGCGATCGTTGGGAAGGATCATGCGGCCGGCGGCGGTTTCATCCTTGATCTTGGTCGAAATGGCGCGCATGCCCTTTGGGAGAATGGCAGCAAGAACACCACCTTGGCCCGACTTGATGAGCTTGACGGCCGTAATCGGTTCGCCCGCCGTGATTGGCGAGCGGACAATAGAACCCGACAGGTCTTGGAGAACTTTTTCACCGTTGTTGGCGCGCGAAATGAACGTGGGGGAGAGGCTGTCTGCAGGCCACGACTGCCAACGGAAGTTGCTTTGCGTCGCCAACTGGCCGAGGCCGATATCGGTTCGGGCAACCAGCACTTCGGTCGTGTTGACCTGCAGGGCTTCAGGCCGGGCTTCCTGCTTGGGGGGGGCCCTGAAAAATGTCAAAAGGCCAATAAATAAAAGCGCTCCAAAGGCGACCATGCCACCAATCAACTGAATTTGCCGTGTTTTCATGGCCTAAATAGTCCCCTTCAACATCGCGGGTGTCCCCAATCTTGAAAGTGACTTTGCGCTAAAAACGTCAATGCGCCGTTAACATGCGTGTCATTTCGATACGAACAGCTCGGCGGCTCCATGCACGAACGCGCAAAAAATCCAGCACCGCGAAGCAGCACTGGATTTTATGAATACGCGGCTGGGTACGTGCTGGTGGATCAGCTGATCAAGGCCGAGAACCAGCGCGTCTCGGGATAGAGCCAGAGAGCTGCGGCGCCGATAGCCAGGCCGTAGGGAACGCCGTTGTCCTTGCCGTGAAGCCGAACGAGCCAGTGGGGGCCGCTGAACATGCTGGCAGGCACATAAACGCGGAAGGCAAGAATGGTGCAGGACAAGACACCGCCCAGGAGACCAACAGCAATTGCGAAGGTGTCGAGGCTTTCGAAGCC
>JANLYB010000077.1:0-8830 GCA_031365425.1 Hyphomicrobiaceae bacterium
GCTTGCAGAGAATCTGCCCGCGCTCAACGCCTTCGCGCTCGATACCGCGCAGCAGAGCACCGATGTTATCGCCAGCGCGACCTTCGTCGAGCAGCTTGCGGAACATTTCAACGCCCGTGACCGTCGACTTGATGGTGTCGCGGATGCCGACGATTTCGACTTCTTCGCCGACCTTCACGATGCCGCGTTCGACACGGCCGGTGACGACCGTACCACGGCCCGAGATCGAGAACACGTCTTCGATCGGCATCAGGAACGGCTTGTCGATCGGACGGTCAGGCTGCGGGATCGATGCATCGACCGTTTCCATCAGCGCCAGGATCGACTCGCGGCCGATCTTGGGGTTGACGCCATCGAGAGCGGCCTTGGCCGAACCCTTGGTGATGGGGATCGTGTCGCCGGGGAACTGGTAAGACGACAGCAATTCGCGGACTTCCATTTCGACGAGATCGATCAGATCCTGGTCGTCGACGAGGTCAACCTTGTTCATGTAGACGACGAGAGCTGGAACGCCGACCTGACGAGCGAGCAGGATGTGCTCGCGAGTCTGCGGCATCGGGCCGTCGGCAGCCGAAACGACCAGGATCGCGCCATCCATCTGCGCAGCGCCCGTGATCATGTTCTTCACGTAGTCGGCGTGGCCTGGGCAATCGACGTGAGCGTAGTGGCGGGCTTTGGTCTCATATTCGACGTGCGCCGTCGAAATCGTGATGCCGCGCTCGCGCTCTTCGGGAGCCTTGTCGATCATGTCGTAAGCGGTATACGTCGCGCCGCCGGTTTCGGCCAAAACCTTCGTAATCGCGGCCGTCAAAGACGTTTTGCCATGGTCAACGTGACCGATGGTGCCGATGTTGCAGTGCGGCTTGTTCCGCTCAAATTTTGCCTTGCCCATAGTGGCTCTCCTCAGCGCTTCGAGTGTTTCATCACCGTCCCCAGGGTTTCCCCCGGCATCGGCCGATTAATCTATTCAGTCAAAACCGCTCCCGGTTGCGTTGCGCCGCATCCCATGCGGCAGTCGGCAATCGGCTTCGGCAATTAGGCGTACTTCGCTTTGACTTCGTCGGCCACGTTGCGCGGAACATCCGCGTAATGGGCAAACTGCATCGTGTAGCTTGCTCGCCCCTGGCTCATCGAGCGCAGCTGGCTGACATAGCCGAACATGTTGGCGAGCGGAACAAATGCTCGCACCACCGTGGCGTTACCACGCATCTGCTGGTCACGGATCTGGCCGCGACGCGAGTTGATGTCGCCGATGACGCCGCCGACGAAATCACCTGGCGTCACGACTTCAACGTCCATGATCGGTTCGAGCAGCTTGACGCCGCCCTTCTCGCAGGCTTCCTTCATGGCGGCCCGCGTCGCGATTTCGAACGCGATGGCCGACGAGTCGACTTCGTGGAACGCGCCGTCATACAGCGTGACCTTCATGTCGACCATGGGGAAGCCGATCAGAACGCCTTGGTCCCAGATCTGCTGGACGCCCTTTTCGACGCCCGGAATGTATTCCTTCGGAACGGTACCGCCGATGATGTCGGCCTCGAACACGTTGCCCTTGCCGGTTTCATTCGGCTCCAGCTTGAGCTTGACGCGCGCGAATTGGCCCGTACCGCCGGTCTGCTTCTTGTGGGTGTAGTCAACCTGTGTCGGACGGCCCAGCGCTTCGCGGTAGGCCACCTGAGGCGCACCGACGTTGGCATCCACGCCATACGTGCGGCGCAGAATGTCGACCTTGATGTCGAGATGAAGTTCGCCCATGCCCTTAAGGATGGTTTCGCCGCTCTCGGGATCAACCGACACGCGGAACGAAGGATCTTCCAGTGCGAGCGTGTATAGCGCCGTCGCCATCTTTTCCTGGTCGGCCTTTGTCTTCGGTTCGACCTTCATTTCGATGACGGGGTTCGGGAATTCCATCTTCTCGAGAATGACGGCCTTCACGGGATCCGACAGCGTTTCACCGGTACGGGTATCCTTGAGGCCCTGCAGGGCAACGATGTCGCCAGCGAAGGCTTCCTTGATTTCTTTGCGCTCGTCGGCATGCATAAGATACATGCGGCCGGCACGCTCTTTCTTATCGCGCGAGGTATTGGCAAGCGCCATACCCTGCTCGAGCTTCCCGGAGTAGATGCGGCAGAACGTGAGCGAACCAACGTGTTCAAAGCTCATGATCTTGAACGCGAGCATCGACAACGGCTCATCGTCCGAAGGCTTACGCTCAGCGGGCTCGCCGGTCTTGACGTCGATGCCTTTGTAAGCTTCGCGATCAAGCGGGCAAGGCAGGTAAGCGACAACGGCGTCGAGAAGGGTCTGCACGCCCTTGTTCTTGAAAGCCGAGCCGCACAACATGGGATAGAAGGCGCGCGTCACTGTCGCCTTACGGATCAACCGGCGCAACGTCGGAATATCGGGCTCTTGACCGTCGAGGTATGCACCCATGGCATCGTCGTCGAGTTCAACAGCGGCTTCGATCATGATGGCGCGGAATTCGGCAACCTTGTCGGCCATATCGTCCGGGATCGGACCCTTGATCATCTTAGCGTCTTTGCCGTCGCCGTCCCAGATGACTGACTCCATCTCGATCAGGTCGACGAGCCCGCGGAAATCGTTCTCAGCCCCGATCGGCAACTGGATGGGAACAGCCTTCGCACCAAGCTTATCCTTGATGTCGTCGGAGCACATTTTGAAGTCGGCGCCGGTCTTATCCATCTTGTTGGCAAAGATGATGCGCGGAACGTTATACTTGTCGCCCTGCCGCCAGACCGTTTCGGTCTGGGGCTCGACGCCCTGGTTGCTGTCGAGCACGCACACCGCGCCGTCGAGAACGCGCAAGCTGCGCTCGACTTCGATCGTGAAGTCCACGTGGCCTGGGGTATCGATGATGTTCAGGCGGTTGCGGGTGCCGTCGAGGCCCTTCCAGAAGCACGTCGTCGCAGCGGACGAAATCGTAATCCCGCGCTCGGCTTCCTGCTCCATGAAGTCCATGGTCGCGGCACCGTCGTGCACTTCGCCGATCTTATACGACACGCCCGTGTAGTAAAGAATCCGCTCGGTGGTCGTGGTCTTGCCGGCGTCGATGTGCGCCATGATGCCGAAGTTTCGGTAATTCTGCAGTTCAAATTCGCGAGCCATGATCCGCTCCGGAAAAATTCTATTTTAGGCGATGAAGTCGCGCACGTCTCAGCTTACCAGCGGTAATGCGAGAAGGCGCGGTTGGCTTCAGCCATTTTGTGGGTGTCTTCGCGCTTCTTCACAGCCGTACCGCGGTTGTTGGAAGCATCCAAAAGCTCGCCCGAGAGCTTGTCGACCATCGTGTTTTCATTGCGGGCACGAGCAGCAGCAATAATCCAGCGGATAGCAAGCGCCTGGCGGCGCTCGTTGCGGACTTCGACCGGAACCTGATACGTGGCGCCACCGACACGGCGCGAGCGGACTTCAACGGCAGGCATCACGTTCTCAAGAGCGGTATGGAACATCTTGATCGGGTCGCCCTTGGCCTTCTGCTCGACCTTTTCGAGCGCGCCGTAAACGATCCGCTCAGCAACCGACTTCTTGCCCTGCTCCATGACAGCGTTCATGAATTTGCTCAAAACCAAATCCCCGAACTTCGGGTCTGGGTTGACGACGCGCTTTTCTGCACTGTGACGACGGGACATGGGCGATCTGCCTTTTGACTTCGTAGCTTACGAGGCTTGACTGGTAAGTTCAGCGCTGCTGCAGCGCTGGAACCGGTTACGTTGGCCGTCCAATTACTTGGGACGCTTTGCGCCATACTTCGAGCGGCGCTGACGGCGGGCTGCAACGCCCTGCGTATCGAGCACGCCGCGGATGATGTGGTAACGAACGCCGGGCAAATCCTTAACGCGGCCGCCACGGATGAGCACGACGGAGTGCTCCTGCAGGTTGTGGCCTTCGCCGGGGATGTAACCGATGACTTCAAAACCGTTGGTCAGCCGGATCTTGGCGACCTTACGAAGCGCCGAGTTCGGCTTCTTCGGCGTCGTGGTGTAAACGCGGGTGCAAACGCCACGCTTCTGAGGGCACGACTCCATGTGACGCGATTTCTCGCGATACACTTTCGGCTGCCTTGGCTTGCGGATCAGCTGTTGAATTGTCGGCATACGCCTCGTCCATCCTGTAAATGCCACGCCAATGCCACGCAACAGCGCAGAAGCAGCGGAAGCACCAATACGACCCCGTTGACTGCTCGGGTGAGCAAGCCAACAAGAAAATACCAGAGGATCGAGCTTTCCGCTTTCGCGGATCGCAGATCTTGGCCCGAAATGTCTTCGTTGGTACGATAGTGTTTAGGTGCCCGCGAAAGAAATCGTCTGCGGCGCCCTACGACCTACCATGAAGAGTCGATGGGTATATGGCACATGCATTCCAACGGGTCAACGCGCGCAACGCACTTGCGGCATTTTTTTTTGGAACTGCCTGGAATGCCTTCACCTTTATCGGTCAGTTTTGCGCCGCAACACCGAAAATAGTTCGATATACCGCTCAGCCGCAAGTCTGCTCGCTGCATTCACGGGGCGGCCTGGCTCACGAAACAGACAAACCATCCACCTGCGCAGCCAGCACGCGCCATGAAAAAAGCCGCCGCGAGTGACCGCAGCGGCTTATCCAACTCAGTTCGTCAAACCCCGATTACTCGGCAGCTTCCTCGGTGGGGCGGCGGCGGCGGCGTGCCGCTCCTTCGCCAGGGCCTGAGAGCGAACGCTCGGCACCCTTGGCGTTTTCCTTGGCAATGAGTTCGTCGCGCTTGGCGGCGATCTTGCGGATGCGGCGCAGCATTCCGCCCGTACCGGCCGGGATGAGGCGGCCGACGATGACGTTTTCCTTGAGTCCTTCGAGCGTATCCGCCTTGCCGTTGACAGCAGCTTCGGTGAGCACGCGCGTGGTTTCCTGGAACGACGCCGCCGAGATGAACGAACGCGTCTGCAACGACGCCTTCGTGATCCCGAGCAGAACCGGGCTGCACGACGCCGGACGCTTGCCGGCCTTTTCGTACTCGAGGTTCTTTTCGTCGTATTCGGTACGATCAAGCTGTTCGCCCTTGATCATATCGGTCTCACCCGAGTCCGTGACCTCCACCTTCTGCAGCATCTGGCGAACGATCACCTCGATGTGCTTGTCGTTGATGGTCACACCCTGAAGACGATAGACGTCCTGGATCTCGTTGATGAGATAGTTTGCGAGTTCTTCGACGCCCTTGATGGCAAGAATGTCGTGCGGAGCGGGATGCCCATCGTAGACGAAGTCGCCCCGCTCGATGTGGTCGCCGTGCTGAACCGCAAGGCTCTTGCCGCGCGGAATCAGGTATTCGACCGCCTCTTCGCTCTCGTCATCGGGCTTGATGGAGATGCGCTGCTTGTTCTTGTAGTCCTTGCCGAATTCGACCGTTCCCGAACGCTCGGCAATGATCGCGTGATCCTTGGGACGGCGGGCTTCGAACAACTCAGCCACGCGCGGCAGACCGCCCGTGATGTCGCCCGACTTTGCCGAAGCAAGCGGAATACGCGCGAGCACGTCGCCTGCCTTGACCTTCGCACCCGGCTCGACCGAGAGGATCGAGTCGACCGCGAGCAGATAGCGGGCATCGCCACCACGCTGCACCTTGATCGGCTTGCCCTTGTCGTCCTTGACCACGATGGCAGGCTTGAGTTCCGACCCGCGCGGAGTCGAACGCCAGTCCACGATAACGCGGTTGGTCGTGCCCTTCATTTCGTCGGTCAGTTCGCGAACCGAAATGCCGTCCGTGAGATCCTCAAACCCGACCGATCCGTCGACTTCCGTCAAAATCGGACGGGTATATGGATCCCACTGAGCGATGCGCATACCGCGCTTCACCGTGTCGCCATCATCGACCATGACCTTGGCGCCATACGCGATCTTGTGCGTGGCGAGGTCCTTGCCGGCTTGGTCTGCAATCGTGATGCTCATCGACCGGCCCATGGCAATCAGCTGGCCTTTGCCATCCTTCACCATCATGCGGTTCTTGATCTTCACGACGCCGTTGAAGTTGCTTTCGATGACCGAAGCGTCGGTAACCGAGGCAGCGCCGCCGATGTGGAACGTACGCATCGTGAGCTGCGTGCCGGGCTCACCAATCGACTGCGCGGCGATAACGCCGACAGCTTCACCGATGTTGACCGGCGTACCGCGTGCCAAGTCGCGGCCATAGCATTTGCCGCAAACGCCGACGACCGTTTCGCAAGTCAGCACGGAGCGGATGCGGACTTCCTGCACCTGCGCCTTATCCATGGCCTCGGCATGCTTTTCTTCGATCAGCTTGCCGTTCTCGATCAAAATCGCGCCGGTTGCCGGATCTATGACATCCTCGGCAGCCGTACGGCCAAGCACGCGGCCCGACAGCGCCACGACGACGTTACCGGCATCGACGACGGCCTGAACCTTGATCCCGGCATCCGTTCCGCAATCTTCTTCCGAAATGATCGCATCCTGGGCGACGTCCACAAGACGGCGCGTGAGGTAACCCGAGTTCGCCGTCTTCAACGCGGTATCGGCAAGACCCTTACGAGCGCCGTGAGTCGAGTTGAAGTATTCGAGAACCGACAGGCCTTCCTTGAAGTTCGAAATGATCGGCGTCTCGATGATTTCGCCCGACGGCTTGGTCATGAGGCCGCGCATGGCAGCAAGCTGACGCATCTGGGTCGGCGACCCGCGAGCGCCTGAATGGGACATCATGTAAACCGAGTTGATCGGCTTCTCGCGTCCCGTTGCCTTGTCGATATGGACCGACGAAATTCGCTCCATCATCTCTTTCGAGATCTGATCCGTGCACTTCGACCAGGCGTCCACGACCTTGTTGTACTTCTCAAGCCGCGTGATGAGGCCATCGTTGTACTGCTGCTCGAACTCGCGCACGAGTTCAGCCGCTGCCGCAACGCGCTTTGGCTTTGTTTCAGGGATCTGCATATCGTCCTTGCCGAACGAAATGCCGGCCTTGAACGCGTGATGGAAGCCCGCCGCCATGATGCGGTCGCAGAAGATCACCGTCTCCTTCTGACCGCAGTTACGGTACACGGCGTCGATCATGCCGGAGATATTCTTCTTGGTGAGCAACTGGTTCACCAGTGAGAACTTCACGCCCGGCTGGCGCGGCAGCAATTCGCCCAGGATCATCCGGCCCGGCGTCGTGTCGTGGAGTTCGATCAGCTCATCGCCGTTCCCATCGACCGCGCGGAAGCGGCCTTTGATCTTAGCGTGCAGCGTCACGATCCCCGCGTCGAGCGCATGATGCATTTCCGAAACCGACCCGAACGACATGCCTTCGCCCGGCTCCTTGTCGCGCATCAGCGACAGGTAATAGAGCCCGAGCACGATGTCCTGCGACGGCACGATGATCGGCAACCCGTTGGCGGGGTGCAGAATGTTGTTGGTCGACATCATCAGCACGCGCGCTTCAAGCTGCGCTTCGAGCGACAGCGGCACGTGGACGGCCATCTGGTCACCGTCGAAGTCGGCGTTGAACGCCGAACAGACGAGCGGGTGCAGCTGGATCGCCTTGCCTTCGATCAGCATCGGCTCGAACGCCTGAATGCCAAGACGATGCAGCGTCGGCGCGCGGTTGAGCAGGATCGGATGCTCGCGGATGACCTCGTCGAGAACATCCCAGACTTCCGGCTTTTCCTTCTCGACCAGCTTCTTGGCCTGCTTAACGGTCGCAGCCTGTCCGAGCGTCTGAAGACGCGCATAGATAAACGGCTTGAACAGTTCAAGCGCCATCTTCTTGGGCAGCCCGCACTGATGCAGTTTCAGTTCGGGACCGACCACGATGACCGAACGGCCCGAATAGTCTACGCGCTTGCCGAGCAGGTTCTGACGGAACCGGCCCTGCTTACCCTTGAGCATGTCGGCGAGCGACTTCAGCGGACGCTTATTGGCACCCGTGATGACGCGGCCGCGGCGGCCGTTGTCGAACAGAGCGTCGACGGCTTCCTGCAGCATGCGCTTTTCGTTGCGGATAATGATATCGGGCGCGCGCAGTTCCATCAACCGCTTGAGACGGTTGTTACGGTTGATCACGCGGCGGTAGAGGTCGTTCAGATCCGAGGTAGCGAAGCGCCCCCCGTCCAGGGGGACTAGAGGCCGCAGTTCCGGCGGAATGACCGGGACCTGGGTCAAGATCATCCACTCAGGCCGGTTGCCCGACTCGATGAACGCTTCTACGACCTTCAGCCGCTTGCCGAGCTTCTTCGGCTTCAGTTCGGTTGTAGCCTCAGCGATTTCCTGGCGCAGCTGGTCCTTGATCTTGGGCAGGTCCATCCCGGCCAGGATTTCGCGGATCGCTTCCGCGCCAATGCCGGCCGTAAAGTCCTGGCCGTGTTCTTCGACAGCAGCGTTGTACTGCTCTTCCGTCAGCAGCTGGCGCTCTTTGAATGGCGTGACACCCGGCTCAATGACGATATAGTTTTCAAAGTACAGCACCCGCTCGAGGTCTTTGAGACCCATGTCGAGCAATTGACCGATGCGCGACGGCAGCGACTTCAGGAACCAGATGTGAGCAACGGGAGCCGCCAGATCGATGTGGCCCATGCGCTCGCGGCGCACCTTGGCCAACGTCACTTCGACGCCGCACTTTTCGCAGATGAGGCCCTTGTACTTCATCCGCTTGTACTTGCCGCACAAGCACTCGTAGTCCTTGATCGGCCCGAAGATGCGGGCACAAAACAGGCCATCGCGCTCGGGCTTGAACGTGCGGTAGTTGATCGTCTCGGGCTTCTTGATCTCGCCGAACGACCACGACATGATGTCGTCCGGGCTCGCGATCGAGATGCGGATCTGGTCGAACGCAGGGGCGACGATCTGC
>JANLYB010000082.1:0-6128 GCA_031365425.1 Hyphomicrobiaceae bacterium
GCTCTTGTGAGTTCTCGTACTTTTCGTAGCCAATAGTGTCAAAAATACCGACGCGAGCGAGCGCTTGGTGATTGAAGACGAGGCCAGCGTTGACGACCAGCAGCAGCGGCTTGCCTTTGGCGATGGCATAGCCAATTTCGAAGGTGACGTTAAAGTTGGGTTTGGTGATATCTGCGACTATAGCGGATGCGTTGTCGATCTCTCTGAAGATGGGGTCTGTCAAAACGATGCCGCAGGTGTCGTTCTGTTGCCAGGGCTGGAAGTCAATCAGGTTAGCCTTGAGCTTGTCGACGGCGCCGCGCATGCAGTCACCGATCGGCGGCGGCGAAGCCGGATATGCAGCGAATATCTTGGCAGCCATGGCACCCCCACAAGCTCTCTACATTAGAGCACAGGGTCGATTCGCTGAAGCGGTTCGTTTGGTTGGATAGAAGGCCCGCCGCCCATCTCAATGGTGCCCAACTAAATAGGGCTCATGAATAATTTCCGGGACCGGACAGGCTCTGACTCGCCCCAATGTCGGATGATGTCCGTCAACTTCCATCGAGTTGAAACATGATGACGCGAAACAGAACCAGAAAGCGCCGGTTATTTTGGTACCCATGTGGTACCCACGGCTGTTTTCAAGAAAATATAAAGTCGATCAACTTATTGATTTTGTTGGTGATCCCGGCAGGAATTGAACCTGCGACCTACAGTTTAGGAAACTGCCGCTCTATCCGGCTGAGCTACGGGACCATCGGTTCCCGTTTAAAGCTCTAACTCGGCCATGTGCAATCACGAAAACTTGAACTGGGCACGCCTTACAATGCGTATACGGATCTTGCAATGACAATCTGAACTTGCTTGATTATGCATCTACAGGGGGGGCAACATCAGTATGCGTAACAACAAGAAGATACGACCCTTTGCTTCTAAAGCAACGGTTTCGGGACGCGGTTCACACGCCCCGGTGGCAAGCAAACGCCAAACTTCGGCGTCGCCAGTTTTACCTGACCGCTCCTCTGCGCACTCGCAAATTTGCAAACGACCGTAGATGCGAGCGCGGGAAACCGTGAGCGAGACAAACGGGGCCGGTCTGCGCGGAGCTTTGGCACCGCAGTCTGATCGTTTGCGAACCGCAACTGAAAAACATCATTTTCGAGCGTATAGGCGACTTGTCATGTCCAATTTGAGAATCGAATTCGTCCCGATCCAGAAATTTGCGCTCGGCTGGTTTGGCTTCGATCACCTCCAGCTCACATACGAACCCGACGAAATCCCTCTGGTCCCCAACCCGCAGGACGATTGGTACGTCATCGAAGGGGATTCCGCATCGTCCGACCATGGCGCCAAGCTGGGCGTTCTCGGGGAAAGCGGCAAACTTCATCTTTCCACGGCCAACTTGACGACCGGCGCCGATCTCATCGCCAAAATAGGCACCCCGCAGACACGCGGCAGCCGCACCCTGACGCCCAGCACCGACAACCTTAGCGCTTGGTTGGACATGGCTGCATACGGCAAGGACATCGAAGAAAACGATTTCCCCTACATCGCTTATGGTGCGCCCTATACGCCGTTCCCGACCTTCAATTCATCCTCGGTCGTTGCTTCGCTGCTGTGGGAAATTGGAATCGATGTCAACCTCAACATGCCCTACGGCATTCGCGTTTCGCCAGGCACCTCGACGTTTCTCGGAACCGGCTTTGATGACGATCTGAAGATTCCAACCGCAAACTTCGACACGCTTGCCGGCGGCTTTGGCAACGACGACTTCACCGGAACGAACGCAATGTTCCGGGTCGACAAAATGTATGGCGGTCCCGACGACGACATCTTCCATTGGTCGACGGGTCTGAACATCGTCAACGGCGGCGACCCCAAGCTCAACCGGGCAGACGATGGCTACGACCGGGCCGACTACAGCGGCGCTGGCACCATCACTGTGACCGGCCGCAGGGCTGGCATCCGCGGCGTCTCCCCCGACTACATCGTGTCCTTCACGGGATCGGGTAACGGCGGTGGTACCGACTGGCTCTATTCGATCGAATCCGTCCGTATCGACGCCAACAGCGATACGCTCATCTTCGGCAAAGGCGTCACCGGCATCGAAGAAGATCTCGCGATCGACATGGGTGGACAGGACACCAAAAAGGGCGACGTCGCCGACTTCTCTCAAGCCGAAGGCGCCGTCGTACTCGTCGCCGATAGCGCCGATGAAGTTCGCGTCAGCACCGGCAGCGAAGGCAGCTCGAAAAGCTGGTGGATCAACGGCGCGGAATTCGTCATTGGCTCCGATCAAAATGACGAACTCCACCTTGATGAGAAAATGCTAGGCGCGGACGGCGGTGCGGGCAACGACCTCATCGACAGTCGCGCCGTCACTGCGGGTACTGGCGCGAGCCCGGAAGGGTTCGACGCCGAAATCAGCGGCGGCGCAGGCGACGACACTCTGATCAGCGGCGAGGGCCGCACCCTCGCAAAAGGCGGCGCAGGCGTCGATACATTCATCCTCGGCGCGCTATCCAAAGCCGGCCAGCAAACCGAACTTGTGATTGACGACGCCACCAGCGATGATCATCTGCTCGTCCCAATCAACTTTTTCGACGGCCACTTCGGCTCCGCCGAGAACTCGCTCCTCTTGCCGCTGCTCGGCGGCGCCGGGGACTGGGCCGACATGAGCGACCAGAACGCCGCCTTTTTCATCTACCAGAATACCCAGCAATCGGCAGGCGACGACCAGACCGCGGGCATCATTCCCTTCACCGGTCAGATCCTGTATTTCCGCGAGGGTTCCGACCTCGTCATCCACCTCGTCCCCGGCACAAAAGCCACGCAAACGATCGACTTCGAGGGCCATGCCCCTTACGACATCACTTACGCAAATCTCGACTTCGACCGTGAGACCTTGATCCGGGTCCGCAACTTCCAACCGGGCATGCTGGGCATTACCTTCGAAGCGCCCATCCCCGGCGACGAGATTTTCACCGATCCGCATGGCCTCGTCTATACCGGCTACACCAACTGGGATTCGATCGCGAACCGCCTTACGAGCAATGGTTCGCTCTCCCAAACACTCGACCCGATCACGACCACGCAAGGCCCTCACCGTCCGAACGGGACATCCATTCCGCCGTTCCATATAGACGGCGGTTCATCGGACGACAGTATCGATCTGACCACGGGTCCGATCTCGTCCCAGATCCAGGTCACCAGCACGACAAGCATTGCATCCGGCGACGGCAACGATACGATCATAGCCGGCATTAGCGCCGACACCATTGACTGCGGCGCGGGCAATGACACGATCGTGACAGGCGCTGGCGAAGATATCATCGACGGCGGCACGGGTGCAGACACCATGGCCGGCGGCACGGATGACGATACCTACGCCGTCGACAACGCGGGCGACGCCGTCATCGAATTGGCCCAGCAGGGGCACGACACCGTTTTCGCATCCATCGACTACACCCTCACTCAATACGTCGAGGATCTGACCCTGACCGGCGCCGCCGTGAGCGGGACCGGCAACGCTGCCAATAATGCCCTCATCGGCAACGGTCTCGCCAATGTGCTCGATGGCGCAGCAGGCGACGACACCCTCTACGGTGCCGCAGGCGATGACATTCTGATCGGCGGCGAGGGCAGCGACACCTACGTTTACACCGCAGCCTCTGGCCACAAAACCATCATCGACACTGGCGCATCCACCGATCGCGATACGCTTGTCCTCGGCTACGGTATCAAGCCTGCAGACATCCGCGCCTACCGCCTCACTTCCGCGCCCAACGATCTGATCTTTGGCTTCACGTACGGCGGTTGGGTGAAGATCCAAGGCCAGTTGAACGGCTCCGGCGTCGAAGAGGTCGTGTTCGACGACGGTACCACCTGGACCCGCGGTGACCTTGCGGCCATGACTGCACCCTTGCTCGACTTCCCGCCACCTGAAGCGCTCGACGACACGTCCATTTACATTTTCGGCCAGAATGCGACCATTCCGAGCCTCGCCGTCCTCGGTAACGACACTGCCTTCAATAACGTGCTGCACATTTCGAGCATCACAAACGTCTCTACCGGGTCTGTAACAATCGACGCTCATGGCGAAATCGTCGTTGCTGCCCCCGCCGGTTATACCGGCGACGTCACCTTCACCTACACTGCCATCGACGGCCACGGCGAAACTGCAACCGCTGCCGCGACCGTTTCTATCCTCGCCGCCGCTCCCCCTGCCAACCATGCCCCTGCCGCCCACGACGACACCATAGCGCCCGCCTTCCGCAACACCACGTTCACGCTGACTGCTGCCGATCTCCTCGGTAACGACACCGACGCCGATGGCGATGACTTGACCATCACGGCTGTCTCGGCCGCAACGCACGGCACGGTCAACTTGACTGCTGGCGGTCAAGTCGTATTCACCCCCGACAGCGGCTATGTTGGCCCCGCGTCCTTCACCTATACCGCCGCCGACAGTCTCGGCGCGACTACCTTTGCAACCGTCGATCTCACCCTCACGATGCCCCCTGCCGTGACGCGCACCGGCACTGTGAACAACGATAACCTGACCGGCGGCATCGGCGACGATACGTTGTTTGGTTACGCTGGAGCCGATGCTCTGAACGGCGGCCTGGGGGCCGACGTCATGGATGGCGGCGACGGCAACGACGTCTATTATGTCGACAATACCGGCGATACGATCATCGAGTCCAACGCCACTCAAGCGACAGGCGGGTTTGATATCGTCCACGCCACTGTGGATTTCGTGCTCGCGGCCAACGTAGAGCAGTTGATGGTCGAAGGCGGCGCGACAATGGGCATCGGCAACGACGGCAACAACGTGCTCTACGGTCTAGGTTCGAGCCATGCGCTCACTCTCGACGGAGGGGCGGGCAACGACACGATTTACGGCTCGCTCGTTGGCGGCAACGCCCTGATCGGCGGTGATGGAGCCGACACGATGTTTGCCCGAGGCGGCAACAATACGCTCACCGGCGGCAACGGTAACGACAACTATTATGTCGACAGCGCTACCGACCTCGTCATTGAAACCAACGCCGACCAGATAACCGGCGGCTTCGACATCGTCCACGCTTCCCTCGACTATGTCCTGACCGCCAACGTCGAACAGTTGATGCTTGACGGCGCAGCAACCATGGGTACCGGGAACGCTGGCAACAACGTACTGTATGGCCTCGCCTCCTCCCACGCACTGGCCCTCGACGGCGGTGCGGGCAATGACACGCTCTACGGTTCCCTCGTTGGCGGCAATTCTCTCATTGGTGGCGACGGCGCAGACACGATTTTCGCCCGCGGCGGCCACAACACGCTCAACGGCGGCAACGGCAACGATATCTACTACAGCGACAACGCGACCGACCTCGTGATTGAGACCAATCCTTCGGCCGCTACCGGTGGAACCGATACCCTCTACGCGAGCTACGACGGCGCAGTCCTTGCAGCCAACGTAGAAAACCTCTTCCTCCAAGGGAGCGCCCTGAGTGGCACCGGCAACGACATCGGCAACTACATGACCGCAACGACTACCCACGGCGTGACCCTCGATGGCGGCGCGGGTAGCGACGTCCTCAACGGCACCGTCTATGACGACGTCCTCATCGGCGGCACCGGTAACGACCAGCTCGACCTTCGCGCCGGTGGCCACGATACGATCCGCTACGCTTCCGCGGGGACCGGCACCGACACCGTTCGCGGCTTCGACGCATCCTCCTTCGCCGGACGCGACTTCATCGACCTGACGGGCCGCGGCTTCACCCAAGCAAGCCTTGGCACCGCCATTCAGATCGCTGCGTCTGGTGCCGACACCCTCATCACGATCGGAAACGACAGCATCCGCCTCACCGGTCTCAGCCCATCCCTGCTGACCCCCGACACCTTTAAATTCTAACCCGTCTAACCCAACGGCAAGAGCAGCGTCGCCTTGCTTCAATCAACTGGGTGTTGTGCGAGGAGGTGTTGCATGAGGGCGCGGAGTTCGGCAGGGCGGACGGGTTTGCGCAGGAGTTCGCAGCCCGATTGGCGGACTTCTTCGGCGATGGCATCGGAGTGGTTTGCAGTGATGACGATGGCTGGCAGGGCTTGGCCGTATACCGCGCGCAGCCGGTCGATCGCGGTCATGCCGGTGTCGCCGA
>JANLYB010000101.1:0-8666 GCA_031365425.1 Hyphomicrobiaceae bacterium
CCTGGCGCCGGTGCAACAGTCATGGATCTGGTAATGAGATCGCTTGGTGACGCAGCCCGTAACCGTGCAGTTCGCAGGTCGACGGTGCCACCGGGGGTTCCAAGCAGCCAAGCGTCAGCGTCTAGATCTAATTGAACGCAAGCGAAGGTGCGGGAAGTTTTGCAGAATGTTTCAATCCCCCTGACGCTCGTTGCCCGTTGAAATTTGAGTCGCGTACTCGTTCGACAATGCTTGCGGATCGCGTCAGGTACGGTGCCCGTTTCATCAGGCACCCAAGTCCTACCGTTCCATAGGAGCCATTGTGCATGCGTGGCGTTGTATCGGTATTTTTCCTGGTTCTCTCGTTCAAAGGAAAGCGCAATTGAATCTTCAGTTTCGTCTGGGTGTAAGGGTATGACTTTGGCGCTTTTCGCTGTCACGCTAATGCCCCCTCGAAAAGAGCGCGGACGGCGTCCAGTCCGGCGGCGACGTGAACGTCGTTCCAATCGAAGCCGACTTGATCCGGCATCAGTACGCGGCCATTGACGGCCCGCGCGGCATCGGTGGCTTTTTCGAAACCCACCCCTACGGTTTTTCCAACAGCAACCGCGTCGTTATCAGCGGCTATAACGATCTGGGTAGCCGGAAATTTAACCCGCAGAGCGAGCGCCACGGGCAATAAATTACCAGCGTCGAAGGCGCAAGCCACGGGCCAGCCCGTCGCTGTGTGAACCGTCACGCCGGTGGCGTAACCCTCCACGACGGCCAGGATCGCGTCCGGGCTGAGCGACGCCCGATGCGGTACAAGAACGGCGTCGATGATTGGCGTTATCGAATAGAAATTATGAAGCCGAGTGCCCGTGGTGGGGTGCTCGGCTTCCTTTTTTCAAGCCGCCCGTGGCGGAAGTTCTGAAGTGCTAGCCACTGTCGGAGAACGGGTCGCGGCAGCCCAGGCACATAGCGATGCAGGCTCATAGAAAACCCTGCCACCATATCCCTTGTAGAAATTGGGCCCTCCACCGACTGAACGCAATTTTTGAAGCGTTTTCGGCGCGATGCGAACGCCGCACTCGTCCCATAGGAAGGCGGCAGAAGCGTCCTGGTCAAAGGACCTGTGCAGAATTCCAATTTTCGTAATTGGTGAGATTGCCGTTTGCCCGTCCATAATCGTCATCCCGCTGGTAGCTGCGAATGACCAAACGATGCCAGACGTTGAGAGGTGTTTATAAGGCCCAAGAAAAAGGAATTTCTTCTCGTCACGTGATCTCCTATTGTCAACCCTTGGATAGGGGGCATGCTTGCGCTTCAGGTTGGCTGCTTTCCGAGAAAGACCGCGCCGCTTGCTCAAGATGCGTGCGATGGTGCTGCCCAGGCTGCCACCGTTTTCAGGCATCCAGGTGTCGAAGCCTGCTGCCTGAACTGCACTCTCTACGAACACCACAAAATCCGACCGTCGGTCGCCGCGGTGCTGACTATCGCTTGCATTCGCGGGTCTGAGTTTCCATACCTCCCAAATATCCGCGAGGCGGCAGACGGCAAGCACAAGTCCGAAATTGTTGCTGCCGGGCTGCCGTCTGTAGTTTCCTCTCATGCGCTGCAAAAGCCCTTGCTTAGCCAGCACCACTGCTTCTGCGGAATTTAATTGGTCAACGGTAATTCCTACGTTGCGACAGGCTTGCCTAAAATCGTCCCCTCCGGTTTCGAGCCGCGAGCGGAATTTTCGCAATGCTGAGAGTTCCGCCTTGCGGTCATCCCGATATCTGATCGATGAAGTCGCAGTAACCGTCGCAATCGCATTTGCGTAATCGGGTGCCGATTTGAATACATCAATAATATGAATTTGGCAGCCAACAGGCACCTGATATTTTTGAAAAAAGGACGTCAGGGCGGGCAAAATTCCGTCGTGGGAACCTTCTGCCGACGCCTCAACATTAGTCGGTTCCGTGAGTTCGCGCGCCATGGACCAGCTCTTCCCTTTCGCAAAGGGCACCACATCTGCCCCGCCACCATCGAGAGCCTTGGCGATCCGCTCAGCAATTTTTCGGAAGTTGCGCGCACCGGATCATCCGCGAGGTGGGCATAGCGTTGCGTGGTCTGCGAACTTCGGTGGCCCAGGACTCCGCCAATCAAGAGCAGGCTCGATCCGGAGTACCAAAATCACTTGCACTTTCTGGTTCTGTTCCGCACCGTCATGTGCCACGGCGATGCATTTTTCAAAAAACATGCGGGAGCCTCTGGCGACTCGTCGCCAGGGTTAGCCCAGCAGCCGCAGTAACTCAGCCTCAGGCACCCCATAAAACTTGCCGGCAATATCGAGCAGTCCATCGCGGTTCATGATCAGAATGCGACCGCGGCGCACCTTCACGAGCCCCTGCTCCTTCAACGACGCCAGCGCGTTGGTCACCCCCGGGCGGCGCACCGCCAGCATCAGCGCTAGAAACTCATGCGTCAGCTGTAGTTCATCAAATTGCATGCGATCTTGAGCCATGAGCAGCCAGCGAGCCAGCGAGCCAGCCGCTCTTCAAGCTTGGCGCGCCCGTTCGCCAGGGCCGTCTGCGCGATCTGGGTGAGAAAAACTTGGCTATACCGGTTGAGCGTAGCTGCCAATGCCGGATTTTGAGATATCAATTGATGCAACGCGCCAATCGGAATGCGATGCGCCTCGCCCGCCACTTGCACATAGGTATCGAGTGGCGAGCGGTCCCCGCCCAGGACGACAGAGACCCCGGTCAAGCCTTCGTAGCCAACCACCGCCACCTCGATTGGCAACCGTTGCGGCCCCATGGTGACAAGCGAAACAATGCCGTTCTCGACGAAGTAGACATGCGAAATCGGTTTGTTGGGTGTTTCGATCTTGTATCGAACCGGTATTTCGACAAATTCGAGATGCGGCTCCAGCAATCGCAAATCCGCAGCGGTCAAATTCAATAAAACGCGATTTCGGGTTGAAATTTTTTGCACGGTTCTTGCCCGTAAAAAGAGGGCAAGAGCGAAACGACACTCCCAACGCCTGCGCCCCATAGAGTCAGGCCATCAGAACTGTATAGCGCAGTTTGCACCGAACGAGTGTTTCAACTAATCATTCTTTAGCCGAACCAACAGCGCATCGACGGTACGTTTCCAGACTGATAACCGGCCAAGCAACCCGTTGAAGTATCAGGGTCTCATCCCCGTCCGCCCACCGCAGGCAAACGCATCGACTCAAGGCGCGGATAAAGGTGCATCACCGTACGCTGATATTCGTAGCGCGCCAGTGCAATTTGGCTGGTCCACTCCGGCAATGGCAACGCCATCGCCTCCGTCATGTCGAGCCCCCGTTCGAACGATCCCGATATGAGCGCCTCGATTTCGGATAGCCAGACGCGCGTCTGATCCAATCCGCGCGTATTGGATTCGGCCGGTCCATGCCCCGGCACGATCAGCGTATGCGGTATGCCCCCCAGCGAAGCCAGCGCCACCTTCCACGCCCCGATATCGGCATGGGGCGTGGTCGGCGCACGGTCCAGAAACACCAGATCACCCGCAAAAATGATGCCCGTCAGTTCGTCGTAAATCGCAAGATCCGCGCTCGTATGCCCCTTCATTCGTAGAAGCCGCATCCGGCGGTCGCCGACATCCTCAACGCTCGATGTAATCACATGCCTGGGCAGCACAACCTCAGTCCCGCGCATCCAATCACCGGCGGCTGAATACATCGCCGAGGCAAAACCCTCGCCTAGATCCGTCAACCCTTTGATGACCCCCTCGGTGGCCGCGATGCTGTCAGCGGAAAATGCCTGACACCCGAACACATGATCGGGATGAAAATGCGTGAGATAAACCCGCGCCACATCCTTGCCCGTCAGGCTCTTCGCCAGCTCCCGCAACTGCACGCCATACCGCTTCGACGGCCCGCTATCGATAATGATCACACCTTCGCTCGTCGACAAAATCCCGATATTTGCAATCGCCCCACCATTCTGCGCGTTGATGGTTTCCGGCACCCCCGCCACCATCCAGACGCCCTCGGTCAACTGCTTAGGCACCAGCGAATACGAAAGCGGTCCCGCCTGCACATCAAACATCCCCAGGATCGGCGCGCCCGCCAATCCCGACAACCCCGACAACCCCGCCAACACAGCCCGGCGATCAATCTCACACGTCATGTCCTGTCGCCGCCAAATAACGCCCGTAGGCTGGGTTGCGCGCGTCTCGATCCCGGCACGCTAGCGAGAATCTCACTTACTGCGTCCCCGGCAACGCGCTGCTCTTCCAAGGTGCCGGCACCACCGACCGGAACACACCTCCGTTATTATCCCGCCCATCGACACTGACCGCCCCATCCGCCTGGGGCAACCGCACCAAAATTGTCAGTGTTGGATCTTCCGAAACCGGCTCGAACAGCTCCAGCGTCGCCAACCCCTCGCCAGCGGAATCCTTCATCTCCACCTTCTCGATGTAAAACGCCGGCGTCCCATCCTTCGTGAGCCCGGTATCCATCGGATGCCTGACCCTGAACCTCAGCCGCGCCGTCCCATTGGCTTCCCGCCATACCCGCCCTTGCGCCTGCCCGACGGTCGCTGACCAATCTGCATCCTTTCGCGCCATCGCAGGCGACGAACATCCCCCGCCCGCCGCGTCGAGATACACGCTGCCCACGTGCCAGATCCCATCGCCCGCCAGCGCCGCAGCCCGAACCGGCGTTCCCTGCTCCACCTTCAGCCGCAAGGAAATGAACGGCTCGGCCCGCTGCAAATTCAGCGTCAGCACATGCTGGATCGGGTTGAGATCGGTAATCACAATCAACTTAGTCACGCCCGTCAGCGCCCGCGCGTCCGCCGTCACCGGCACCTGAGCCTGGTTCTCGACCACCGCCGGAATCGAAATCTTCACCCGCTCGTCGTAGACAAATGGCACAGCGCCAAACGTCTTGGCCGCAATCGCAGCCCACACCGGCGACCCCAACGGATCGTCCGCCGCCATCGCCTTCGCAACACCTAAAACCAAGTACAAAGCGGTGGCGATCAGACGAACCATAACATCTCTCCAAGGCCCGCCAGCATCGGTGGCAAAGCCAATCAATTCAACGGCGGCGGCAAATATGTAACCCCATACGTCGCACAGATCGCAGCCAGCGTCCCGTCGCCTGCCATCTCGGCCAACGCAGTCCCAACCGCATACCCCAGATCCCGGCTTTGTTCGTTGACTGCGGTCCCCAGAACCCAGTCCGCTCGCGTCAACCCGGGCATCGGCGGAGACTGCCACTTCGCCGTCTGCCCCCGTGATTTAAGCATGGCCTCCATATGCGACCGCACACCCAGCACCGCGAGCGTTTCCTTGGACACAAACCGGTCCACACCCTGATTCGGCTTCAAGTAATGACTGATGTTTTCGACCAGCACCCCGCCCTCAAACCGCATCAGAAAATAATCCGACACAGTCGCGAGCTGCACCCCGATCTTCTCAGCCCGAAACACATCGAACGATGCAATGTCGCCTGCCCTTTCAGGATGCACTGCCAAAGCAACTCGCTGCTGGAAATACGCGTTGCCGATTACTGCCTCGCGCACCCGCAGCCCGATCTCGCGATCGACCGGGACATGCAGCATCACGTCACCGGCTATCCCCCCGCCGAACGTGCCGCGCACGACGTTGGTCCGCAAATCTTGATCGACTTGCTCGCCCTGCATCCGCAGCGTGATCTCTGCAGCCACGCCAAGCTTGCCCGCCAGCGCCCGCGCGATCTGCACATCGATCCCGCGCGGCTCGCCCTTGTCGTCCCACGAGAACGGCTCGTTATCCTCATACAAGATGACCCGCAACACCTTCGATGCCACCACGTCATCCAATGGCCGCGCCTCTACCGGCCCAACCGCAAACGTCGTCAAGGCAATCAAGAGACATAAAGAGGATTTCAGCACGAAAGCGCTCCGCTCACTTTTCCCCTCTCCGGCATCGTGCAGCGATGCACTGCATCGACGCGGTGAGGAGTTAGGGGTAGCCCCCCCCAAATCAGTCCTGATGCTGTGACTCGATGTACGTGCGGATCGCCCACATCGCTTCTTGCTGAATAAGTCCCTCGAATGCGGGCATGATCGACGCGCCATCCTGGTTCTTCGCACCATGACGGATGCGCTCGATGAACCACTCGTCGCCGACCTTTCCCTTTTCGAGGTACCGCAAATCCGGTGCAATCCCGCCCGAAATCACCTGCAGACCGTGACAACGGGCGCAATTGGCTCCGTAGCCGGTCGACCCCACTTCCAATGCCCGCTTGTTACTCGCATACGGGTTGTCCTTACGCCAAGCGTCGCCCAGCGGATCAAGCCCGCTGATATCCACCAGCTGCGGCGTCACATCGCCATGGGCACGCACGTCGCAAGACATCGCCCCAAACAGTCCAAGTACCGCCACACCGCCAGCCACAGCAGCGATCGTCAAAGTCCGAATCGTCATCAAGCGCCTCTCCCAAAACAGCCAGATGGTATTCTCCATCTTTGGTCGAAGCTTAGCCCGCTTATGATGCCTGCCAGAATTGCCAAATGGTACAACACACGCCGCCAGCAATCCGTGCCACAAGACGTCATGAGTTTCCCCCGCCTTGCAAGCCTTCTCACGCTCCTCGCATCCAGTCCGCTGGCCGCGCACGAGGTCTATGTCTCGAGCGAAAAGGACAATACGATTTCGGTCATCGACACAAAATCCCTTGAGGTCGTCCGCACTTTCCCTGTCGGCAAACGCCCGCGCGGCATCGCCTTTTCGAAGGATCATTCCCGGTTCTACATCTGCGCCAGCGACAGCAACGCGGTTCAAGTCTACGACGCCCAAGGCGCCAAGCACCTCCACGACCTCCCCTCCGGTGAAGACCCCGAACAATTCGCCCTGTCCCCCGACGGCAAACGTGTCTACATCGCCAACGAAGACAATGCCGTCACGACCGTCGTCGATCTCGATACCCGCCAGGTCGTCCGGCAAATCGCAACCGGAGTCGAGCCAGAAGGCGTCGCCGTTTCGCCCGACAACACGCTGGCCATCACGACGTCGGAAACCACCAACATGGCCCACTTCGTCGACACGGCAACCTTTGCCAGCGTTGCCGATATCTTAGTCCCCCAACGCCCCCGCTTCGCCCTCTTCACCACTGATGGTGCCAAGCTCTGGGTTACCTCTGAAATCGGCGGCACGATCTCCATCATCGATGTCGCGACCCGTACCCTCGAAAAGACCATCACCTTCAAGATCGACGGCATCGGCATCGACCACATCCAGCCCGTCGGCCTCACGTTCACCCGCGATAACACCACGGCCTTTGTCGCGTTAGGCCCCGCCAACCGCATCGCCGTCATCGACATGAAATCAGCCGAGGTAAAAAAATACGTCCTCGTCGGTCAGCGCGTTTGGCACTTGGCCTTGACGCCCGAAGACGACATCCTCTTCACCACCAACGGCGTCTCCAACGACGTCACCGCCGTCAACGTCTCGACCCTCAAGCCGGTCAAATCCATCAAAGTCGGCCGCTACCCCTGGGGCATCGCCATCCGCCCAACGCCATGAAAAAATCACCCACCCTCGAAACAATCACAGCCCAATTATTTACGTCATCCCGGCGAAGGCCGGGACCCAAGCTACCATCAATCCGGCGAAGAACGGCCTCCCAAGCTCAGGCCCTCGCTTTCTTTGCCTTCCTCGTGCCCCCTCTCCCATCTTCCGCCCAAACCCACTTCGATCCGGCCACCGGTTACCGCATCGAACAATACCGCGCACCGGTACCCGCCGCCGTGCCCGGCGGCACCACGATCAGCCTTGAAACCTTGCAGGCCCTCGTCCGCGACCAACACGCCATCCTCCTCGACGTAACCCCGTTGGAAGGCTCCGGCGCAGACCCATCGACCGGCGCCCGGCACGTCCCCAAACCCCGCACGAATATGGCCGGGTCCGTTTGGCTTCCCGACGTCGGCAAAGGCGTCCTCACGCCTGCCCTCGAAACCTACTTCCAGGCCAACCTCACAGCCCTGACCGACGGCAACAAAGCCCGCCCCATCATCATCTATTGCCAAGCCGATTGCTGGATGTCCTGGAACGCCGTCCAACGCGCGGCAAGCTACGGCTACGCCGCGCTCCACTGGTATCCCGACGGAACGGATGGCATGCGCGACTGGGACGTGCTCCTCGTCCCCGCAACCCCCGTCCCGATGCCAGCCCACTGACGGGCCTCCTATGGGTGATCCCTCCTGAAGCGCTGCGACGTAATTCGGAACACTATCGCGTTCAGCGTTTGAAGAACGCTTTCGAACTCGGGTGCACATCTGTGCGATCCTCGATCTCGCCAGGCGGAAGGAAGGCCCATTCATCATGTTGATCGCGTGGAAGCTTTTCGAAAGCGCCGCGCGGAATCACGAACTCGTATGCCACAACCACGTAGTGGGTTCCAAAGCCGGGAATTTCGAAAAAATTGTCATCGTAAAAATGCTCATAGACGCCCCGCAATTTCGCGACTTCGAACGGAACGGCTAAGCCCAGCTCCCGCTGCGCAATAGTGCTAAACGCTTCCTTCAGGGTCTGGTTCTTCAGGATGCGGCCGCCGGGAACAAACCAAAAGCCTTGCGCCGGTTTGTTCAGCCGCTTGCCAAGCAAGAATCGGCCGCTGCCGTCTTCTACCAGGAGATCGATGGAGACGAGAGGCGAGTTCTTCGTCACTTCGATGAACG
>JANLYB010000333.1:0-24046 GCA_031365425.1 Hyphomicrobiaceae bacterium
GAGGTTTGGGACGAGTCGTTGCTGGTTGGGAGGGTGTTTGAGACGAGCCGCTTCGTTTTTGTAGGGCGGCTACGCGACGTTGAACGGTTCGAGATGGTGGACTCCGAGCGCGTCAACATTTCCGGTCCTCCAATTATACTAGCTGCTTAGGTCCTCGGCATTCGGAGCAAACAACCCCAGATTTGACTAATGGTTCCACGTCAGAGGAGCACGGGACGGAATTGACGTTCGCTCAAACTCTGAGGCTGGATTTCTGGCAGCCGGATGCGTCGAAATTATGCGGATCGAGCCAACGCTGGAAGTTTTCTTTCACCGCGGGCCATTCGCTGTCGAGCAGGGAAAACCAGGCCGTATCGCGGTTGCGGCCTTTGACGATTACGGCTTGGCGGAAGGTGCCTTCATAAGTGAAGCCGAAGCGGAGGGCGGCAGTGCGAGAGGCTTGGTTCAGCGCGTTGCATTTCCATTCGAGGCGGCGGTAGCCCAGTTCGTCGAATACGCGCGACATCAACAGGAAGATGGCTTCGGTGGCGGCTGGGGTTTGCTTGAGGGATGGGCCGAAGTGGATGTGGCCGACTTCGATGACGCCGTTGGCCGGGTCGATGCGCATCAGGCTGGCGAGGCCTGCGGCTTTGCCAGGTTTGGCGTCGATAATGGCGTGGAACAACGGGTCGGATTTGGCGGCCACGCCGGCAAGCCAACCGGTAAAGGCCGGAAGGTCCGTAAAGGGACCATAGGGCAGATAAGTCCATGTTCCAGCCGGAGCGCTGACGAAGACTTTGGCGAGGCTCTCGCCATGGCGGTCCGGGTCGAGCCGTTCCAGGCGACAGGTACGGCCTTGAAGCGGCTTCGCTGATGGAAGCGACCGCGGCGTCCACTTGCTTAAGTCAGCGGCTTCGCGATTGTTTGCCACGCAGTCTCCAGTTCGCCTGAGCATCAGTGTGATTGGTTAGCCGATCCTGTCTCCCTCGCCAATCTGGTGCCATCTCGTGTTGTTGCCGGTGGTCTTGTTTTGGCCAACGCATCTGGTGACGAGCCGATATTTTCAGGGCTGCCAGGTATGGAGGGGCTGGTGCGTGAGTGAGTTTGATCGAAATATTTCTAGCGATCTGATTAGCGATGAAACGCTGTCAGATAGGGAAGCGACGAACGCGCTTGTCGCCTACCTTCAACGGCAACTCGCACTTGGCAGCGGTAAAGTGGGCTATCTCTTAGGAATGCTTTCGGCAGGTGGATGGGTGATCGGGTCACCCGATGTTACGGGGGAAATCGAGCACGACAAACCGACTGGGGCCGGCATAGGGATCAGTTCTGAAGATCACCCTGCATTCGCAGCCCCCGGATGGCCGGGTCAAGCCCGGCCATGGAGTGTGGGAAAGTCGAGGGAGGCGGCTGAAGCGCGCTAATTCTTCGCTGCCGTATCCATGCTTTGGAAGAAGTCGCTGTTGGTTTTGGTCTGCTTCAGTTTATCGAGCAGGAATTCGATGCCGTCCATGGTGCCCATCGGGTTGAGGATGCGGCGGAGGACGTAGACCTTGCGGAGCTGATCTTTCGGGATGAGCAGGTCTTCTTTGCGGGTGCCGGAGCGCGAGATGTCGATCGCGGGGAATACGCGCTTGTCGGAGACCTTGCGGTCGAGGATGATTTCCGAGTTACCGGTGCCCTTGAACTCTTCGAAGATGACTTCGTCCATGCGTGAGCCGGTATCGACAAGCGCGGTGGCGATGATGGTGAGCGAGCCGCCTTCTTCGATGTTACGCGCTGCGCCGAAGAAGCGCTTGGGGCGTTGCAGGGCGTTTGAGTCCACGCCGCCCGTAAGCACTTTACCGGAGGACGGCACAACGGTGTTATAGGCGCGGCCGAGGCGGGTAATGCTGTCCAGAAGGATGACGACGTCGCGTTTGTGTTCGACGAGGCGCTTGGCCTTTTCTATCACCATTTCAGTGACTTGGACGTGCCGTGAGGGTGGTTCGTCAAAGGTGGAGGCGACGACTTCGCCTTTCACCGAGCGCTGCATGTCGGTGACTTCTTCAGGACGTTCGTCGATCAGCAGGACGATCAGGAAGCACTCGGGGTGGTTCTTGGCAATGGAGGCCGCAATGTTCTGCAGCAGCACGGTTTTACCGGTGCGCGGCGGGGCGACGATCAAGGCGCGCTGGCCTTTGCCGATGGGCGAGACGATGTCGATGACGCGCGAGGAGAAGTCTTTGATAGTCGGGTCTTCAATTTCCATCTTCAGCCACTCGGTCGGATAGAGCGGCGTCAGGTTGTCAAAGTTGACTTTGTGTTTGGCGGCTTCGGGCTCTTCAAAGTTGATCTTGTTGACCTTGAGGAGTGCGAAATAGCGTTCGCCGTCTTTGGGCGAGCGGATCTGGCCTTCGACCGTATCGCCGGTGCGCAGGGCAAAGCGGCGGATTTGGGAGGGCGAGACATAAATATCGTCTGGACCGGGGAGATAGTTTGCGTCCGGCGAGCGCAGGAAGCCGAAGCCGTCGAGCAGGACCTCGACAACGCCGGTGCCGATGATATCGGTTTCCTTGCCCGCGAGCTCTTTGAGGACCGCGAACATCAGTTCCTGTTTGCGCAGCGTGGACGCATTCTCGACGCCGACCTCTTCGGCGAACGACAACATCTCGGTCGGGGATTTGAGCTTCAAGTCCTCGAGCTTCATTTCCTTCATTATGGGGAACTCCGGGCGGCCTCATCGCATGAGGGGCGGCCAAATGGCAGGGCGGGACGAGCGTTTTTGCTCGGGGAGGGGTGCAGTCGGGGAGCGAGCGAGAGCGACGTGTGTGGGGATCGTCTTTTACAGGCACGGGAGTGACCCATGCGGCCTGATTGCCCGCAATGACTGCGAGAAAACAACCGGCAGCTCAGCCGGGGAGGCCTCGCTTCGTCTTGTAATTCGTGCCGTATAGCAGAGTTCGGCGGCAAACGGAAGCGGCTCAGTGTGTCGCAGAATCCCCACAGACGACCTGAAATGCTACAATCCCGGCGCGTTTACCTCTTGTCGGCGGGATAGGCGGTGCCGTTAGGGGCTGCGTAGGTGCCCGTCGACTTACACCGCTTCATGCGGCTTTCTTCAAAGCAGGTTGCGGGTGCGCCGCCCTGCTTCGTGCAAGCCTGGGCAATCTGTTCGCAGGTCTTCGCCGACGCCGATGAGTTGAAAATCGCAAGAGTTGCGATCATGGCAGCGGTTCTAACGAGCATATTCCGGGACCTTCAGCTTGGCGCAAATAACGATCTGGACGTATTTTCCGTATAGGATCATATCATCTGTCGCCTTAAAGCTTTAAAAAGGCTTAACAATCACAAATATGACGATTCCGGCCATCAGGACGGTAGGAATTTCGTTAGCAATCCGGAAAAATCGCGAGTCGTGCGTATTGGTTCCGGCTGCCAGTAGCTTGCGCCATTTGGCGAGCATGCCGTGAAAAGCCGACATGGCGAGGACGAGGACGAATTTGGCTTGGAACCAGTGCTCCATGTACTGGCGCTGCTGCCACACGAGGATCAATCCGGTCAGCCATACGGTGATCATAGCCGGGTTGATGATGATGCGGAGCAGGCGGCGCTCCATGACCTCGAATGTGCGGGTCATTTCGGAATTGGGCTTTGCTTCAACGTGATAGATGAACAAGCGCGGCAGATAAAACATGCCGGCCATCCAAGCGATGACCGCCATCACGTGAAACGCCTTGAGCCAGAGCAGCCAATTCATACTTACCCCTTAAAGGCCCGGACGCGCTCGACGAGTTGGGCGACGTGTGCAGGCGGGGTATGTGGCACGATTCCATGGCCTAGGTTGAAGATAAACGGTTTGTCCCCAAGCGTTCGCAACGTTTCGTCGATGCGTTGATTGAGGGCGTCGCCACCGGCGACCAGGAGGAGAGGATCGACGTTGCCCTGGACGGCTTTGCCGTGGGCCTGGAGGGCGCGCATGACTGCGAGCGGCATGGCCGTGTCGCAACTGATGGCATCAACGCCAGTCTGCTTGATGAAGGCTTCGGACAGGCCGCATGCGCCGCGCGGGAAACCGATGATGGGGGTGCCGGGATGTTTGGCTTTGAGCTGAG
The DNA here is from genome assembly GCA_031365425.1 of Hyphomicrobiaceae bacterium. Classification (GTDB taxonomy): domain Bacteria; phylum Pseudomonadota; class Alphaproteobacteria; order Rhizobiales; family Hyphomicrobiaceae; genus JANXVY01. Next base: position 4,074 of record JANLYB010000333.1, read on the forward strand.
CGACGATGCTTTTGGTGGGGGCGATCACCCATTTGGTAAATTCGCTGTCTGGCAGGCTGCCGGCCCAGCTATCGAAAATCTGGAGCACGTCGGCGCCGGCTTTGACTTGACCCGAGAGATAATCGACCGAGGTTTCGACCAGGATATCGATCAGTTGCTGGAAGGCTTTAGGGTCGCGATAGGCCCAGCCGCGGGCGTGGGCCTGGTCGGATGACCCTTCGCCGCCAACCATGTAGGTCGCAACGGTCCAAGGCGCTCCGCAGAAGCCGATCAGCGCGGTTTCCTTCGGCAGGTCCTGACGCAGGCGGGCGACGGTTTCGCAGACGATGGCATATTTTTTCTGCGTGGCGGCAAGGTTCAAGCGGCCGAGACCCGCTTGCTCGCGGATCGGGTCGAGGCGGGGGCCCTCGCCTTCGACGAAGCTGACGGTTTGACCAAGCGCATCGGGAACGACGAGGATGTCCGAAAACAGAATGGCAGCGTCAAATCCATAACGGCGGATCGGCTGCAAGGTTACCTCGGCAGCCATCTTTGGATTGTAGCAAAGGTTCAGGAAGCTACCCGCTTCGGCTCGTGTTGCCTTGTATTCGGGGAGGTAGCGGCCTGCCTGGCGCATGAGCCAGATGGGCGGAGGGCTGATTGCCTTGCCGTTGAGAGGATCGAGAAACCGGTGATGAATGCCAGACTTCGACAAGCCGGACTGGGATGAGGTGTTCGACGTGGTCGTCATCGCTTGCCTGTTTTCTTCTACTTGAATCTGGAAAGATTCTAGATTCTTTTATTATGACTCTTAGGCCGTGGATCGTGGGGATTAAGGGACTATCCCAGTGTTGTCCCCAGGCCCCTGAAGGTGGTCATGCGGGGGTACCAGATGTCATGCCAGCAGAGGAGTTGAACTACAAGGCGGAACGAATCTGAGGACTCTCAAAGCCTTGACGCTTAGGTTGTAGAGAGCGCGTCTGTTGGCCGATTGTTGACAAGCCGTCGTTGTGTCCGGCAGAAGCGGGTTATCCCTGCTGGTTGGGGTCTGGCTGCAAATTTCATTCGTCCAGGCTTGGTTGTGGGCAAAACGGTTGACGGGTGAGCGCGTGGGGCTGAACAATCCAACGTGGCCGCTGCGGCTGTGCAAAGACGCGAAAGTTATCCACCTATGGTCAACCCTTTGCCGAGTTACTTCCATCTGCATCTTGTGTCGGATTCCACCGGCGAAACTTTGACCACAATCGCCAAAGCGGCGGCGGTTCAATATGCCATGGTGCGGCCCATCGAGCACATCCATCCTTTGGTGCGGACGGCCAAGCAGATGAAGCGTGTGTTGCAGGAAATCGAGCAGGCGCCAGGGATCGTGCTCTATACGGTCGTCAATAAGGAGCTTGCTGATGCGCTGGAAGCGCGGTGCCGCGAGTTGAATTTGCCAAGCCTTTATGTGCTCGCGCCGATCATGCAGGTTTTCGAAAGCTATTTGGGTGCGCCGCGCACGCCGACGGTTGCCGGTCAGCACGTGCTGGACGCTTCGTATTTCCGGCGGATCGATGCGATGAATTTTACGCTCAGCTACGATGACGGGCGGATGCCTGAGGATTTGAACGAAGCCGACATCATCCTGCTTGGAATCTCGCGTACGTCGAAGACGCCGACGTCGATTTATCTGGCCCATCGCGGGTACAAGACCGTGAACATTCCCATCGTGCCGAACGTGCCATTGCCGGCGAAATTGATGGAGCCGCATTCGGCGTTTGTTGTGTGCCTCGTTGCGAGCGCGGAGCGGATTTCGGAAGTACGCCGCAATCGGGCTGAAAATCTCTCCAATCGCAATCTTGACGATTACGTTGACCGGCAGCAGATCGCGGCGGAAATTATGTATTCGCGGCGGATCTGTGCGCAGAACGATTGGACGGTTCTGGACGTCACGCGGCGGTCGATCGAAGAGAGCGCGGCAGCGATCATCCGGTTGATGCAGGACCGGAAAGAGGGTCTTACGCCGCACGAGTCGTTGTAATGGGCGGGGCGGCGAAGATCGTATTGGCATCGGGAAGTTCAGCGCGGCGGCAGATGCTGGCGGCGGCGGGCGTGGGGTTCACGGTCGATCCGGCGCAGGTGGACGAAGCGGTTTTGAAGGATGCGTTTATCCGTCATACGACGAGCGCACCGGCGATCGATCTGGCGCTGTATCTGGCGGATGCCAAAGCCGTTGATGTGAGCCTGCGTCGTCCCGGTGCGTTGGTGATTGGCAGCGATCAGGTCTTGGCGCTGGGCGAGCGGTTGTTTTCCAAGGCCGCAGACCGGGCAAGTGCGCGGCGGACTTTGGCGGCCTTGCGTGGGCAGACCCATCAGTTGCATTCAGCGGTCGCGATTGCGTTGGATAGTAAGGTGGTCTGGAGGGAAGCGAATACTGCGAGCCTGACGATGCGGCCGTTTTCGGATGCGTTTCTCGATAGCTATTTGGATGCTGCGGGGGATTGCCTGGTACGGTCTGTCGGCTGTTATGAATTGGAAGGCCGCGGGCTGCAGCTGTTCGAGCGAATCGATGGCGACTATTTCACGATTCTAGGGATGCCGTTGCTGCCGTTGCTGGCCGAGCTGCGGACGCGGGGAGCTTTGCTGTCATGAAACGGGCGTGCGTCATTGGCTGGCCGATCGAGCATTCGCGGTCGCCGCTCATTCAAGGGTATTGGCTTAAAGAGTATGGGATTGAGGGCAGTTACACGAAGCAGGCTGTGAAGCCTGAGGATGTGGCGGCGTTTTTGGGTTCGCTGGCGGAGCAGGGGTTTGCCGGGTGCAACGTGACAGTGCCGCATAAGGAGGTTGCGTTTGCAGCAGCGGCTGAGCGCGATGCGTCGGCGGTTGCTGTCAAGGCTGCGAATACGCTCTGGCTGGAGGGCGGAACGTTGTGGGCGGCGAATACCGATACATACGGGTACATGACGCACCTGACGTCGAGCGCACCGCAGTGGAAAAACCGCGATGCACCTGTGAGCATCCTGGGGGCGGGCGGCGCGGCGCGGGCCATTGTTTATGGGTTTTTACAGGCCGGCGTGACCCAGGTGCGGTTATTCAACCGGAGTCGGGATCGGGCCGAGTTGCTGGCGAAGGATTTCGGGGCGCGGGTGAAGGTCTGCGATTGGGATCAGCGTGAGGCGCAATCGCTCGATGCGAGCGTGATCGTCAATACGACGGCGTTAGGTCTGAAAGGACAGGGTGATCTTGGAATCGATTTTGCAGGGTTCCACCCAGAATGCGTCGTGTCCGATATCGTTTATGTGCCGCTGGAGACAGGCTTCCTCAGGGAGGCGCGGTTGAAAGGTCTCGCCACAGTCGATGGTCTTGGCATGCTTCTGCATCAGGCGGTGCCGGGGTTCGAGCGCTGGTTTGGGGTGCGGCCGGAGGTGACGGCTGAGCTGCGGTCGATCATCGAAGCTGATATCGTGGGCGCGTGATGTTCATCATCGGTCTCACGGGTTCGATCGGGATGGGGAAGTCGACGGCGGCCGCAAAGTTCCGGTCGCTGGGTATTGGCGTGTTCGATGCGGATGCGCAGGTGCATCACTTGTACGCTGGAACGGCCGTGCCGTTGATCGAGGCGGCGTTTCCCGGGACGACCACCAACGGCATTGTTGATCGTGTGAAATTGTCGGCGGCGCTGGGCGGGCGGGATGAGGCGTTCGCGCGGCTGGAAGCGATCATTCATCCGTTGGTGCGGGCGGCCGAGCGGGCGTTCCTGACGGCAGAGCATGACAAGGGCGCGCGATTTGCGGTGCTCGAGGTTCCGCTGTTGTATGAGACGGGGGCCGACAAATTGGTGGATGGCGTGATTGTCGTGTCCGTGGACGCGGCGACGCAGCGGGCGCGGGTGCTGGCGCGGCCTGGTATGACGTCTGAGAAGTTCGAGACCATCCTTGCGCGGCAACTGGGGGACGCTGAAAAGCGCGCGCGCGCCGACTTTGTGGTGGATACGACGGGGCCGGTCACAGACACGCAGGCGCAAATCGATCAACTTCTCCAGAAGTTTGCACCACGGCAGGGAACTGCCTTTGCAAGGGTCTGGGGAGCTTGAGACTTTGCGCGAAATTGTTCTCGATACGGAAACGACGGGCCTTGATCCCAAGAACGGCGACCGGCTGATTGAAATCGGATGCGTCGAGCTGCTGAACCGATTGCCAACGGGCAAGGAGTATCACGTCTTCATCAACCCCGAGCGCGATGTACCTATCGAAGCGCAGAACGTGCACGGGATCTCGACGGAGTTCCTGAAAGATAAACCGTTGTTTGCTGCCGTTGCCGGCGACTTTGTTGATTTCATCGGCGGCGATACGCTGGTCATTCACAACGCGAACTTCGACATCGGGTTTTTGAATGCCGAACTGACACGAGTGAAGCGACCTGTCATCAGCATGGTGCGGGTCGTCGATACGCTGGCGATGGCACGGAGGAAACATCCCGCCGGTCCCAATACGCTGGATGCGCTGTGCAAACGCTACGGCATCGATAACACCAAGCGCATCAAGCACGGCGCGTTGATGGACAGCTTGCTGCTGGCCGAAGTCTACATGGAGCTCCTGGGCGAGCGGCAGACGGCGCTTTTGCTGTCGAGCAAGGGTGCTGCACCGTCGAAGGGTCAGAATGGGCGTGCCGGGGGTGCGATGAAAGCGTTGCCGCGCCCCGTGCCGTTGCCGTCACGGTTGACGGCGGCCGACCTTGCGGTGCATGCGGCGTTCATCGCGCAGTTGGGCGAGAAGGCGTTGTGGGGGAAGTTCGAGGGGTAGGGGGTGATGTTATTTCTGCCAAGACCACCTAATTGCTGACTCGAAGCCATTTTCAATACACCACACTGTGAAGTCAGATTCTTGGTTTTCATCGTCAAATGAAAAAAACGATCCTTTTTCAGTAAATAAAACTCGCAACTCAAATGACACTAATTGGCTGCTCAACGATAAGGCTGGCTTTCCTTCGATCCTGTCGCCAATCGTTTCGACGATTACCCAATAACAATCTGGATCACTAGATTTTTGCGCTAGAAAACGCTTGGCATCGCCTTCAAACCCATCGTAGCTACGTATTTCCGACCGAACGTAGTTGCCTGCATTCCATCGCTGGACGATGGTGCCGAATATACCAGCATCATTTGAATCCGCTGGCTCTTGGTCAAATTTATAGCTGTCGGCCCCTGCAGCGCCTTCCATATCCCAACCGCCATCGTTGACCAGAAATAGTTGTTGCGCCGTTGCTCGATCGCACTGCGGGTGGCCAACGATCCATCTAAGGACATTAGTGCCGAAACCCCAATTAATATTCTGAGCGATCACGTGCCAGACGTCCGGGCTTTGTTGTTCGAGCCAGGCTATCATACGGTCTGCCATTCGTTCGTCCCCTTATTATCAGACGGGCAACTCCAAGTGAATGATGCAACGGTTTGACAGTGTCGTGGTTGAGATCAAAGCAGTCGTCATCGACGGCTTGGAACAAAAGCAGTCTGGGTCAAAAGCAGAATTGAGCTTGAAACAAAAACCCCCGGAACGGTCTAACTTACGGCTGTCCGGTTTAATTTCTATTTCCCCCCAACACTGTTTCCCCGGACGGCATTGTGAGCGCAGCGAGCGATGGCGATCCGGGGTCTTTATCTGGGTGTGAGAGGTAAAGATCCCGGATCTGCGTGCGCAAGGGCGCACTTGTCCGGGAAACCAGTGGGACGGAATCCGCGTCAATACGGCCCGCCCGGAATTTTCAACCAATACTACGTGTCCGGCCACGAGCGAAATGCCGAACCGGACAACTGTGGGCTTGACCTGGCCATGACGTGGGGCCGCAGGTATGGACCTGAGTTCTTGGCTCTGGATGGCCGGGTCAAGCCCGGCCATGGAGTGAAGCAGTTCAGCTCGGTTTGCCCTGCTGGGCGGCGAGTTCTTGCTGGCGGCGGACGTAAAGGCCGCCGAAGTCGATAGGATCGAGCAGGAGCGGGGGGAAGCCGCCTTCGCGGGTGATGTCGGCGACGAGGCGGCGCAGGAACGGGAACAGGATCGTCGGGCAGTTGATGAGCAGGAATGGTTCCATTGCCTGGTCGGGCACGTTCTGGAGTTTGAACAGGCCGCCGTAGACGCATTCCATAATGTAGATGGTGCCGTCTTTGTTGGTGGCGTGGGCCTTGAAGTCGATGGCGCTCTGGAACAATTCGGGACGCACGCGCTCGGCGTTAACGTTGACTTCGATCTTAAGGTTCGGGTTTTCACCGGGGCCGTCGAGAAGACGGGTCACATTGGGATTTTCAAACGACAGATCGCGAATGAATTGGCCGACGACCTGTGCATGCATCTGCGGCTGCTGCGCGTCTGCGGGTGTATTGTTTTTTGCCATGGTGTTCCCTCTCAGGCGTTTGGTTTCGCCGCTGGTTGCTTTTGATGGCTCGCTAGCACGCGTCGCGGGCTGGAGCAATTGCCATGCTAGCCGCTAGCGCGTTCTTATGCCGGAGGATCGCCAGGACCGGGGTGCCGGCCGGGTGGGACCGGCTTTTCGTCGATACGTTCGTAGTCGGCCTCGATGGTGGGTGCCGGGCCGGACCTGCGTGGCTGACCGCCGGGCGCGCGAGGGCGTTGGTAGGTGCGCGTCTGTCTCATTTTGACGGTGAGCGGGAAACCGCGGGCGAGAATCCAGCGTGCAGTCATTTGACGTATGACCGGGATCAGGAGCAGAAGTCCGATGGAGTCGGTAATGAAACCGGGCGCGATCAGGCAGCCCCCGGCGAACATCAGCAGCATGGCTTCCACCATCGGTTCGACAGGCGGTTCGCCCGTGCGCGTGGCAGCCATAAAGCGTTTTGCGACGCCCATGCCTTGCAATCGCATGACCCAGGTGCCGAGGATGAACGTCGTGACGATAATCGTGAGGGTCAACCCGACGCCGATGATGGAGCCGACCTTGATCAAGACCGCGATCTCGAGCAGAGGCAGAGCCACCAGCAGCAGCAGTATAATCAGGCCCAGGGAGGGCATGGGACATCCTGTCCGGTCGGGAACGCCTTTGAGGCGTCCAATTCAATCACTACATGCACATAAACACGACCGGCCACCGGTTTCCGTTCCATCTCGAACGCTTATGGTGGTTGGCTTTGCCTCTCATGTACCTTAAATCAATATCAGTGGTTCGCGGCGTGTCTGCAAGCTTTTGCGCTCAGCCGGATTGACGATCTAGGTGCGCGTTCCGATGGCCCACCTTAAGGTCCGGCAGCAAAAAGCCTCACATCCGGCGACAGATGTTTGCGCCAACAGAAGGCTATGGCTCATCATGGATGGCAAACTGGACTTGTTCACGCTCTTGGCAATCGTCGGTGCATTGCTCGCGATTCTGAAGCTTCGGAGCGTGCTTGGTAAAGACAGCGAAGGCGGCGAAGAACGGCGCGCCGAAAGGATGAATGCCGAGCGGCGGCGGGCCGCCACCGGCGATAATGGCAAGGTTGTCGCCATGCCGCGACGGGAAGCGGTCGCTGCTGCAGATGGCGCGCCAGCCGGCGATGTGGCCGTGGCCGACGCCGAGCAGCGGTTCTTGTCGTTTGCAGGCGGTGATCCCGCTTTGGGGAACGGCCTGTTTGAGATCTACAAATTCGATCCGGCGTTCGATCCTGCCATGTTCGTGAAAGGTGCGCGGCAGGCCTATGAGATGATCGTGACGGCGTTCGCGGAAGGAAATCGTAAAACGCTCAAGGATCTGCTCAGCCGCGAGGTCAACGAGGAATTCGTGGCGGAAATGGCGGCTCGCGACAAGCGCGGTGAGCTGATCGATCAGAGTTTCGTCGGCATCAACAAAGCCGACATTGTCGAAGCTGAGATCAAGAATGGCGTTGCCAATGTCACGGTGCGTTTTGTTAGTCAGTTGATTACGGCGACGCGCGACCGGACTGGGACCGTGACCAGCGGCGATCCGCAGAAGATTCGCGAAGTGACGGACGTGTGGACGTTCAGCCGTGACGTATCGACCGCCAAGGCGAGGCAGAATCTCAATTGGCGGGTCGTGGCGACGCAAGAGCCGTAAGATATTGTTGTCTTTCGGGTGTTTCTGATAGAACGCGTCACCGCTGGCTGAGGCGGCCTGCCTCTTTGCGCCGGATCGCCACCGATGACGCTGCCTGACTTTCGATATGAGCCGGTCTCGTTTGCCGATCTTCCGGGGTGGGCGGACGATGATCATTGGGCGGCATTCGTTGCGTTCGGTGCATCTGCGGACGCGGCAGGCGGGGCTGTTGGCCGGGCAATGGCCAAGGCGACGGCCGGTGTGACTTCGGATCAGGCATGCCTTTTCTTTGAAACCAATTTCCGGCCTCACCGGGTGGCTCATGGTGGCGCGCGGGGGTTGCTGACAGGTTATTATGAGCCGGTGATTGCTGGATCGCTGGAACGGACTGCGCACTTCAACGTGCCGATCTACCGGCGGCCTGCGGATCTCGAAAACGTGGTGGCGGAGAGCGAGCGTGGGGCGAAAAGCTCCGGGCTCACCCATGTGCGGCGGACGGCGTCCGGCATCGAGCCCTATGCGACGCGGCGGCAGATCGAGGAGGGGGCGCTGGCCGGGCTTGGGCTTGAGCTTTGTTATCTCGCCGATCCGGTGGACGCGTTCTTTCTGCAGGTGCAGGGGTCGGGTGTGATTGCGCTGCCGGATGGGCGGCAGATGCGGGTCACCTACGACGGCAAGAATGGGCATCCGTATACGTCGGTCGGCCGGGTGCTGATCGATGAAGGTGTGTTTGCGACCGATCAAGTGACCTTACAGAGTTTGACGGACTGGCTGCGGGCCGATCAGGTGCGGGCGCGTCCGGTGTTGTGGCGCAACGAGAGTTTTGTGTTTTTCCGCGCGCTGGAGGGCGATTCCGCGGTGGGCGTGCTGGGAACGCCGCTGTATGAGGGGCGAAGCCTTGCGGTCGATACGGCGTTTCATGCGCTGGGCCTGCCGATTTACGTGAGTGCGCCGGAAATGACCCATGTGGGGCCGGGCGGGCTTCGCCGGGTGATGGTCGCGCACGATGTCGGCTCGGCGATCAAGGGGCCGGAACGGGGCGATGTTTATTTTGGCAGCGGGGACGCTGCGCTCGCGCTCGCGGGTGTGACCAAGCATGTCGCGACGTTCTTCGTGCTCTTGCCTGTGGAGCCGTGATGAGCAGCAGCGGCGGGCGAGGACGGCGGACCAAGACGGGTCTGAGCGAGGAAGAGCAGGAGCTGTGGGATCATGCGGCGGCCTCGATGAAGCCGTTGCGCAAGGCCAAAGGGCGTGTGCTCGACGGGGCCGATGAGGCCGTATTCGAGCCGGTCGCCGTGAAAGCGCGGAAGAAGGCCAAGATCGTCGACGGACTGGCGGCGTTGCCGGGGCTGCCTGCCGCTCCTGCGGTTGCCAAAAAGCCAGCCAAGACGCCGGAGCTGGCTGCGTTTGACCGTAAAAGCGCCCGGCGGATCCGCAGCGGGCAGATCGAGATCGACGCGCGGATCGACCTGCATGGGATGTATCAGGACGAGGCGCACGCGGCGCTGCGCCGGTTTTTATTTTCCTGCTACTCGAACGGTGCGCGCTGGGTGCTGGTGATCACCGGCAAGGGCGCGCCGCGGCGTACGGGCTGGTTCAGTGATGACGGCGATCCGCACCACCGCGACCATGGGCGCGATGAACCGCGCGGCGTCCTGCGCCGGAACGTGCCGCGCTGGCTCGGCGAGCCCGAGTTACGGGCGATTGTCGTTAGTTACACGCAGGCCGCCATCGGCCACGGCGGCGAAGGCGCGATGTACGTGCAGCTGCGGCGGCGGTGATGTCGCTTTTTCGACTGGATCAATTCTTGCCCGTTTCCGGGATTGCAGAAGTCCTTTTAGTAGCATCGGGCTGACTTTTTGCTGTTGATGAGTAGTGGAATAGCCCGCTAAGGGGTTCGCGAAGAAAATACACGGCTAAGACGGCGGCAATCGGCCATGCGACGGCGACTGCGAAATCTACCAGCGTAAGTCGAGCCAATCTGATCACGAATTCTGAATTGGGCAGGCTGGCCAAAAAGGTCAAAGCGGCGATTCCGGTAACAGCGTACGCTAAGGCCAGTAGATATGTTTTTGGGGTCATCGCGAACTCCGTTTGTCAATTCGTTGAGGACAATACGGCGTTGCTGTTTGGTGAGCTGTTTCACCGGAAACACTTGCTGCAAAAAAGGTAGCTGGATGCGACGCATCACGCCGCCGGTGGCACGGCCGCTCTGTACAGGTGCCAGGTGGAGTGGCCGATGACGGGCATGGTCAGGACGAGGCCGACGAGGCCGGTCGCGATTGAGATTGCCATGCTGGCCGCGATGATGGCGCACCAAACCATCATGGCGCGCGGACTGGATATCACCAGATTGACGCTGGTCGTCATGGCGGTCACGAAGTCCACTTTGCGGTCATAGAGCATGGGGAACGAGACGACCGAGATCGAGAAGACCGCCATTGCGATGATCGCACCGACGGCATTGCCGAGGATGGCGAAGATCCAGCCGGTGGGCGTCGTCAGGAGGTTTTTGAGGGTGTCGGTGGTGATGACCTCGAAGCTCGTGAAGGCGAACATGAGGAAGGCGGCGATGTCCATCCAGATGATGAGGGCGAAACCTGTTATGATGGCCATCCAGCGGATTTCGCCCCTGGCCGCTTTGCGGACTGCGCTAAGAATGCTGCCCCAAGTGAGGGGCATCCCCTGTTCAAGGTGCTCGCTGACCGCATAATAGCCGGTGGCGGCGAAGGGGGCGATCAGTGCGAAGCCCATGGCCAGTGGATATGCGAAGTAAGGCATGTTGAGCCGCCAGAGCAGCGCAATGAGGAGCCAGCCGCCGAGGGCAAAGAGGCCCGAAAAGACGAGGCCGAATTGGGGGGCGCGACGGAAGTCGCGGATGCCAGCCGCGATGATGGCGACCAAGTCGCCGACCGCGATCTGCTTCAGGGCCGGGGTGGTTTGAGCGGCGGTCGTCATTCGTGTTTGGCTCCCCGCTTTATTTGCGCTGCTGGGCGGCCATTTGGGACACCCGGCATTGCAAAGTAGCATCGGTGCCGCTGTCGCGAATACATTGATCCAGGTCAAATGACCGAGGTTGGTCAGTTTGCCTGCAATTATGGGCAGCCGCCAGCGAATGCCTGAAGAGCGGCGCTGATGCCGTTGAGTGAATAAGTGTCGGTGACGGTGGTGCCCCGCTCGGATACGGCTTGGACCGTCAGTTTGGAGCCCTTTTTCATGGCTTCGAGAAGCTTCAATTCCTGGGTTGAATCCGAGACGTAGACGCGGTCATCCTTAGGGAACAATTTGAAGCTTCCGGGGGATGACCCGACTATGGCAGCGACCGGGTCCGGGGCCTTTTTTGCGGGGAAGCCGAGTTTGATGCTGACTTCGGACTTCACACCATCTTTGGGCCAGGCCGAGATGTAGAGCAGGGCCGGGTCGCGCTTGATGTTTGCGGGTTCGGTCGCCGCCGGCGTGCTCGCCAAGAAACAGATTTTGCCGGACTCGTCGGTGTTGGAATAGAGCGTCCAATCATTATAGGTGCCGACGACGGTGGCGGCGTGAGATGCGCCCGCGACGAGTAATGAGGCTGCGATCAATAGCGGCAGCGTGGATTTTGAGGATACGGATTTGGGCTTCATGCGGGCTCAGGATCCGTTCTGGTGGCCGGTAGGGGCTGCGGCGCGGGCGATGGCTTCGAGCGTTGGTCCGCCTTCTTTCACCGGGCGGTCGGCGAATCGGGCAAGGGACTTTACCCGGTCGTACATCACGATTGCACCAGCCATTGCAACGTTGACGCAAAACGAGGTCGGGATTTTCACGACGTAGTGGCATTTCGCCAGGAGTTCGGGCGACAGCGAGCCGCGTTCGGGGCCGAGCACATAGGCGGCGCGCAAGGGGTGGCGGAAGCTTGGCAGATCGATGGCATCGTCGATCAATTCGATGCCGACCAGCTTGCAGCCGTTGGGCAGCGCCATTTGATCGAGGCTCGCCCAGTTGTAATGGGGCAGATGCAATTGACCTTTGGATGTGTCGGCGTGGGCTTCGAGGGCTTGATAGGTTGCGCCGACGGTGAACGTAAAATGCGCACCAAAGCCATGTGCCGACCGCATGAGGTTGCCCAGGTTCAACGATTTGGACATCCGTTCGGCGCCGATCGCGAAATATCCGCGCGGAAGGGGTGGCCAATTGGGGTGGGGCATTGCAGTGGTTCTCTTGATCGTTGCAGGTTTTGCGTATCATACCATGTTTGCGATTGCGGCTTCCTAGTGCCAATCGACGCGATGAACAGTTGTAGGATCGTTCCATGAAAGCAGTGCTTTGCAAGACGCTTGGCGGGCCTGAGACGCTGGTCATTGAGGATATTCCAGAGCCGGTGGCGGGCGCCGGCGAGGTGGTTGTCCGGGTTAAGGCGGCAGCGCTGAACTTCTTCGATACGCTCATTATCGCTGGAAAATATCAGACCAAACCGGCGTTGCCGTTCTCGCCGTGCGGGGAGATTGCGGGTGTCGTTGAGACTGCCGGGCCGGGCGTTACGGCGTGGCGGCCGGGCGACCGGGTGATGGCCTATCTTGGATATGGCGGGGCGCGTGAAAAGGTTGTTGTTTCCGCGGGACGGCTGGTTGCGATCCCCGATGGGGTGAGCGACGAGGCCGCGAGCGGGATCGCGATTACGTACGGTACGGCATTGCATGGCTTTCGTGACCGGGGCGCGTTGAAGCCTGGTGAAACGGTTGCGATTTTGGGTGCTGCGGGCGGGGCAGGCCTCGCCGCCGTCGAGGTTGCCAAGGCGATGGGCGCGCGCGTGATTGCGGTCGCATCGAGCGCGGAAAAATTGGCGGTTTGCCGCGCCCACGGTGCCGACGAAACTCTTTCAACGACGGCGAGTGATTTCAAGGATGCCCTGCGTGGGCTATCAGGGGGTCAGGGCGTCGACATCGTTTACGATTGTGTGGGGGGCGACCTCGCCGAGCCAGCTTTTCGTGCGCTGGCTTGGAAGGGTAGATATCTCGTCGTTGGTTTTGCCAGCGGAGACATACCGCGCCTCCCTCTCAACCTTTTTCTCCTGAAAGGCGCTGGTGCATTGGGGGTTTTCTTTGGTGAGGCTGCCCGGCGCGATCCTGAGGGGCTTTCGGCGAATTTACGATACGCGCTGAATGCCGTTGCTGGGGGTCAACTCCGGCCCCACTTGCATTGCGTTCTGCCTGTCGAGCGGATTGTTGAAGGTCTGGAACTTCTCCGCCGTCGCGAGGTTGTGGGGAAGGTTGTGCTGACACTTTGATGAACTGGCGCGGAATGTGCTTTACGCTGACATTGGCAAGTTGAGATCCAGCTTGCGAGGAAATCGTAACGAGCAGCCTATCGGATGATCCGACAACGGTTGCGAGAGTTGTGATTGGTGTTTTTGAGACGGCAATGGTACGTGAAGCCATTGGCAGTCTCGCACGTGTGTAAAATAGGCGTTGCGTTATGCATATTGACAAGCGATCCAGCCGTTGGTCCGCTTTCCGGGTCTATGCGGTCTGCTTGATGGGATGCGGTGCCTTGTTGGCGCTCGCTGGTGCCGCATTTTCGATCAGTACGGATATGGTCGGTCCTGCGGCGGCTCAGGTCGAACAGCGCTGGAGCGGCGCCGGGTCGCCGGTGCTTGCTGCGTTGCCGGCCGTGGACGACAGCGTTCAGGGTCTTTTTCCTTCGAGACGTCCGGCGGCTTCGTTGCCGCGCTCTGTGGTGCCGGTCATGATTTCGCGGGTGCCGGATAATGCGGCGGCTACGTCTGCGGCTGTTGGGGAAGAAGCGGCCTCACCAGATGTCGATGAATGGGCCACTTATGAGCCCTGGACGCCGGATCGTGACGACACTTACAGGACCGTCTGCGTCCGGTTGTGTGATGGAGCTTATTTCCCGATCAGTTTTGCGACCACGCGGGACCGGTTCAAGGCCGATGCGGCGAAGTGCAAATCGACGTGTGGGTCGCCTGCCAAGTTGTTCGTAGGACGTCCGGATGGATTGGCCGACGATCTGGCCGATGTGCACGGGCAACTGTACGCTGATCTTCCGAACGCCTTTAAATATCGCACGTCTTACGACGCCGCTTGTACCTGCAAGGCGCAGCCGTGGGAAACCTCAGAGATTCAGCGTCATCGCCAATTGGCTGAGGCTGCGCGTCAAAAAGCACAGGCTGCCGCTCAAATGTCGGGCGTTGCTGCGGTCTTGCCGCGCTCCGAGCGGCATGTTGAGACCGCGGCGATCCAGTCTGTCCAAACGCCTCGCGATGCTAAGGTGGAGATGGGCAGTCTCCGTGCCGCCAAGCCGCCCGTTCCGGTCGCAGCCGCTGAACTCAATATCCGGCAGCCCGCTGTCAGGTCGCCGGCCGGCCGTGCGGGCGTTGCAGCGGTCAAAGTAGCAGGATCGGGTAAAACATCGAAATTCAGCGTGACGGTCAAGAAGCGGATTGTCGATGACGTCCGCTTGGGTGCGATCCCGCAGCGTGCGGGTCGCCCAGCGATTGGGCATCTAGACGCTTCGTCGATGCAACGGCCGTTCCGTTCCAAGGAGTATTGGCGGTTGTCCTATTGGGAAGCGCCGGGTTTCTAGCCGTTCGCGCCGGTCAGTTGCTATGTGTGCATGCGTTTTTGTTTGCGCTCAATCAATCTTTCAACTCTTGCTCGTATGGTGACCCCATGTGCCGGTAACGGACGATGGTTCGCGGCTTGGCTATCCATGTGTCTTGCGTTGGGGGTGCGCAGTGTTCGCGCACGGGTGTTTTGCGTCCATATCCGCTGGTTTTTGTATGTGTCGCGTTGGGGTTTGTGGCGTCGATTTCCGCTGGCGGCGACGCTATGGCGCAATCGTTTTTCGAAAAGCTGTTCGGGCTTGGCGATAGCCGGCCTCAGCAACCCGCGCCACGGGTTATCGGGATGAGGCCCGCGATTGAACGTGACGCGATTAACCTGCGCGAGCGCGAGTCACGGCCTTCGCGGGCCGTCCCTGCCGAGAGCGGCGACGTGGTTCAGACGATGTGCGTACGCACGTGCGACGGTTATTACTGGCCGGTGCGCTATCCCGCGACGCGGGCCGATTTCAGCAAGGATGCCAGCGTTTGCGTGTCGACCTGCGGAGCGGAGGCGAAGCTCTACACCCGTTCGGGGCCGGGCGCTGAGCCTGAGGAAATGAGAGACGCCGATGGCAACAGTTACGGTGCGAGCAAGACGGCGTTCGCCTATCGCAAGGGACTGCTGAAGGGTTGCAGTTGCCGGTCGATGCCGTGGAGCGAGGCCGAACGCGCACGGCACGAGGGCTATGCGCTGGCAGAGGCTGAAAAGGCGATCCGGCTCGCTCAGGCTGAAGCTGACCGGGTAGCAGAGGTTGCGGCGGCTGCCGAGAAGGCCGAGACCGACAAGAAGCATGAGCAACTCGTTGCTGCGATGCTGGAAGCTGAGGCAAAGCCCGATCAACACGGTTTCGAGCCGGGACCTGCGGAGGCGGCAGCGATTGCCGCGTTTGCGCCGGTCGAGGGGGAGACAGCGCCTGTAGCTGCGGCTTTACCGAAATCGAAGCGGGCTGCTGTAAAGGAACGCCGCAGGCCGCGGCACGTCAACGTGGAGCAGGTGCCTGTTCAGCGGGCGCGTCTGCCGCGCGGGTATGCGGCTGCGGGTGTTCGTCCTGTTGCGCCCGAGTATGCAGCGACGTCATCCAAGGCGTGGTGGCAGTAGGTCCGTAATACGCTAAATTCAGTGTTTCCCCGGACGGCCCTTTGCCGATCCGGGGTCTTTATCGTGCACTGTTAGCACGCTCTGCTTGCCACAGGGAAAGATCCCGGATCTGCGCACGGCCTAAGGGGCCGCGCTTGTCCGGGAAATCAATGGGAGGCGATCACCAAGGATTGCCGTCTTCATCTTCGCCGGCGCCCAGGCCGCCGCGGAGGGGGTAAAGTTCCTCGATCACGTAGGGACCGCCGCCGGTGCGGGGTTTGGACGAGAACAGCGCGAACCGGTGGATGAAAACCGGTTCGAATTTGATGGTCGCGTTCATCGCCATAAACCGTGCGAGTTTGTCCGGCTCGGCATACTGCAGCCGCGCCAGTGAAATGTGCGGTTTGTAGGGGCGCTTTTCAGGCGGCAAGCCTGCACCGCGCGCCGCCCGGTCGCAACCGCGCGCCAAGGCTTCCAGCGCGGGGTTTGCTTCCACGTTTGCATAGAGCGTATGGGGGTCTGTGCCGAAGGTGCCGAGCCCTGAGATCGTCAGGTTGAAGGCGTCCGCACCCATCGTCTCCAGCAAGTCGGTGACGTCGCGCACTTGGGCATCCGAAATATCGCCGAAGAAGCGTAGCGTCAGATGCAGATTATCGACGTCGACCCAATGCGCCCCTGGTAACGGCATTTCCAGTGCCGACAGCTCGTCGCGGATGTCCTCGGGGATTTCAATTCCAGCGAATAATCGGGGCATGGGCGGATCGGGGTTAGGTTTCAACGTTTCGTGTTTTGCACGTCCATGCCGTCAGGGCCAGGGTCATCACCCCTTCGCCGCCTTCTCTAATTCCGCGATGTCGATTTTGGTCATTTTCATCATGGCGGCCATGACGCGGCTGGTGGCGGCGCGGTCGCTGCTTTGCATGAGTTCGGGGAGGCGTGAGGGAACGATCTGCCAGGACAGGCCGTACTTGTCCTTGAGCCAGCCGCATTGCGAGGGTGCGCCGCCTTCCGACAGCTTGGTCCAGAGTTCATCGACTTCTTCCTGGGACTGGCAGTCGACGGCCATTGAAATCGCTTCGGTGAACTTGAAGTGGGGGCCGCCATTGAGGGCGATAAAGTGCTGACCCGCGAGTTCGAATTTGATCACCATCACCGAGCCTGCAGGGCCGGGACCTGCCCCGCCGTAGCGGGAGACATCGAGGATGCGGCCATTCTTGAAGATGGAGATATAATGGTTTGCGGCTTCCTCGGCTTCTTTGTCGAACCAGAGGAACGGGGTGATCTTCTGCTTGATGGCCATCGCTGAATTCCTTTTTTCGGGATTTCGTTAGGCGTTTACTGCTTGGCTGCTGCCGCCGTTCCTGCACTCGTGTTCAATTTAGCGATCAGCTCCTCAACCAATGGCTGAATGCGCGACACGATCACGGCAACGCCTTTGCCGGTCGGGTGAATGCCGTCGCCTTGGTTCATAGAGCGATCCATGACGACGCCGTCGAGAAAGAACGGATAGAGCAGCGCGTTGTGTTTGCTGGCCAGCGTTGGGAAGATGGCGTCGAATTTGTTGGCGTAGTCGTCGCCCCAGTTTTTGGGAGCGCGCATGCCAGCCAGTAGGACGGGAAGTTTGCGTTCGCCGAGTTTGGTCAGGAGTTTGTCGAGTGTCATGCTGGTCTGCTCGGGGGCGACGCCACGCAAAGCGTCGTTCGCGCCGAGTTCGAGGATGACTGCATCTGCGTCGTCGGGCACGGCCCAGTCGAAGCGTTCCAGACCTGCGGAGGCCGTATCGCCAGAGACGCCCGAATTGATCACTTCGACGTTGAGGCCTTTGGCGCGCAAGGCTGCTTCCAGTTGGACCGGGAAGGCTTCACCAGGGCGGACGCCGTAACCGGCTGTCAAACTATCGCCAAATGCGACGAGCTTGATCTTGTCCTTACCTTTTTCGCCGCCCGCCGCCATCGCCGCACCTCCCAGCCCTGCATTGATCGCGACCGCGATCACACCCATCTGAACGAGGTTACGTAACGTTAAGCCCAATCGCCGTCGAAACATTGGATAGTCCCAATCATTGATGCCGCCTTCCTTACGTAGGGCATCTGCCGTGTGTCACAAGCATGACGGCCTCATCTGGAGCAGTTGAACCACGCATGCCATCGATTGCTACACCGCCGATTGCGACCCTGCGCGACGTCAATCTCACTCTCACCAGCCGGGCCGGGCCGGTCGCGATCCTGTGCAATGTGGTGCTCGACGTGAAGGCTGGGCAATCGCTGGCGATTGTCGGACCGTCGGGGTCGGGCAAGACGAGCTTGCTGATGATCCTGGCTGGGCTCGAACGGGCGACGAGCGGGACTGTTGTCGTCGCGGGGCATGATTACGCCACGCTCGATGAGGATGGCCGGGCGCTCGCGCGGTCGCGCGATATCGGGATCGTGTTTCAGGCATTTCATCTGGTGCCCAGCATGACGGCACTGGAAAACGTGGCGCTGCCTTTGGAGTTTGCCCGCGTTGCGCAGCCGCAGGTCAAGGCCGCCGAACTGTTGGGTGAGGTCGGGCTTGGCCATCGTCTGTCGCATTATCCGGCCGAGCTTTCGGGCGGAGAGCAGCAGCGCGTGGCGCTGGCCCGGGCGGTCAGCTTGCGGCCCCAGCTCCTGCTGGCCGACGAGCCGACCGGCAACCTCGATGGTGTTACAGGTAAGCAGGTGATCGACATGTTATTCGGCTTGCAGCGGCGCTATCAGGCGACGCTGGTGCTGGTCACGCACGACGAAAAGCTCGCCGGACTATGCGAGCGGACAATCCACATGGCCGATGGCCGGATCGTTGCTGACCGCGAACGGGTCGCGGCATGAGCCGGGCCGACGCGCCACGTATGGCGCCATCCGCACCAATGGCTGCCGGTTCCGCGCTGCCATTGTGGTGGCGGCTGGCGATCAGCGATCTGCGGTCAAGCCTGCCAAGCTTTGCGATTTTCATCGGTTGCATAGCGCTGGGCGTAATGGTCATCACCGGCGTCGGCGCGCTATCGGATGCGCTGCGCAGCGGGCTTGCGAACCAAGGTAAGACTCTGCTTGGCGGCGATGTTACGTTTGCCCGCTCGCATGCGCGCATCGCCGATGTTGAACGAGCCCGGCTCTCCGGGCTGGGCCGCCTGAGCGAAACCGCAACGCTACGGACCATGGCGCGCAAGGTGGACGGCTCGGAACAGGCGCTCGCCGAATTGAAGGCGGTCGATTCAAGCTATCCGTTGGTAGGTGCGGTTACGCTTGAGGGTGCGACGGGTGTTGCGCAGGCCTTGAATTCAGGGCTCGATGCTGCCGTTGAGCCCCTGTTGTTACAACGGCTGGGTCTCAAGGTTGGCGATCAGATGACCGTGGGCCAAGCGACGCTGACGGTGCGCGCCAAGCTCGTGGCCGAGCCTGATGGCGTGGCCGACCGCTCGACGTTCGGGCCGCGCGTGCTGGTGTCGGTTGCGACCTTGGAAAAGACCGGGCTTGATCAGCCTGGGTCGCTGATCCGCTGGCGCTATGCAGTCGATCTGGCGAACGGCGCTGCGCAGACGCCTGCCAGGCTCAAGGAGATTCGCGAACAGGTGAAGCGCGATCTGCCGGAAGCGGGCTTCACGTCCGCCGACCGGTTCGATCCGTCGCCGCAGTTGTCGCGTTCGCTCGAGCGGTTGCGGCAGTTCCTGACGTTGATCGGTTTGACGTCGTTGCTGGTCGGGGGGGTCGGGGTTGCCAATGCGGTGGCGACCTTTATCGATAAGCGCCGCAAGGTGATTGCGATCATGAAGAGCGTGGGCGCGCCCAGTCATGTGATCCGGCAGATTTTCCTGACGCAGATTCTGTGCGTGGCGGCGATCGGCGTCGGTATCGGGCTGGTGCTCGGCTATCTCGTGCCGATAGTGCTGGCGGGGACTTTGAGCGCCAAGCTGCCGTTCGAGATCCGTTTTCAGGTGACGGCGTTCAGCGTGGTGACTGCGATCATCTACGGCCTGCTCGTCGCACTGTTGTTCACGCTGTGGCCGCTGGGGCGGGCGGAGCGGGTGCCACCGTCTGTTTTGTTTCGCGATGATGTTTCGGGCGATCAGACGCGACCTAAACCGGCAATCATGTGGGCGACGGCCGTGACGGGGGCGGTATTGCTTGCGTTCACGGTTTTGTCGTCGGACGCCAAGCTCATAGCGCTGTCGTTTTGCGCCGGGCTCGCGGTGATCTTCTGCGTGTTCTATGGCGTGGGGTTGTTGATCCCGAAGCTTGCCCGGCGGTTGCCGCGCTCCACGACGCCTGAGGTCGCACTGGCCAT
>JANLYB010000340.1:0-5479 GCA_031365425.1 Hyphomicrobiaceae bacterium
GAACGACACGTTCTTCAAGATCGCCCGCTCGGGATCATACGAGAAGCCGACGCCCTCGAACGCTATTTCCCCGCGTGTCACAGCCAGCGGCTTGGCGCCGGGTTTGTCCTGCACTTCGGGATATTCGTCGAGCAACGCAAACATCGTCTCCAGATCGACGAGCCCCTGCTTGATTTCGCGATACACCATTCCGAGGAAATTCAGCGGGATCGACAGCTGGATCATCAGCGCGTTGATCATCACGAAGTCACCGACGGTATGCTGCCCGTTGAGCACGCCGCGAGCCGCCAGCAACATGCAGATCGTGGTCCCGACCGTGAAAATGAGCGCCTGCCCGGAGTTGAGCACGCCGAGGGAATAGTACGTCTTAACGCTCGCCTCTTCGTACTTTCGCATCGACACGTCGAACCGCTTGGCTTCCAGGCCCTCATTGCCGAAGTATTTCACGGTTTCGTAGTTGAGCAGGCTGTCGACCGCTTTGGTGTTGGCGTCGTTGTCGCTGTCGTTCATCTCGCGCCGGATCGCGATGCGCCACTCGCTGGCCGAGAACGTGAACCACATGTAGGCCGCGACCGTGGCCAGTACGATGACCACGTATTCCCACGAGAAATAGTACCACAGCATCCCGCAGACCAGCACCAACTCCAGTGCCGTCGGCACGAGGTTCAGTACGCCCATCCGAAGGATGAGTTCCACCCCGCGCGTACCGCGTTCAATAACACGCGATAGCCCGCCCGTCCGCCGCTCCAGATGGAACCGCAACGACAGCTTATGCAGATGCTCGAAGGTTTTGTTATTCAGCTCCCGCGCGGCATGCTGGCCAACGCGGGTGAAGATCACGTCCCGAACCTGATTCAACAACATCATCAGCACGCGCGTCGTACCGTAGGCTAGAATCAGCGCCATCGCGCCGAGCCCCAGCCCTTGGGCCATCGTCGTCCCCGGCACCAGCGCATCGGTCGCCTGCTTATAGAAAATCGGCACCGCAATCGTCACCAGCTTGGCGATGACGAGAATAGCGAACGCATAGACCACCTTGGCCCGCAGGTCGGGCCGTCGCTGCGGCCACACCAGCGGTAGCAGCCCGCGTACGACCGTCCAATGATCGGCGCGACTGGCCAACGAAAGTGGATCGCGCGTGGCACCGCCTGCCCCAAGTGCGGATGCGCGGCCGTGGGAACTTGGTCTCATGAGCGGGAAGTTTCTGCCAAATAGCGTTGCGGCGACACGCAAATGCTGCGCCCCCACCTAAAAGGCCGCAACCGTCACCAGATCATTCCCATAACGTAGCTATCCCACCCCGCCTTGACCAGACCCCTGCGAAACCCAACACCTTTCCACACGGCGCTATCACGACGCGTCGAGATCATCCATCGGCAGCACCCAGTACAGCGCACTGCGGCCTGGCAGGAAAAACTTCTGACACGGATAAATC
Organism: Hyphomicrobiaceae bacterium; assembly: GCA_031365425.1. Taxonomy (GTDB): domain Bacteria; phylum Pseudomonadota; class Alphaproteobacteria; order Rhizobiales; family Hyphomicrobiaceae; genus JANXVY01. The sequence goes on from JANLYB010000340.1 coordinate 1,436, forward strand.
AAATCCGGCGACAAGATCTTGTCCTGATTGGCCCGCACGATCTTTTCAAACCGGATCCCCTTGTCGTAGTACCGCCGCGAAATATCCCACAGCGTATCCCCGCTTTTCACGACATAAATAGCCGGCACCTCGACATCGCGCCCGGCCCGTGAACACCGCCCGCCCTTGCCATGACGCTTCTCGCTGGAACCGTCCCGCGACGCGACTTTCACCCGCTGAACCGGCTTTTGCGATGACGTTCCGTTTGACCCTGACGCCCGCTCCGCCGTGCGCGAGGACGCAGCCTTGTCGTTCTTGGGCTTGGCAGATGCCGTATCAGCCCCAGCGGACGGCTTAGCTGGCGCACCTTTTCTGGCTGTATCCGCTGCTGCTTGATCTTTTAACTTCTGGTCTTTCAGTGCGGCCTCTTCGCGCTGACGCTTTGCCTCGCCGGCAGCCGCCACCGCCTTTTGCTCTGCCGCAGCCTTGTCCGCCGCTGCCTTCCCGGCGGCTGCAATCGCCTTGCGTTCCGCGTCAGCCTTCTCAGCTGCTGCTTTTTCAGCCGCAACAGCCTTGCGCTCGGCGGCTGCCTTGTCGGCGGCGGCCTTTGCAGCAACAACGGCGGCGGTCTTGCGTTCTGCCGCAGCTTTCTCGTCAGCTTGCGCTGCATCGGCTTCGGCAGATTTTGTCACAGCAGGCGCCTTGCCGCCTGTCTTGCGGCGCTCCTCTTCCGCCAGACGTGCGTTCTCGGCGGTCTTTTGATTTTTCTTGGTGGTCAGGTCTGCCGTTTCGGCAGCCTTCTTGGCTTCCGCCGCCACCCGCTGCTGCTCTGCATTGCGTTCAAGTTCCGCCTTGCGCTCCTGCTCGAGCTTGCGCGCCTCAAGCTGCCGCTTGACCGCCTCATCGCGCTTTGCCGCCTCCGCGGACGCTGCGGGATCCGCGTCTGGGGTCTTGGCCGTCTCAATCCCGAGCAGTCCCTTGACCTGATCCAGCAGACTTGGCTGGCTGCCAGCAACCGGGGCTGGCTTGGACGCCTCAAGCTCCGTTCCCTTGCCGGTCGGCACCGACAATTCGCGCACGACGTTGTCTTGATACTCGCGGCTGGCGCGCTCCAGCCAGTCCGTGAGCGGTTGTCCTATTTGGTCGGGTTGATCGACAGCCCCCGGTGCCGCGCTCCGGTTGGCCGATTGAGCCGCAACCGGTCCTGGCAGCAAAAGCCCGACGACTCCGGCGCTCATAATAGACAAAATAAGCTGCCGCATATGTGAATTCTCGCTTCCCACGAGTAGTCCCTCGTCCGTTAAAGACAGAATCCAACGTTCACTCTCAGCCCTTATCCCTCCCGTGCCGGGTGCGCAAACCGTTGGTATAGCCCTCATTCATACCCGGCCCCGTAAGGTTGAGCAAATTTCCTCCTGTTGCCGGAGCTCAGTTTGAGCATAGGGTGACAGATAATCGATCGTCGAGGACCTTGTGGGCTAGCGGGCTGAAAAACTCGACCGAGGCTTTCCATATGAAGATGATCAACGGTGTACGACAAGGAATTGACCATGACTAAAGGCAAGATTAACGGCGGATCGGCGCCAAACTCCACTGCACGGCAAGACAACGGTGCCGCCACTCCGCCGTCCTCGCCCAAGTCCTCCATTCGCGCCGTCTGCGTCTATTGCGGCTCGGGCCGGGGGCTCAATCCGCGCTACGCGCAGGCTGCCGTCACCCTTGGCCGCATGCTGGGCGAACGGGGGATCGGCCTTGTCTACGGCGGCGGCGGGCTAGGCTTGATGGGCGACGTCGCTCGCGCCACCATTGCCCATGGCGGCCGCGTCACGGGGATTATACCCGAATTCCTGCTGTCTAAGGAAAAAGCACTGGAAGCCGTAGACGAACTGATCGTCACCCAAGACATGCACGAGCGCAAACGCATAATGTTTGAACGCTCGGATGCCTTCATCGCGCTCCCCGGCGGCATCGGAACGCTGGAAGAACTCGTCGAGCAGCTAACGTGGTCGCAGCTTGGCCGCCATAGCAAGCCCATCGTCGTTGCCAACATCGACAACTTCTGGACGCCGTTCCTCGATCTGCTCGCGCACATGAAAGCCGACACCTTCATCCGTTCAGGCCTCGACGTCCGCTTTACGGTCGTCGACAGTGCGGAACAGATCATCCCTGCGGCGGAAGCTTGCGCCTCGCCGACGGGCAGCGTACCCCAGGGTGCTTCGGTTGCGCTGTTTTGATGCTACAAATGCCGATGTCCATTTCGTTGATTGGCCGCGCTTATCCGGTCGGCCGCTAAGGGCGCACTTCAGGTAGGGTGATGACCACGTCGCACGATGAACCGCCCTCCCTGACGGGAGGCTCGTCCTCAGACGCCGCTACCAAGCCCGGCGATGCCGTCTCGCGCGGCGCTGCTTATTGGGAACGCGCGCGGTCGCTTGTGCCGCATGCGAAGGCGTTATGGAACCGCCACCGCGACAAGGCCCGGCTTGCAGGTCCAGCCGCCGCCTATCTCGCGGTTCTGTGCGTGTTGCTGTTTGGAGCTTGGGGTCTGCTCGCCGCCTTGCTGGCGTCCGCCTTGCTCGTCCGCTTCGGCCCCAACATCTCCGCTGACACGATCCTAAGCCTTTATCGCGCTCAGCCGATCGCTCCACGCCAGGGCGCCGCTCTGCGGTCGGCACTTGCCACCCTCAGCACGCGCGCCGAGCTACCGACTGCACCTGCTATCGCCATTATCCCCAGCATGGCGGTTGGTGCCTTCAGCGCAGGTCAAGACCCGCGCACCGCCATTTTGATGACCGAAGGCCTGTTGCGCCGCTACAGCCTGCGCGAGATCGTCACCATTACCGCCCACGAAATCGCGCACATGAAAGCGGGCGACCTGCCGTTCTTTGCTCTTGCCGACGTTATGACCCGGCTGGCTCAAGTCCTATTTTACCTCGGCATCGCCCTTCTTGCGCTCGACGGGCTCGCATGGCTGATCGGGGAACATTTCATGAGCTGGTGGCCCATCGCCCTACTGCTGCTCGCTCCTTGCCTCAACAGCCAACTCCAACTGGCCCTCTCGCGCCAGCGCGAGTACGACGCCGACCGCATGGCGTCGAGTTTGCTCGGCGGCACGGACGAGATCGCAGCCATCGCGCTTGCCATGGAACCCGACTTCGGCAGCCCCATCGACGATTTCCGAGTCCCCGTTCCGCAACGCCGCAGCCCGATTCCCTCCCCGGCCCGCGCGCATCTTGCAGGATCGATCCGCGCCGCACGCCTGCGTGACGGCGACCCGCCGCCGCTGCTCCCGCCGCTGACCATTACCGACGAACCCCTCGTTTCGCTTGTCGGCGCCGGCCCCATCGAAATGCGCCCCCGCAACCGCTGGCCCGGATTGTGGTTTTAGAACCGCTGCAAATATGCTTTCGATGACGCCCATCCATCAGCAGGACCTGCACACCCCGTGACCACGGCGCGCCCCAAGCCTTCAACCGATGCCGCAGCCGCCATAGCTGCCCGCATAACCGCGCTGCGCGCGGGCAACCGCCGCGAGATCGCGGCCAGCGTTACAGATCTGGAACGCCTCTCGCCCGCCGCTCCCGCCCTCCTGCAAGCCATGCAGCCTTACCTCGGTCAGGCCCGCGTCGTAGGTATCACCGGCCCGCCGGGCGCTGGCAAATCCACGCTCGTCAACGCCGTCATCCAAACCGCCCGCGCCAACCATCGCCGCGTCGCCGTGATCGCCGTCGATCCGTCGAGCCCCATCTCGGGCGGTGCCATCCTCGGCGACCGCATCCGCATGACGGCGGGCCTCGACGACGACGGCGTCTATATCCGCTCGCTATCCTCCAGCGGCTATCTCGGCGGATTGTCGCCCGCCGCCGTCCGCATCATCGACGCGCTGGATGCGGCGGGCTTTGAGTTGATCCTGCTTGAAACCGTCGGCACCGGCCAAAGCGAAGTCGATGTCGCCGAAGTCGCCGACGTCCGCGTCGTCGTTTCGGCTCCGGGGTTGGGCGATGACGTCCAGGCCATGAAATCCGGCCTGCTCGAAATCGCCGACATCCTCGTCGTCAACAAAGG
>JANLYB010000261.1:0-37959 GCA_031365425.1 Hyphomicrobiaceae bacterium
GATCTGCGGGGGCGGTTTCCGAGGAAACCGGGCGGAGTGCGGTGGCTCGCCAGCTTGATCTTGGTCATCGCGGATTGGGGGTTTCGACGGGAGGGTGTTTGGGAGATAGTGTTGCAGCGCTGCGTTGAGCGGTGAGGGAGAGATTGCATGATGGAATTTTTTGGCAGGCACCTGCGGATCCGGCTTTGGAGCGTGGTCAGTGCGGTGGTTGCGATGTTGAATGCGGCGTTGATGCCGGCGTTTGCGCAGACGCCGGAGCCGGTGGCCGCGCCAGTGTTTACGAGGGCAACGCTGGAGCGGCTGGTGGCGCCGATTGCGCTGTATCCGGACTCGCTGCTGACACATGTGCTGATGGCCTCGACGTATCCGTATGAGATCGTGCAGGCAGCGCGTTGGCGGGAGGCCAATCCTGACGACAAGGGCAAGGCACTTGAGGACGCAATGGCGGATCAGCCTTGGGACGAGAGCGTGAAGGCTGTGGTGGCGCTGCCCGACGTGCTACGGATGATGAACGAAAAGCTCGACTGGACACAGCAGCTCGGCGAAGCGTTCTTGGCGCAGGAAGACGATGTGTTTGCGGCCGTGCAGGCGTTGCGGACGCGGGCGGAAACCGCCGGGAACTTGAAGACGAGCAATGAACTGCGGGTGACGCGCGCGACCCGCGACGATGGGTCGGCGTATACGGAGATCGAGCCTATCGAGCCGGAAACGGTTTATGTGCCGGTGTATGATCCGCAGGTGGTTTACGGGGCGTGGCCCTATCCGGACGAGCCGCCGTATTACTGGTATCCGCGCGACTGGCGCCGTGACCGGGTGATCTGGTTTGGGGCAGCCGTGCTGGTCGGGGTGGCGCTTTGGGCGGCTTGGGACTGGCGGCGGCGCAGCATCCGGGTGAACCCCGTGCGCTACAATGCGTTCAACCGGACCAAGATTGCCAATCCGGTCTGGGCATTCAAGCCGCAGCATCGAAAGGGCGTGCCGTTCAAGACGCAGACGCTGACCAAGAAGTTCGGGCCGATTGCTGCGCCGACGGCGTTGCAGCGAACGCAATTAAAACAACATTTCAAGGCGACGGGTCCCGTTGGAAAGACGTCGCCGATTGTAGGTCACACAGCAAAGGGGACAGGCAACGTTCTCAAGACGACGCCCAACGTCGTTACCGGCAATAAGGGTGTTTCGACGGGCACGGGGACGGCGACGACGAAGTCCCTGACGACGAAAGGCACGCTCCACAAGGCCACGCCAACGACGAAGCAGACGACGACCATCAAGCCGGTGACGCAGAGCCATACGCCGACGGTGCGTTCGACGAACAAGTCCACAAGCTCCAATACGGCGCGGTCGTCGCACAGTGCGGTCACGACGCATCGCAATACGGCGGTGAACAAGCCGGTGGTATCGAAGCCGGTGGTTAAGCAGGTCGCAAAGCCGGTGCCGAAGACGGTAGAGAAGAAACCTTGAAGATGGGCTAGGATGATTTGACCCCGAGGCGGAGTATCGAGTTTCACAAGGCAGCTCGACCCGGCCTACCGTCGCACGCTTGGGCGGGCTGCCAAGGCTGTTGTAAATGACAGGTTTTCCTACTACTTCCCGCCTTATGTTTTGAAGATGCGGGAGAGACGCCTTGGATACGCTTTTGATTATTGGTGCGGGTGCGGCGGGGTCGGTGACGGCCAAGAAGGCGGCGCTGAACCGGGATGTGTTCAAGCATGTGCATCTGGCGTCGCGGCGGATCGCGTCGTGCGAGGCTGTGGCTAAGAGCGCAAAATCCAAGATCGAAGTGCATCAGGTCGATGCGGATCACACCGATCAAGTGATTGCGCTGATCAACAAGGTCAAGCCGCACCTCGTCATCAACATGGCGCTTCCATATCAGGATCTGACGATCATGGATGCGTGCCTTGCGACCGGCGTGCACTACATGGATACGGCCAACTACGAGCCGCGCGAGGAAGCCAAGTTTTCGTATTCGTGGCAGTGGCCGTACGATCCCAAGTACAAGGCGAAGGGCATTCTCGGCATTCTGGGCTGCGGGTTCGATCCGGGCGTGTCCAACATTTTCTGCGCCTATGCGCAGGAGCACCTGTTCGACGAAATCCACACCATCGACATCGTGGACTGCAACGACGGCAATCACGGCAAGTCGTTCGCCACCAACTTCAATCCCGAGATCAATCTGCGCGAAGTCACCCAGCGCGGTAAATATTGGAAGGACGGGAAGTTCATCGAGATCGATCCGCTGACGATCTCGTGCATGGTGGACTATCCGGAAGTCGGCCCTCGCAAGTCGTACCTCATTTATCACGAGGAAGAAGAAAGCCTTGTCCGCAACATCAAGGGCCTCAAGCAGATCCGGTTCTGGATGACGTTTTCGGACAATTACATCAAGCACCTCGATGTGCTGCAGAGCGTCGGCATGACCCGGATCGATCCGGTCATGTACAAGGGCAATCCGGTGATCCCCATCGAGTTCCTGAAGGAGCTGCTGCCGCCGCCATCGTCGCTGGGTGAGAACTACACCGGGCGCACGTCGATCGGCTGCATCTTCGATGGCGTCAAGGACGGCAAGAAGAAGCGCGTTTTCATCTATCAGGTGTGCGACCACGCGGAATGCTACAAGGAAGTGCAAGCGCAGGCGGTGTCGTACACCACAGGCGTGCCGCCGATTGTCGGCGCGAAGATGCTGTTCACCGGCGTCTGGGGCGGCAAGGGCGTGCTCAACGTCGAACAGTTACCGTCGAAGCCGTTCCTGGAAGAGCTGGGCAAGCAGGGCTTGCCCTGGCATATGAAGGAATTGAAGGCGGACGAGCAGGCGGAGCTGTTTGCGGTGAAAACTTAACAGGCCTCACGCGCCGAGGCGCTCCGGCGGGGCGGCGCTCGCGCCGGGTCGCGTTTGCGCCCCTGCCCTGCGGGCAAGCTAGGTCGCAAGTGTCGAGACTAACTCGCTCGAATGAATGAAACGGGAAGCCCTACGCGGATACAAGATGGGCTTCCCGTCGAAATGGGTTGCTAAGAGCAACCACAGCTATTGTGTAGCATTCCAACTATTACCAATGCGTGTACTTTCGTCGCATATCCTCAGTACAGACTGTAACTGCGGGCGCGAAGGGCTCTGGCAAGTGACGTCCTCGCCTGCCATATGGGACCCTCGTGATCGCCGCACCGAGGACCTCAATGCCCAAGCTCCCTGTCATTCCTGCCGGTATTCGCACGCCTGCTTATGTGCTCGATGAGGCCAAGCTCGCGCGCAATCTGGAGACGGCAGCGCGCATCAAGCGCGAGGCTGGATGCAAGGTGCTGCTCGCGACGAAGGCGTTCGCGATGCCGGCCGTGTTCCCGATGATGGCGAAGGTGCTCGATGGGTCGACGGCAAGCGGGCTGTACGAAGCGCGGATGGGGCATGCGGAGTTCGGCAAGGAGGTTCATGTGTTCGCGCCGGCGTTCACGCAGGACGAACTGGCCGAGCTGACGAAAATCTCGCAGCACATTTATTTCAATTCGGTCGCGCAGTTGCGCCGGTTTCTGCCGCTGGTGCGCAAGACGCCGGGTATTCATGCCGGGTTGCGGGTCAATCCGGGCTACTCGATGGCGACGCTAGGCGGGCCCCTGTATGACCCGTGCGCGCCGAATTCGCGGTTTGGCGCGACGCTCGATACGCTCGCCGATGCGCCGTGGGATGAGATCGATATTTTGCATGTGCATGCTCTGTGCGAGGCCAACGATGCCGGGTCGGTCGGGCTGATCGAACATGTCGGGCGGGAGCTCTCGCAGTACGTTTCGAAGGTCAAGGCCGTAAACTTCGGCGGCGGGCATTTCGTCAACCGCGCACCCTACGACGTTGATGCGCTGATTGATGCGATCAAGGCGTTCAAAGCGCGGTTCGGAGTCGAGGTGATCCTAGAGCCCGGCGCGGGGCTCGTGGTCGATGCCGGGTATCTGGTGGCGAGCGTGCTCGATTTGCATACCAACGGCGGGGAGATTGCCATTCTGGATGCGTCGGCCAGCTGCCATATGCCGGACGTGCTCGAAGTGCCGTATACGCCGCCGGTGTTTGGGGCGGACAAGCCGGGCGTACTGGCGCACACGTATATCCTGGCGGGCAACACCTGTATGACCGGGGATGTCATCGGGGAATATAGCTTTGCCAAGCCGCTCAAGACCGGCGACCGGGTCGTGTTCGGCGACATGATGCAATATTCGTTCGTCAAAAATAGCACGTTCAATGGGCAGCCTCTGCCAGACCTTGGCGTGCTGTCAGCGGATGGCAAATACCGGGTGGTGAAGTCGTTCGGGTATCAGGATTTCAGGGGGAAGCTGGGATAGGTGAGGCGGTCTCCACTCGACAACGGGGGCGGCTTGTTTCAAGGTCGCGCGGGCCGCGATTCCGTGGCCCAATCTATCGAGGTGCTCGCTTCCGGTGACGTCGAAATTTACAGTACTTTACCGCATCCGTTGCGACGCTTCGCGGATCAAAGAGCGTGCGCAGGCCGTCGCCGTCGAGCAGAGCGTTGAGATGCCGCTTTCGGCCATAGAAGACGAGGCCGTGTTGTCGGACATCGTCGGGCGGGTCGAGGATATCCGCGATTTGGGCGATGGCATGTTCGACGTGGCGGTTAGCCTCGATCTGGGTACGACCGGGTTCGAAGCGGGGCAACTTCTCAACATCGCGTTCGGCAACAGCTCGATCCATGACGACGTGACGCTGCAGGACATTGTGGTGCCGCCTGAGCTTTCGGCGCGCTTTACGGGGCCGCGGTTTGGGCCAGATGGCCTGCGGGCGCGAGTTGGCGCCAAGCGGCGGGCGTTGACGTGCTCGGCGTTGAAGCCATTAGGGCTGAGCGCGGAGAAGCTTGGCGGCCTGGCAGGCAAGCTTGCTTTGGGCGGGCTCGATTACATCAAGGACGATCACGGGCTGGCCGATCAAGTGCGCGCGCCGTTCGTGCAGCGGGTCAAGGCTGTGTCTGCGTCGCTGCGTGCGGCGGCCGAGACGACAGGCAAGCGCACGCGGTATCTGCCCAGTCTGAGCGGCAATCTGGATGCACTGCGGTTGCAGGTTCGGGTGGCGCGCGATCATGGGGTCGATAGCGTGCTCGTGGCGCCGATGGTGATCGGGCTGGCGTCGTTTCAGACGATTGTGCGCGAGAACGCGGACATGGCGTTTATTGCGCATCCGGCGATGGCGGGGGCGAGCCGGATTGCACCGGCGGCGCTGTTTGGCCGGATTTTCCGGATGCTCGGTGCGGATGGGGTGATCTACCCCAATGCCGGCGGGCGGTTTGGTTATTCGCAGGCGACGTGCCGGTCGATTGCCGATACTGCGCTTGCGCCCTGGGACGGGGTGAAGGCATGCATGCCGGTTCCAGCCGGGGGGATGAAGCTCGCGACACTCGGGGAAGCGCTGGCGTTTTATGGCGCGGATGTGATGCTGCTGGTTGGGGGCGATTTGCTGATGGCGCGTGATAGGATGACGGAGCAGGCGCGGGCGTTTCAGGCGGCGGTGGAGGGGTTTGAGTATGTTTGAGAGGGCAGGCTGGGCAGCTTGAGAGAGAGAGCGACCAGACCCCAACTTTGACTTGAGCGACCCCCACCCTAACCCTCCCCACAGGGGGGGAGGGGACAGAAAGTTGGGTTGATGCGGTGCCCTGAAAAGGGGTATTCGCACGTTATGACCGATCAGAACGAGAAGCATCATCGCGCCTTTAAATCTACGCCGGAAGGATTCCGGTGGGAGGGCGTCGAGCACAAGCCATACAAGGAAGACGAGCGCGCGCTGTTTGCCGATGTCTCGCGGCAAACGCTGTTTTCGCGGCCGGATCTTGCCGGTGAGCTGCGGTATTTCGAGGTTGCGGCCAACGGGTTTTCAACGCTTGAGCGGCATGAGCATGTGCATGCGGTATTGATCCTGCGTGGCGGTGGGCAGGCGCTGGTTGGGGGCCGGGTGATCGAGCTTGCGCAGAACGATCTCGTGACGGTGCCGCCGATGACGTGGCATCAATTCCGCGCGCGGGCCGATCAGCCGCTTGGGTTTTTGTGCATGGTGGATGCGGTGCGGGATAAGCCGCAATTGCCGAGCGAAGCGGATATGGCCACGCTCAGAGCCGATCCGGCGGTTGCGGCGTTTTTGGGGTAGGGCCGAGTTTGTGGCGCCTGGGTCCCGTGTCTGCTTCTAGCTTGTCGCTCGCTGCGGCGGCAAGGCGGCCGCCGGATCGCAAGCGATTGGGCACCGTGAAGAACGCTGCAGTGCGCACGGGATGACAAAACAGCGGTTATTTGCCGGTGACGAGACAGTCTAAGCCGCTGGCTTTGAGGGTTTCGCAGGGGGCTTTGGCTTCGGCGGCACTGGCGTAGGGGCCTAAGCGGACGCGGAAGAATTTGCCCATGGAGCCGAACGTTGTTTCGTCGACGGCGGAGGGGGTCGCGGCAATCGCGCCGCCAAGGGCCTGCAGCTTGGACACAATCGCGCTCGCCTCGTCGCGGGTTTTGACGGCGGCGACCTGGATGCGGAAGGCGCCGGCCTTTGCGGGTTTGGCAGGGACAGGCTTGGCGGCGGCCTTCGGGGCGGGGGTAGGGGCGGTCGCGGCAGGGGCAGGGGGTGCTGCGGGAGCGGCGTCTGGAGCCGCTGGGCGGTTGGCCCAGGGCAAGACTTCAGTCTCACTGGTGGCGGCGGCGACGGCAACAGGGGCCGGTGGGGGCGGAGGCGGAGCAGCTTGAGCGGGGGCTGGCGGCGGGGAAGGGCTTTGCTGCGACGAGCCGCCGAATAGGTTGCCGAAGATGTTACCGATGCCGCCCGAACTGGACGATTGGGCCGGTTGGGGACCGGGAGAGGAGGTTGTCAGGCCAGACGAAAGTGCGCCCGTTTCGGAGGGCGCGGACTGGCCTGAGGATTGCCCGGCGACGGCTGTTTCGGGCAGGCCTGCGTCACTGTAGGCGGCAGAGCGGAATTTGGCGGCTTCGGCGCGCTCGGCATCGTCGAGGCCGGTTTTAAACCACAGCGCGCTCGTCAGGTCGGAGATGGCCTGGCCGGATTTGCCCGATTGCTGACTGGCCGCGCCGCGATAGTACAGCGCCTTCGCCATGAGGTTGGAGGCAAGGCCACCGTTGTTGATGGCAGAGTTCAGCGACAGGATGGCGGCGTCGAATTTGCCGGCCTGATAGGATTTGACGCCACTGGTGTAAGCGGCGAGCGCGACGGCTGGATCTTTGGCGGCTGGAGCGTCGTCGGGCTGCTGGGGGGCGGCGGCTGCGGGTTTTGCGCGCTTGGGTTTGGCGGCTTTGGGGGCGGCCTGTTCGGGCGTCGTCTGAGCATAGGCTAAGGGTACAACGCTATCGCCAAAGCAGACGGCACAGACCAACCCTGCCGCCAAGCCATGCACCCCAACTCTGAGCCGTGCCCTGCGCATCGCGCGCCTTTCATTCAAACATGAGACTCAACCACCGCAAGAGATGTTTGTTTGCTGAGTTTATGTCGCAAACAAGGTCTCGCGCGCTGCTAAGTGGTGATTTTCCACGGCAAACGGGGTCATTGTAGGGCGATTATGCGTTGTTGCAAAAGGTCTGCCCTAAAGGAGGGTAAACCTTTTGCATTGCGGAATTACTCGACTGTCACCGACTTGGCGAGGTTGCGGGGCTGATCGACATCCGTCCCCATGATGACCGCCGTATGGTAAGCGAGCATCTGGATGGGCACGGCGCAGAGCAGGGGGCTGACGAAGGGGTGCGCCTTGGGGATCGGCAAGTGTGCGAGCACTTTGCAGCCGATCTTTTCGGGCGCGGCGCTCGACACGAGGATGATCTGGCCGCCGCGGGCCGCCACTTCCTGCATGTTGGAGACGGTCTTGTCGAACAGTTCGTCGTCAGGGGCGACGACGACGACGGGGACCGCCTCGTCGATAAGCGCGATGGGGCCGTGCTTGAGCTCGCCGGCGGCATAGCCTTCGGCGTGAATGTAGGAGATTTCCTTGAGCTTCAAGGCTCCTTCAAGCGCGAGCGGGTAGCTGACGCCGCGGCCGAGGTAGATGACGTCCTTTGCTTTCGACAGGTCGTGTGCAACGTGTTCGTAAATTTTCTCGTCGCGCAGCATGGTCGAGATGTGGCGGGGGACTTCCATCAGGGCGGTGATGAGTTCGTCCTGGAGCTTGTCGTCAATGGTGCCGCGCGCTTTGCCGATGGCGATGGCGAGGCAGGCGAGGACCGAGAGCTGGCAGGTGAAGGCTTTGGTCGAGGCGACGCCGATTTCCGGGCCGGCGAGCGTCGGCAGAATAGCATGGCTTTCGCGGGCGATGGTCGAGGTGCGCACGTTGACGATGGCAGCGATCTGCTGGCCGCCAGCCTTGCAGTAGCGCAGCGTGGCCAGGGTATCGGCGGTTTCGCCCGATTGCGAGACGAACAGGGCGAGGCCGCCCGGCTGGAGCGGGGGTTCGCGGTAGCGCATTTCGGAGGCGACGTCGATTTCGACGGGGATGCGGGCGTAACGCTCGATCCAGTATTTGCCGACGAGGCCGGCGTAATAGGCGGTGCCGCAGGCCGAGAGCGTGATGCGGGTGACTTTGGCGAGATCGATGCCGAGGTCGGGGAACTGGATGCCGCCGTTGGCGAGGTCGAGGTAGTTCGACAGCGTGTGGCTGATGACTTCGGGCTGTTCGTGGATTTCTTTCGCCATGAAGTGGCGGTGGTTGCCTTTGTCGACGAGCAGCGAGGAGGCGATGGATTTGACGATGGGGCGCTTAACTTTTGCGCCTGAGCTGTCGAAGATTTCAGCACCCTGGCGAGTGAGGACGGCCCAATCGCCTTCTTCGAGGTAGGTGATGGCGTCGGTGAACGGGGCGAGCGCGATAGCGTCGGAGCCCAGGTACATTTCGTCCTGGCCATGGCCGAGAGCGAGCGGGCTGCCCTGGCGAGCGGCGATCATCAGGTCGTCGTTGCCGGCGAAGATGATGCCGAGGGCGAATGCGCCCTGGAGGCGCTTCAAGGCGGCTTTGACCGCTTCCTGGGGCGAGAGGCCGGAATTCATCTTTTCGGTGATGAGGTGGACGACGGCTTCGGTATCGGTCTCCGATTCAAACACGTGGCCTTTGGCGGTCAGCTCGTTTTTGAGATCGCGGTAGTTCTCGATGATACCGTTATGGACGACGGAGACGATCGGGCTCATGTGTGGGTGTGCGTTGCGTTCGGTGGGGCGGCCGTGGGTTGCCCAACGGGTGTGGCCGATGCCGGTGTGGCCGGTCAGGGGCTCGGTCAGCAGGCGGGTTTCGAGGTTGCGCAGCTTGCCCTCGGCGCGGCGGCGCTCAAGGTGGCCGTTTTCGACGGTGGCGATGCCAGCTGAGTCATAGCCGCGATATTCAAGCCTGCGGAGCGCGTCCACGAGGTCGGTTGCAACCGGCCTGGAGCTGATGATTCCGACGATGCCGCACATGCTGGGAGTCCTGAGGTTATGGTTCGAAAAGGTTGTCGCGCCTGTGGCGATTATGGCTGGGTCCCGTGTCTGCGCTGCACCGTGGAGGACGCTGCAGCGCGCGCGGGAAAACAAAGAAAGGTTATTTACGGCGGCTCATCATGATCCTGAATTTTTCGGCCCAGCCGGGGCGTTCCTCCTGGGGGGAGCGTTCCAGGGCGAGGCTGCCGGGGGAGACGTTCTTTGTAATTACGCTGCCCGAGCCGATAAAGGCGCCGGCACCGATCTTGACGGGGGCAACCAGCGAGGAATTCGAGCCGATGAAGGCGCCGTCGCCGACGTCCGTACGGTGTTTGTTGAAACCGTCGTAGTTACAAAAAATGGTCCCTGCTCCGATATTGGCGTCTGCTCCGACGGTTCCGTCGCCGACGTAGGCCAGATGGTTGGCTTTCGAACGGGCCGCCATGGCGACGTTCTTAACCTCGACGAAATTTCCGATATGCACATCTTGCGCCAAGTTCGCACCTGGACGCAGGCGCGCGAACGGGCCGATTCGGGCACCTTCGCCGATGGACGCGCCCTCAATGTGGCAGTTGGCGCGAATAAGCACATTGTCACCGATGGTTACGCCGGGACCGAAGAAGACGTTGGGCTCGACGACGACGTCGCGACCGATGCGGGTGTCATAGCTGAACCAGACGGTTTCCGGCGCGATCAGGGTTGCGCCATCGGCCATGGCGCGGGCGCGGGCCTGGGTCTGGTAGAGGTGTTCAGCGACGGCGAGCTGGTCGCGGGCGTTCACGCCTAGGACTTCGGTTTCGGGGCAGACCACGACGGCGGTCCTGGTACCCTTGGCGCGGGCGATTTCGACGGCATCGGTGAGGTAGTATTCGCCCTTGGCATTTGCGTTTCCGACAGATTCGAGGACGGCGACGGTGTCGGGGAGGGCGAAGGCCATCACGCCCGAGTTGCACAGACGTACGGCGCGTTCATCGGCGCTGGCGTCCTTTTCTTCACGGATGGCGACGAGCTGGCCATTGGCGTCGGTGAGCAGGCGGCCATAGCCGGTGGAGTCGGCGGCATTGAAGCCGAGGACGGCGACGCCAGCACCGGCGGCGAGGGCCTCGCGCAATCTGTGGATCGTGGGGGCGGTGATCAGAGGCGTATCGGCGTAGAGGACGAGGGTGTCGCCCTGCCAGCCGGTCATGGCTTCGCGCGCGGCGAGGACGGCGTCGGCGGTGCCGCGCTGCTCAGCTTGCGTATAGACGGCGGCGTTGGGGGCGAGTTTGGCAACTTCCTTGGCGACGGTATCCATGCCGGGGCCAATGACGACGGCAAGTTTATCGGCTGACACGCATTCGCTCAGCGCCAGGACGTGGCCCAGCATCGAGCGGCCACCAACGGCGTGGAGGACTTTCGGCATCGCCGATTTCATGCGCGTGCCTTTGCCTGCTGCGAGCACGATGATGAGCAACGGACGTTTGGGCGATGATGCGGTCATAGACGATCCCGAAGAATGGCGAACGACGGCGCAGATGCGTGCGCCGCACAGGTGTTCCTTACCGGGAAGGGTCGGCAAAGGGCAAGACGTCCAACGCGCACACTCTCTTGCCAATTCTTACGGTCGGATCGCGCAGATGCGCCTTCATCCACAGGCAAGCGGGTTGGGACGGCGGCGCAGCGTTGACCCGGCAACGCGACTCAGCGGACCAATTTGATCAATTGCGACATTTTTCGAGGATCACCGGCTGATCCTTAAGCGAATCAAGAGAGGCGGCATCCATGTTCGACGCTCCGGCCATCGACACCACGCAGACGACCGCGACCGCGCTCGATCCTGCGGCAGCGCTCAGTTCGCGCAAACCGGTATTGCCGCGGGGATATCTCGCGCTGTGGGTTGGGCTGACGTGCGTTGCGGGGCTGTATCTCACCCAGGTGAGCCTCAGGATCATCGATATGCCTAAGATGGTGGCAAATGGCGAGGCGACGCCCGTAGTCGATCCGGCCGCCGCACTGCAGGCTGAGGTTGCTACGCTGCGGCACAATCTGAGTGATTTTCAGCGTGATGTTGGCCGGGTTCGCGGGGATCTCGAAACGCGCAAGCAGGATGCAGGTGTGATCGCGAGCCTGTCGGCGATCGAAGAGCGGATGTCGATGACGACGGGGATTGCGCTGGCCAAGAGCGCGGCTGCGCCCGTCAGCGCGGCGCAGGCGCCTGCGCCGGTTCCGGCTGCGCCAGAGGCGGCGGCCAAGGTTGCAGCGACTCCCGATGCTGCGCCTGCACCGGTCGAGCCGCGTTTGATCAGTCTTGCGCCGCCTGCGCTCGACAAGCTCATGGCGCCGATCGAAACCGGCAGCATTCCGGCAGCGGCTGGGGCGGCGGGGAAGATGAGCGGGCAATTGCCGAAGGCGGCGGGATCGGCACAGGCTCCTGTGGCTCCTGGTATCGCGCATCCGACAGTAACGGCGGCAGCGAATGCGGTTGCGACGGCTCCAACAGCGCTGCAGGCGACTCCAGCCACGCCGCAGGCGACCCCAATCGGGTTTGGGCCAGCGGTCGTGAAGGCAGAGCCAAAGCCGTTTGCGGTGCAGCTCGCGTCGGGGACGTCGATCGACGACATCCGGTATAACTGGTCGATCCTGTCGACGCAGCATGCCGATGCGCTGGCGAAGCTTTCGCCGCGTTTCACTGCGACCGGCACGGAAGCGGCTGGGCAGACGTATGACCTGATCGCGGGGCCGGTGAAAACAGCGGCGGACGCCAAGAAGATCTGCAAGACGCTGGCTACGCGCGGCATGGATTGCAAGGTTGCGCCGTACGAGGGCGAGGCTTTTTGATCCTGGCCAGACTTGACGTTACTCGCGTCCCGGACGACACCTGAGGGCATAGATCGACGCCCGTAAGAACTGTCACACACAGTTCGTAGTATGCCTTGCCGAGCAGCCGCCCCAGTTGTTTGCTGACGGTTGCTTTAAGGTATGTGGAGGGCGCGCTCGCCCTTCAAGGAAACGTCATATGAAAATCAACGGCCGCCATCATCGTACGATCCGGTTGCGGCCTGATACGTGGTCGGTCGAGATCATCGATCAGACGCTGTTGCCGTTTAAGTTCGAGACGCTCGCGCTGTCGAGCATGGAGCAGGCGGCGCATGCCATCCGCGTGATGCAGGTTCGCGGTGCGCCGCTGATCGGGGCGACGGCGGCTTATGGCGTGGCGCTAGCCATGCGGGCCGATCCGTCGGATGCTTCGCTCGACCATGCGATTGCGCATCTGGCCAAGCAACGGCCGACGGCGATCAATCTTGCCTGGGCACTCAATGAAATGGGCACGACGCTGGCGATGTTTGCGCCTGCGCGACGGGCGGCGGCGGCGTATGCGCGGGCTGCCGAGATTTGCGATGAGGATGTCGAGACCTGCCGCCGGATCGGGGTGCATGGGCTTAGCCTGATCGAGGGGATCGCTGCAAAGAAGAAGCCGGGTGAGACGGTCAATATTCTCACCCATTGCAATGCGGGGTGGCTGGCGTGCGTCGATTGGGGGACGGCAACGTCGCCGATCTATCAGGCGCACGACAAGGGCATCAAAGTTCATGTGTGGGTCGACGAGACGCGACCACGCAATCAGGGTGCGTTTCTGACGGCGTTCGAACTCGGCGCGCATGGCGTGCCGCATACGATCGTCTGCGATAATGCAGGCGGGCATTACATGCAGCAGGGCGCGGTGGACCTGTGCATCGTAGGTACGGACCGGGTGACGCGCAATGGCGACGTGGCCAACAAGATCGGGACGTATCTGAAGGCGCTGGCGGCGCACGATACGGGCGTGCCGTTTTACGTGGCGCTGCCGTTTTCGACGATTGATTGGACCCTCGATAGCGGACGGGACATTCCCATCGAGGAGCGTTCGCCGGATGAAGTCCTGCGGATTCAGGGGCGGCTGGCGAACGGGAGCGTGGTCGTGAGCGAGATCGGTGCGCCGGGATCGCCGGCGGCCAATCCGGCGTTCGATGTGACCCCGGCGCGGCTGGTCACCGGATTCATTACCGAGCGCGGGGTTTGCAGCGCGGATACGGCCGGGCTGGCGTCGTTGTATCCGGAGCGGTCGCAGGCTGGTGCCGATAAGCAGACGGCATAGGCATGGCACAAGTGAAGCCGGACGGGAAAAGCGTGAGCAAGCGGGTCGAGTTGGAGGCCAGGCAGGCCGTGATTGCGACGGCGCGGGAGATGTCGCGCCGGAAGCTGTCGCCTGGACGGTCGGGCAATGTCTCGATGCGGTTCGGCGAGGGGATGCTGATCACGCCAACGGGCATGGCGTATGACGAAATCGAGGCGGACGATATTGCCTTTGTGGCGCATGACGGGACCGTGCGGGCTGGGAGCCGGAAGCCATCGAGCGAGTGGCATTTTCATTCAGCGGCCTATGCTGCGCGGCCCGACCGGAGCGGAGTCGTGCATACGCATTCACTGAACGCGACGGTTTTAGCGTGCGCGCACCGGGGGATTCCGGCGTTTCATTACATGGTGGCGGCAGCGGGCGGGACGGACATTCCGCTGGTGGGTTACGCGACGTTTGGGACGCAGGAACTGGCGGTGCTGGTGGCCGCGGGGTTGGCGGCGCGGGATGCATGTCTGATGGCCAATCATGGGGTGGTGGCGATCGGGCGCGATTTGGCGGCCGCGCTGGAGCTGGCCGCTGAGGTGGAGATTTTGGCCGAGCAGTATTTGAAGGTGCTGTCGCTGGGGCCCGCGCACGTGTTGAGCGACGCGGAGATGGCGGTGGTGATCGAAAAGTTTAAGTCTTATGGGCAGCGTGCGCAGGGGTAGGGGATCGTCCGAGATTGGTTCCGCAGACGCTCGGGCCTCGACAATATCGCGAGCTAGCCGCCGCCAGTCGCAAACCGCGGCTGGGCAGCAGCCAGATCAGAAATCGCTCACACCATTTTGCCCAAAATTTTCGCCATCTCTGCGGCTGAGAAAGCACGCAGGGTTTGCGTGCGGACGTAGCCGCGCGCAGAGGTGCTGATCGACAGGGCCGTCGCCGTATCGTCGTCGGGAGCTTCGCAAATGGTCACCACGTCATGGGTGCCTAGCGTCCAGTACATCTCCTTGACGGTGACACCGGCCTGCTTGGCCATTTCCTTGAACTTTTCGGCCCGGCCCACGGTGTCCTTCACTTCGTGGACGCCCTTTTCAGTAAAATTGGCAAGAACAACATATGTAGGCATTAGGTCCTCCATGTCTGCCATGCAGCCCCGCCGTGAGGTGAAGAGTAGACCTGTTTGGGCGGAGGGGGAAGTGGGGACGCTTACGTTGTGAGGGGAGAGAAAGGCAACTTATGCGTCCGCTTAGCCGGTAAAGCTCAGACCAGAGCCGGGCACGGCTGGCCGTTGCACCGGTCAGCTGATCGTCAGGGGGCCGGATCCGGGGAGGGTGGTGATGAGGTTGGGGCCAGCGAGTTTGGAGGGGGTGTAGGTGCCGCCTTGGATTTCGTGGCTTTGGATGTGTTCGACGATGGCTAAAGCGCCGGTGACGGTGAGGGCATAGCCGTTGGCGGTTTTGATGCGGGCGGTTTTGATGTCGCCGTGGGCGTTGGTGGCTTCGCCCCAGACGTAGGTTTCGGAGGCTTGCCGGGTGGTTTCGCTTGGGCCTTCGACGGTTTTTTCGATGCGGCGCTTGAGCAGGGTTTGGACGGGTGCGAGCCTGAAGAGCCAGCGCAGCCAGTTGGCGCGTCTGGCGTTGGCGATCATACGGGGCGAGCCTGGAATATAGCACTCGATGTTGGGGATTTGCGTCGTGGCGTAGGCGGTGGAGACGTCGCCCCACGGGATGGTCATGGCGAGTTTTTCGCCGTTGCCGAAGTCGATGCGGCGGGTTTTGTAGGCGAGCGGGACGGATTTGATTTCGCCGTTGATGCGCACTTTGCCGCCTGCACCCAGGCCTTCGATAGAGGTTTTGGCGGTGCCTGGCGAAAAACCGGAGCGGCTGTCGAAGCCGAGCGCCAAATGGGTTGCATCGGGGAGGGCGGCTTTGAGGCGGGCGGCGAGGCAGTCGGTCGGGATCACGTCGAAGCCGACGCCGGGGCAGATGATGATACCGGCGGCGCGGGCCGATTTGTCGAGCGATTGCGCGTGTTCGAAGACTTCGATTTCGCCGGTGATGTCGAGGTAGTGAGCGCGTTGCTTGAGGCAGGCGGCCATCATGGGGGCGGCGGTTTTGGAGAACGGTCCCGCGCAGTGGAGGACGAGGCTCATGCCGTCGATGGCGCGCTGGATTGTAGCAGGGTCGTCGAGGGCGAAGGCCTTTAAGGGGAGGCCGAGGCTTTTGGCGAGTGGTTCCAGCTTGGAGGCGGTGCGTCCGGCGAGGGTTGGGGTCATGCCCCGGCGGACGGCGTCTCGCGCGATGAGTTCGCCGGTGTAGCCGTTTGCGCCGTAGATCATCCAGGGGGTGGGCATGGACTATTCCTGTTTCCGGCAGCAGACATCGAGAGCTTATAGCACGCTGGCACGAAAGATGGCGGAGGCATTTTGTGAGAAAAATCTGAGCTAATTCTGATGGTTGCCTGGATCCAAGCCTTCGCTGGGATGACGTGAAAAGGGTGGGGTTTCCTTTGGGTTCATTGGAATACGTTGCGTGGACCGAACTCAATCGCGTTTGATTGAGGGGCTTGCGCTTGGGGCGGGGCGGGTGGAACATTGGGGGGCGTGCACTCCAAAGGGGCGCGGGGTGGCGGCAGCGAATGTCTGTGCGTCTCGCCTAAACCATTTTGGGAGGAAACATGGGGTCGTCAGAAGGTCAAAATGACCGCGGCAGCTCCGCCAGATGCATTGCTCTGGTGGGGCCGTATCTCTCCGGTAAAACAACGTTGCTTGAAGCTATTCTGGCGAGAACCGGCTCCATCAAGCGGCAAGGCAGCGTGGTCGAGAAATCGAGCGTGGGCGATAGCTCGCTAGAGGCGCGCGACCATGGAATGAGCGTCGAGCTGACCGTGGCCGATGTTTCGTATCTGGGTGATAGTTTCACGTTCATCGATTGTCCCGGTTCGATCGAATTTGCGCAGGAGGCGGCGACGGCGCTCGCAGCGTGCGACGCAGCGGTGATCGTGTGCGAGCCGGATGCGCGGCGGTTACCGGCCTTGCATGCGATCTTCAAGATGCTGGAAGATCAGGGAATTCCGCACTTTTTGTTCTTGAACAAGATCGATCAGGCGACGACGCGGGTGCGCGATGTCGTGGCGCTGTTGCAGCCAGCGAGCGCGCGGCCGCTGGTGCTGCGGCAGATCCCGATCTGGGAGAAGGGCGTTGCGTCCGGGTTTGTCGATCTCGCGCTGGAACGGGGGTTCGTGTACCGGCCCAACGCGCCGTCGGAGACGGTCGATATTCCAGCCGCGGTGCTGGAGCGCGAAAAGGAAGCGCGTTTTCAAATGCTGGAAAAACTCGCCGACTACGACGAAGCGTTGATGGAGCAGTTGCTGTCCGACGAGACGCCGGCGCGCGATGTGGTGTTTAATGACCTTGCAAAGGAATTCCGCGATGGGCTGATCTGCCCGGTGCTGCTGGGATCGGCGAACAATGGCAACGGCGTCGGGCGCTTGCTCAAGGCGTTGCGGCATGAGGTGGCCGGGGTTGACGACACGGCGCACAGGCTCGGCGTCAATGGCGGGCGCAGCGCGGCCTACGTGTTCAAGACGATGCATACGGCGCACGGCGGGAAACTTTCGCTGGCGCGCATTCTTGGCGGTTCGTTCACCGACGGCGGGCCGGTTCACGGTGCGCGCGGAGAAGAGCGGATCGGCGGGCTGTTTTCGATGCTGGGGAGCGAAACGCGGCGGCGGACATCGGCGGCGGCCGGCGACACGGTGGCCTTCGGGCGTCTCGAGCATATCAAGACGGGCGATACGGTCTACACGGAAAAGGGGCAGACTGCTGCGGTTGCCCCGCCGGTGCGGCCCGAGCCGGTGTGCGGGACGGCCATCGTATTGAAAGACCGGTCGGACGAGGTCAAGCTTTCGACTGCGCTCACCAAGCTGTGCGAGGAAGACCCTTCTATCAAGGTCCAGCAGGATCCGGAAACGCATCAGACCCAGTTGCTCGGGCATGGGGAAATGCATCTGCGGGTGACAATCGAACGGCTGAACCGGAAGTACGGCTTGGCGATCGAGCGGCAGCCGCTGCGGGTGCCATACCGGGAAACGATCCGGGCTTCGACCACGATACGGGGGCGGCACAAAAAACAGTCGGGCGGGCATGGGCAATTCGGAGACGTGATGGTCACCATCGAGCCATTAGCGCGCGGCGAGGGGTTCCAATTCAACGACAGAATTGTCGGCGGTGTGGTGCCCAAGCAGTACATATCGGCGGTGGAAATCGGGGTGCGCGATTATCTGCAGCGCGGGCCGCTCGGTTGTCCGGTGGTCGATGTGGCCGTGACGCTGATCGATGGGAGTACGCATAGCGTCGACTCGTCGGATATGGCGTTCCGCCAGGCGGGGCGGATCGCGATGGCCGACGGGATGCCGAAGTGTCAGCCGGTGCTGCTGGAACCGATCATGGCGATTGAGATTTCGGTTCCCAACGATGCGACGCCGCGCGTGAACAGTATGATCTCGCAGCGGCGGGGTCAGATCGCCGGGTTCGATGCGCGTCCGGGATGGCCGGGATGGGACGTCGTGGAGGCGCGGATCCCGGCGTCCGAGATGGACGATCTGATCGTGGAATTGCGGTCGGCGACGTCGGGGGTGGGCACGTTCGTTTCACGGCTCAATCATTATGCCGAGCTGACCGGGCGGCATGCGGACAAGGCGCTCGCAGGGCGCGAGGCGGCGGCGAGCGGGTAAGCCGCCGGAGCGCGCGGGATTTGAGCGTGAAAGCCGGTCCACTTCGCCCCAGCCGTGTTCACAATTTCCGGTGAACTGATCGGCTGCAACCTTGGTTAGCGGCCAGACCTGGACCAAGGTCTAAGGACCATCGTAGGATGGCCATGCAGAATACATTGCCGCCCAACGGCTTAAAGCCAAGTGACCGCAAATTTCCTTATCTGCGATCAGACCAAAGTCGGATCAACTCAGCGACGTTCGAATAGGCCAACCGGCCTCCAAGTCCGATCCAGCAAGCCGGGCCCACTGTTACAACCGCCACCAAGTGCGAACTTCAGGTGGTAAGCCAATGGAATTACCTCATTTTCAATGCTTGCTCCATTCTGACATGACGACGCAATGGCATAGGTCTTGCTCCATCTTTCAATATTGATTTTTTCGATCAAATTGAAAGACGCGGCAAAGGGATGGCTATCATGCACATGGCCCAAAAACATAACCAAGCAAGCGACCGCGCCGGACTAGCGTCATTCTTCTGCGCAACGATTATTGGATTCGCCGCAGCCGGCATCGTTCATGCTCAAACCGCACTCCCGACCGGTCGCGCGATCGAATTCGAAGAGCGCAAAGCAACCATTTCACCCCTCAAAGGCGCCGAACCTCTCGTCCGCGACGTCAGCGCCTATATCGTCGACAAACTCGCCGCCCAGCAACTCGGCAAAGCCCTGTTTTGGGACATCCAGGTTGGCAGCGACAGCGGCGCATGCGCCAGCTGCCATTTCGCCGCCGGCGCCGACATCCGCATCACCAATCAGGTTAACCCCGGCCTGCGCGGTGGCGACAGCGCCTTCAGCGACCGCGCGGGCGGTCCAGGCAAAACGGGTCCGAACAAAACCCTGACCGCAGCCGACTTCCCGTTCCACCAACTGGCCAACACAAACGACCGCGAATCGAGCGTCCTTTACGACACCAACGACGTCTTCTCATCTCAAGGCACGTTTGGCGGTACTTTCGTCTCCAACAAATCCGATCCCCCGGCACCTGTTCAAGGAGCCAAGAACCCGCCACCTGCCGATCCATCTCTCGTCTCTTCGGTCACCGATCAATCTCCGAGCGGACCCCAAGCATGGAATGCATTCAATTCCAATCTCGACATCGTCACGTTGCTTGCCCAATTACACAGCCGTGAACAAGCGCTTCTGAGTAAGCCGACGGTGCCCGCTGCCGCCACGCCGGGAGTTCAAAACGAAAACTGCAACAACCCCTACGAACCGTCCGCAAATCCATTCCACGCCAATAACGCGATGGCCCGCAAGGTCGAGCCGCGCAATACGCCGACCGTCATCAATGCCGTATTCAATTACCGGCAATTCTGGGATGGCCGCGCCAATAACGAATTCAACGGCGTCAACCCCTTCGGTCCCCGCGCCTTCCAGGCCCCCGCCGGCCCCAACGCCCCCGGCAATCCGGATGCCGCCAGCACCGGCACTCTCGTCGCCGATCCAAGCCAACCCAAAGGCTCCGCCCAACTCCGCCTCGTCCAGCTCCTGATCCCCAACTCCAGCCTCGCTTCGCAGGCCGTCGGCCCGGCGCTGAGCGACTTTGAAATGTCTTGTGGAAACAAGACATTCCAAGCCTTGGGCCGCAAACTCATTCCGATGCGCCCGCTCGCGCAGCAACGCGTCCACGTCACCGACAGCCTGTTCGCTCAATCAAGGGGCCTCGTTCCGATCGTCAGCCAGAAGGGCTTGAACACAACTTACCAAGCCATGATCCAAAAGGCGTTCAAACCAGCCTATTGGTCAAACACGCAGCGCGTCCGCATCGCCCCCGATGGCAGCATCGCCGCCGACCCGAAGGGCTTCACCCAGATGGAGCAGAATTTCTCGTTCTTCTGGGGCTTGGCCGTGCAGGAATACATGGCACTGCTGATCTCCGACGACAGCCCCTTCGACCGCGCCATGATGGGCGACACAACGGCGATGAACGACCGCGCCCGCGCAGGCCAAGTCCTGTTCATGACCAAGGGCGCCTGCGCCAACTGCCACTTCGGCCCTGTCTTTTCCGCCGCGACCTTCACTAAGGACGACGGCCCGACCCCCAAGGTCCTCGAACACATGGCCATGGGCGACGGCTACACCGCCTTCTACGACAGCGGCTTCTATAATATCGGCGTGCGCCCTACCTCCGAAGATGTCGGCGTCGGCGGCACCGATGGCTACGGCTTCGACCTCTCGCTCGCCCGCGCCCTGAAATGGACCCAGCTCGGCAAGAAGGAACTGGCCCCCGACAACTTCGACCCAACGCCCTGCGCATGGCTGATCCAATTCTCGCCCTGCACCAACATCCCAAAATGGACCAACCCGCTGACCTCGCCGCGCGACACCGTCGATGGCGCGTTCAAAGCACCGAGCCTGCGCAACATCGGCCTGACGCCTCCCTATTTCCATAACGGCGGTGAATCGAACCTCCGCGACGTGCTTCACTTCTACAGCCGTGGCGGCAATCGCCGCGGCCCGCCGGAAAGCGACACGACGCAACAAACCAAGCCGAACTCCTTCGGCCAGATCAGCTACACCAACTTGGCTCCCGACATCGGCCTCCAGGACACCCCCGTTCCCGAGCAGCACAACGCGCTGATCCTGACAGAACTCGAGATCGACTACCTCGTCGAGTTCCTCCTCGCGTTGACCGATGAACGCGTCGCCTGCCAATCCGGTGTCTTCGACCACCCAGAACTTCCTCTGCCCATGGGCCAGACGGTTGCCGACTCCGCCAAACCGCAACTGGCAACCGACATCATCAAGGTTCTCCCCGCCGTGGGCCGTAAAGGTCTCCGGGCAGCCGGCAAGCCCTGTCTGCCCAACTCCGGCGACCTGTTCGGCTCCGTCAACACCAAAGATCCAAGGCCGCTCCAGGCGACGTTCGCAAAAATCCTCGACCCAGCCCCGGTGACCAAGTCTCCCGCGCAACCCAAGCAGCCAGGCGACTGGGCAACGCCACGTAGCCTGATCGACAGTCTGATGGTCGCAAGCCTCCAACCCGCCCCGCGCATCACCCCGCCTGTTCCAGCACCCATCCCGACCAGCAGCGGCAAAGGCTCGGCTCCCGCAGCCGTCGCACCAACGACGGGAACCGTCACCGCGGTTGCCCGCCCCATCGCCACCAGGACCAATCCGGGCCTCGTCTCGGCCCTTGTCGTACCGGCGGCACCCACTGTCCCACCACCCGCATTTACGACCCCGATCGAAGACATCAACGGCTTCACCACCGTCGGCTTCATCCAGAACGCGACCCTCGACAACGCCCGCTGCCCTGAACTGACCGGCGCTCAGAGAAGCCAATGGGGCGGCTCGGCTATGATCAACGGCCTGACCATCACCATCCCCTGCAACACCATCCTTCAGATGCCGGCGGCCACCTTTACCTGGGCCGACCTGTTCGACCCGGCGAAATTCGACTCGACCCAGTCGCCGCCCGTCTCCCTGACGCTCGCCTCCGGCCAATCGCAGATGCTCAGACTGAACCAGTCGAGCTTCTCCTTCCCCTCGACCGAAATTCGCGTTGTTGGCAACATCGTCGCCGGCGAACACATTGCTGGCCTGGTCTACCTGTCCCAGCAATCGCTCAACACCGGCTCTGCCGTCATCACCGGCTTCGACTATGCCAAGGGCGTCATCTACGTTGGCCGCAGCCCAACGCAACCGATGGCCCGCCTCCAGCTCAACGATCCCAAGATCAAAGATCTGACCGACCCTGCCGCCGGCACGGGCCGCTACAGCGCTGGCCAAACCCCTGACTCGCGCTTTTCCGTCGATCAGCAAAACCCGACCATCCACGCCTCGACCGGCTACCCGATGTGCGTCCCCCGCACTGACCCGGGGGTCGCGATCGATCCGCTCTGTCCGCAGAAGAACCGCCCCCTTGCCAGCCAAGGATGCCGCAACTTCAACGAAGCCGGCCTGTTCCTGCCTACGGGCCGAAATTTGGCAGCTCCCGCTGCTGGCGCCACCTATTGCAGCGGCTTCATCATGAAAGCCCCCCTAGGAACGGCTGCCACCGCGCAACTGTCCAAACAATGGATCGCTGGTCCCGACGACCCTGACTCGAGACAACAAGCCCCATTCGAGATCGGCGACCTTATCACGTGGTCCGGCACCTTGTTGAAAGGCGATGGCCAAGGCCCCAATGGCTCCGACACCATCTCGGTTCACACCATCACCGCA
Source organism: Hyphomicrobiaceae bacterium (assembly GCA_031365425.1). Taxonomy (GTDB): domain Bacteria; phylum Pseudomonadota; class Alphaproteobacteria; order Rhizobiales; family Hyphomicrobiaceae; genus JANXVY01. Next base: position 22,430 of record JANLYB010000261.1, read on the forward strand.
GACGTCGGCATCTTCACCCAACCCGGCACCCTGCCCGCCTACATCGCCATCGGCGAATTCGCCGTCGGCACCTCGCCGCCCGTCTCCTTCTTCAAAGGCGTCGTACTGCCCGAAGTCGACCGGATCCGGGTGGAAGCGAGCACCACCGACGTCACCTCCGTCGTCGACATCTATCTGGTTGACCTCGACCCGGTGACCGGTACCGAAACCCAACGTTGGATCACCCCTGGCCTCATGACCAGCAACGGCGGTATCGTCGGCAGCACGGGTCAGGTTATCGACGGCGGCATCGTCACCCAGTTCTTCGGCCCTCAACCCGGCCGGGTCCGGCTCGTGGCCAACCGCGCGGTTCCACGTGTACTGGACTCCCCAACCCGCTACGTCCGTGTGGCCCTGCGCTCGCTGTGCGACCCCGGCAACATCAACGGCACAGCCCCCCTCCAGTCCGGCGGCTTGGCTGCCGGACTGACCGGCGCCTCCTCAACCTTCGCCGTCAGTTGTCTCAAGCGTGTGCCAGCCGCCAATGGCCTCTATACCGGCCAATATCTGGCACCGACGCCCGAATTCATCCTTCCCGAGACCGTCGTGCCCGGCGATCCGATCGTCGCCTACAATTTCTGGGACCTGGGCTTCCTCGTCAACGGCGAGGGCCCCGGAACCGGCCGCCTCAATCCGACACCATGGTGAAACCTGACAAACCAATGTCACAACAGGAGACACCAATGTCCGCGTTCAATCCGACTTATAACCTCTGGCAGGCAACAGCATCCATCCCGCACGCGACGCGACGCGCCGCCTTGCGTGCGCCGTTCGCCCTGATGGCTTTACTTGCTGCTGGCTCCTCCGACGCCAACGCCAACGCCGGAACCGCCGTGCCTCCCTTCCCCGGACGCGGCACCCTGCCGTTCCTGTCCACACCCGCTCCCGACCTGCCGGCCGTGAGCTTCGACGCAGCAGCCCCCAGCGACGTCCACGGCTTCACCGCCATCGGCTTCATCCAGAACGCAACCGTCAGCGGCGTCGACTGCCCAACTCTCCCACCCAGCCAATGGGGCGGCACCGCGGTGATCGACAGCATCACCATCACGATCCCCTGCAACATGATCGTGCAGATGCCGGCCGCCACCTTCACGTGGGCGGACCTTCTCAACCCATCATCCTTCGGCTCCATCCAAGCTCCGCCCGCATCTCTCACGCTCGCAAGCACTCAATCCACACCGCAATTCTCGTTCCCATCCACCGAAATGCACGTCGACGGTAACGTCGTTGCCGGACGCCACATCGCGGGCCTCGTCTTCATCTCTCAACAATCGCTGAATTCCGGCACCGGCTACATCACTGGCTTCGACTACGAAAACGCCGTCGTCTTCGTCTCGAACACACGCGGCGGCGCTTCCACCGCCCGCCTCCAGATCAACGACCCCAAGATCACCGACCCAGCAGACCCAGCCTTTGGCACAGGCCGCTACAGCGCAGGCATCTCCCCCGACACCCGCTTTGCCGTCGATCAGCAAAACCCCACCATCCACGCCATCACTGGCTATCCGATGTGCGTGCCGCGCACCCACCCGGCGGCCAGCAACGATCCTCGCTGCCCGCAAAAAAACCGCCCACTCGCCAACGTGCCATTTAATTGCCGCAATTTCGGATCGGCCGGCGTCGCGCTCCCAACCCTCCGGGAAATGGCCCCGCCCACCGCCGCGCAGAAATACTGCAGCAACTTCGTTATGAAAGCCCCGCCCGGCACACCCCAGTCGCAAACCGTTCCGGCCGCCTACATCGCCACCGCCAGCGAGCCCGACTCGCGCCAGCAAGCCCCGCTCGAAATTGGTGACTTAATCACCTGGTCCGGCACCCTCCTCAAAGGCGACCACCAAGGCCCCGGCGGCACCGACACGATCTCGGTCCACACCATCGACGCCAACGTCGGCATCTTCACCCAGCCCGGAACCTTGCCCGTCTATCTGGTCCTCGGCGAGTTCAAGATAAGCGCCGAGTCGCCGCTCGTCTTCGGCGCAGCCATCCCTCAGGAACCGCTAGACCGGCTTGTCGTCGAAGGATCCGTCACCGACGTCACATCAATCGTCGACGCCTACCTCGTCGACATCGATCCCGCCCCCGAAACCGGCGGCGGCCAATCCCAGCGTTGGGTCACGCCCGCCAGCATGACCTCCGGCGTTGGCGGGTTCACCACCACCGGCGACTTTATCGATGGCGGCATCACCACTCAGTTTACCGGTTTAACGCCCGGCCGCATCCGCATGCGCGCCAACAAATCGGTCCCCGGCATCCTGCGCTCGCCGACGCGGTCCCTGCGCATCGTCGCGCGCTCGCTGTGCGATCCGATCAACATCAACGCAGCCGCCCCGCTCGCCGGTGCCAGTCCGGTTCAAAACGTGCCTTGCCTGCACCGTGCGCCAGCTGCCAATGGCCTCTACACGGGCCAATACAGTGCACCGTTCTTCAGCTTCATATTCCCCGAAGCGGTCGTCCCCGGCGACAACCGCGTGCCCTACGACCTGTGGAACTATGGCTTCATCGTCCTGGGAGAAGGCCCCGGCACCGGCCCCCTGATCCCCCATCCATGGTGAGGGGTTATGCGAGAGCCAATATTGCTCTACATCGCCTGTATTCATTGGGGTCTTGGAATTGGTCGGAGCGACAGGATTTGAACCTGCGACCCCTAGTCCCCCAGACTAGTGCGCTACCAGGCTGCGCCACGCTCCGACTGAGGGCCCCTTGTGCCGGGGTTTGGGCTGGCGGTCAACCCGCGAATTTTGGTATTTGCCTGCAACTGGTCTGGCCTAAGGGTGGCCAGACCATTTGAGCACGGCGCTCGCGCCGGCGCCTCTTTAGGCGCTCCGGCCAGCAAACGCCGGCCGCTTTACCCGCTCAACTCCCCCACCGCTCAACTCCCCGCAGGGGGAGAGGAATCAGGGCTCGCCGGGCTCTGGTTTTGCGGGTGGGCCAAAGGCGCCTTTGTCGTAGGCGGCGCAGTATTGGGCCCAGTCGGTGGCGTTGATTTTGGCGAGGGTCTGGGCACGGTCGAGGAGGGCTGCGGGGGCTTTGGGGTCACTGGCTGCCGCGATGAGGTCGTCGGCGGTGGCCGAGGCGTAGCGGCTAGTGCCGCGCAGGTGGCCCCAGGCGGTGAGGCGGGCCATGGAGCCGATGACGAGGCCAAAGGCTTCTTTGCTGGTTGCCAGCGCCTTGAGGTCGAGGCGGTCGGCGCTTGGTTGCATCTGCTTGAGGGTGTAGGGCGCGCCGCGAAAGGTCTGGGCACTCAGCATGCTAGGGGTGTTGGCCTGGAACAGGGTTTGGATGGCCGCGACGCGAGCGGCCTCGCTTGACCAATCGGGTTGGGGGTTGGCGACGTAGGGGGCGAGGGCCGAGGGGGCGGCGGATTTGAGGTCGAGCAGCCAGTGGTCATCGGGGCTGGTGGGGTCTTCGACGAGGAGGACGAAGCGGGGGAGACCCAAGCTGCCGGTGCCGGCGATGCGGCGGGCGGCGTCGATAAATTTCAGCGGTTTGGCGTTGGGGGTTTGTTTGGCGAGCGCGGTCATGAAGGCGGCGAGGTCCGCGCGATCGGATTTTTCGATGGCGAGCATGCGTTCGCCGTCGATGAGGAGGGAGATCTTGCCGCCTTTGGTGACCGTGCGCTTGGCGAGGAACTTGGCAGGGTCGCGGCGTTTACGCTTGTCCATGAGGTCGCCGATGGGGCCGCTGGCCGTGCTGCGTTCGAGCCAGCGGGGTTTACCGATGGCGAGCTCGGCAAAGTAGGTGTCGATAAGTTGGCTCGCGAAAGTTTTGGCGGAGCCGTTGGTCAAGCCGATGATGGGGGCGGCGGCGAGTACGCTGACGGCGAGGCGGAGGATGTCCCAGGAAAAGGGGGCGCAAATGGCTTCGTCGAAGTCGTTGACGTCGAAATAGGTGAGATCGTCGTCGCCCAAGTATGTGCCGAAGTTTTCCAGGTGGAGGTCGCCGCAGATCCAGGCGGACGGACCCGTCGGGGCGAGGGCATTTTCGGATAGACGAGCGTGGAACAGGTGGCATGTGCCGCGCAGGAAGCGGAACGGATCGGCGCGCATGGCCGCGTATTTCATCGCAAGACGTTCGGGCTCGCGGCCGGCGTTATAGGCGGCGATCATGTCGGAGGCGGATTGGGTCATAGGGGGAAAGAAGCATGACTTGGGGGCGAGTGCGAGGCCGATTTTGTGAGTGGGGATGGTGAAGAGGTTCGCGCTCAAATTGATGGTTGCTTGGGTCCCGGCCTCACTGGCTTTGCATCGAGTCCGATGACGCCGGGATGACGAAAGGGGAGGGGGCGGCTTTGCGGCTTGGTGCGTCCCGGCGACGAGTGCATGGCTGTCCGGTTTAAGTTCATCCCTCCACTGTTTCCCCGGACGGCGGTGCGAGCACAGCGAGTGAGGCCGAGCCGGGGTCTTTACCTCATGGTGAGTCGTAAAGGTCCCGGATCTGCGTGCGCAAGAAGGCGCACTTGTCCGGGAAATCAGTGGGAGGGATTGGGACGTGGCCCGAGTCCGGCGATGGCCGAGGGGAGAGTAAGTTGTTGGGTTACGGCGCAAAGGAGTGCCTAACCCAAGCTACGGGCCATCATTTTTTTACGAGGGGTGGGAGCCATTGGTGAGGGTTGGGCGGGGGTGGCGGATTTTGGCGGGGCGATGGGGGGGCGGATAGACCATGATGCGGAGGTTGCGCGGGACGCTGCCGAGTGTGCGCGGGACGCTGCCGAGTGTGCGCGGGACGCGACCGAGGATGCGGGCAGGGCGGCCGGGGGGGAGGATGAGGACTGGCTGGAGGAGGATGGGGCGGCGGTCGATCAAGGTTTTGGCTTCGCGGTTGGGCGTGATGGGCTGCGGGCGCGGTTGTGTGCACCAACCCCAGAGAAGGGCGAGCACGTGGAGCGCCAAGAGGACGGCCAGCGGCCAGGCTTGGGTGGTGAACTCGCCGGCCTGGGCAACGTATAGACCGGCGAAGACGAAGGTCAGCATCGGCCACAGACCGATGGGGGCGGCGGCGGCGGAAACCGGGGCTGGCGCTGTTTTGGCCTGCGGCTTTTTCCGGCTGGTGAGGCTGGGATGAAGGCGCGGGGAGGCTAAGGCCCGCTGGATGCGGGACCGCGGGACGACCGGATTTGACATGTTTTCAGTGCTCAGTTGTGGACGGTGGTGCGGTCGAGATGCCCCAGACCATTGCCATCAGGACGTAGAAACTTCGCCAGTGATCGCTGTCGATAATGATGCCCTCAAAGGCGGTGGCGGCGAACGCTGCGTAGGCAATCAGGAAGAGGGGCCGCGCGGCGTTGGCTTGGCTCAGGTGTTTCGCTCCGATGACCAGGGTGAGGCCGACCATAAGGGCGTAGGTGAGGCCGCCGAGCCAGCCGGCGTTTAGGAACATGGACAGGAAGACGTTGTGGACTTCCTCGTGGTGGTGGACCAGGGCGAATTGGCCTGCGCCGATGCCAAAGGGGTTTTCGAGCAAGAGGCGCTTGGCTTTTTCCTGGCCGCCGAAGCGTCCGGCGGGACCGACGTCGTAGCTCTGCGTGAGGCTGGCGCGTTCTTCGAGGAAGCTCGCCATCTTGTCGTTCTGGAGCACGGCGATGGTGACGATGGCAACCAGGGCGCAACCGGCGAATACGATGCCGATGATCTTTTCGCGCTGCTGGCGCGTGGAGGCCGTGGCGTAAGCGAGGACGCCGTAGACAAGGAGAGCGAGGCCGAGGTTGATCCAGGCGCCGCGCGAGAAACTCAGCAGGTTAGCAAGAGCTAGAGCTGCTGCGATGACGATCGGGCCCAGCGCGCGATGCCAGGGGCGGTTGAGGACCAAGTGGAGCGCGTAGAGGAAGGGCGCGACGAGGAACGGGCCAAAGACGTTAGGGTCTTTAAAGGTACCGGCCGCGCGCGCGAATTTGGTGAACAGTTCGAACGCGCCGGGGACGAGCTGGAAGTAGCCCACGAACGCGCAACCGCTGGCCAGGACGGCGGCGAACAACCAGCCGCTGAAGATCAGCCCGGTGTGGCGGACGGGGGACTTGGCGATGAAGCCCGCGAGCACAAAGGAGGCAATGTAGAGGTAAAGCGAGATGACCGTGAAGGTCATTGAGGCGGCAAGGTCGCGCGAGAGGGTCGCGGCGAGGAAACCGCTGGCGGCAGCGATGCTCCACAGGGCGAGGTAGGCAGCGAGTGCTGGGGAGAAGACGACAAGGCCTGCGGCGGGGAGGAGCGCGATAAGGCCCATCAGCATGACATCGACGGGCGCGGGCTCGGTGAAGACGATGGAGCTGACCGCGAAGGCCAGCCAGACGAGGCTAAGGATTGCAAGGTGGATGAGGCCGGTGCTGCGCGCGACCGCTGGCTGCGGCACGGGGGCCGCCGCGGGGATGGGTCTGATGAGGGACGCGGAACGCATGGAGGGGGCCGGAGGTGAGGTGGTAGGGAATAGTGAGTAGGGAGTGCAGGTTTTGGGCCAAGAGAAGTGAGTGAAGGGGGGCTTATTCTACGCGGATGGTTGCTTGGGTCCCGGCCTCTTTTAGTTGGCATCGAGTCCGATGACGCCGGGATGACGTTTTAGGGAGGTGCGGAGATAACTAATTTTGGCTAAAGCGACCCCCACCCTAACCCTCCCCACGTCGATGCGGGCATCGCAAGCGATGACGGGGAGGAGATAAGGTCAGTAGGCGTTTTCTTTGCGGGTGAGGAGGGCGAAGGGGGTTTTGAAGAGGATGTAGGCATCAAGAAACACACTCCAGTTTTCAATGTAGTAAAGGTCGTGGAGGACGCGCTGTTGGATTTTGTCGGCGGTGTCGGTTTCGCCGCGCCAGCCGTTGATCTGGGCCCAGCCCGTGATGCCGGGTTTGACGCGATGGCGAGCGTAGTAGCCATCGACGACTTCATCGTAGAGCTTGGAGCCGGCCTTGGCCTGGACGGCGTGGGGACGGGGACCGACGAGGGAGAGGTTGCCGAGGGCGACGTTGAACAATTGGGGGAGTTCGTCGAGGCTCGTTTTGCGGATCAAGCGGCCAATGGGGGTCACGCGGTCGTCGTCCCGGGTGACGAGCTTTTCGGCGCCGGCGTCGCAGCGGTCGGCATACATTGAGCGGAACTTGTAGACCTCGATCAGCTCATTATTAAAGCCGTAACGCTTCTGGCGGAACAGGACCGGGCCGGCGCTGTCGCGCTTGATCGCTATGGCGATGGCGGCCATGACGGGGGCGAGCAGGATCAGGGCCGCGATGCCGACGACCTTGTCGAACAGCCATTTGGAAACAGTGCCCCAGTCGGTGATCGGCTTGTCGTAAAGGTCGATCATGGCGACCGAACCGACGTGGGAATAGGTGCCGGGGGTGAAGCGCAGTTTGGTGGCGCGGGCAGGGAGTTTAACTTCGGCGGGCAGCACTGACAGGCTTTTCATCACGGTCGAAACGCGGTCTTCGGCGCTGATCGGGAGCGCGACGATGATGAGGTCCAGGCGGGTTTTGCGGCCAAAGGAGACGAGGTCGGCGATGCCGCCCAAGCGGGGATAGCCGGCCAGCAGGGGTTTGGCCGGTTCGCCATTGCGGGGAAGATCGCGGTCGTCGAAGATGCCGCAAATGCGGATGTCGCCGGAGATGTCGGCTTCGAGCTGGGCGATGAGTTCACCGGTGACTTCGCCGGTGCCGTAGATGGCCGCGCGGCGGTAGAGGCGGCCTTGGGTGTTGAGGCGGCGAAGGTAGGCCGACATGGCGAGGCGGCCCACGATAAGGCCCGCGCTGCCCACGCCGTACCAGGTGGCGACCCAGACGCGCGAAAACTCAGTGCCGATTTTCAGGAAGAAGACGGTGGCGACAAGGGCGGTGAAGGCTGCCGTCCAAGCTACCAGCATGCGGGGCATGCTTTTGATTGAGGAGGACAGCGCGGTCATGACGTAGAGGCCGAACAGCTCGAACGTCAGGACTGTCGCCAAACCCATGCCGATGTGGGCAATCCAGTAGTTAGGATTGGCGTGGATAAGCGGTTCGTCGACGTAAAGCTGGGCGATGGCGAAACCGGCGAGCGTGACGAATGCGCCTTCGAAGGCAGCGAACAGACCGCGCAGCACAACCGGCGAAATAAGGCTCGCGGTGTTGGCGTAGGAAAAGTCGGCCAAGCGCGGGACGCTGACCGAGACCGCGCCGCCGTCGGAGAACGCATAGTGGGCCGAGGGATTGGTGGAGTGCATCATGCGTCAACCAGGACAGAGGGATCAGTGTTGACGGTAAAGGTGCATGGGCCGTGCCAGTGGTGGTCGGTGGGCGGAGCGTTCGAGGTGGTTTGGTTAGCGAGACGTTAAGGGCGGTGCCGTTGGCGCGGTCTTTCCGTGCGGCCCCTGGATGGCCGGGTCAAGCCCGGCCATGATGTGGGGAGGATTTCATCAAATCACTCTCGTAAACATCGTAAGCGGATGGTTTGTAGGCGTTGTGATGGTCTGAGGGGTTGGCGTAAAAGTCGAGGATGTTGGCGGTCATGACCGGCACCGTGAAGCGGCTGGCCACGGCGATTTTGAGACGGGCGGCGCGGTCCTGTGCCGTTATGGGATCGTTAATCAGGGCTGTCATGGCACTGGCGAGGGCAGCTGTGTCGCCGGGGAGGATGAGGCTCGTGCGGGTCCCCTCGACAATTTCGGGGATGCCGCCGACGTTGGTTGAAATGAGCGGCATGCCGGCGGCTGCAGCCTCCAGCACGACGTAAGGGAAGCTTTCCTTGCGCGAGGGCACGATCAGCGCGCGGCCCAGCGGGAAGGCAAGGCTGGCCGGCATCGCGCCGGGGAATGTGACGCAGGCTGACAGGCCCAGTTCGTTGGTCAGGGCTTTGAGGGCGGCGGCATCGGGGCCGGAGCCCACGAGGGTTGCGGTGTAGGGCGTATCGCTGCCGGCGTTGAGGACGGCGAGGGCGCGCAGGAGGACGTCAATGCCTTTCACGTCGCGCAATTCGCCGATGTAGAGGAAATCGGTGGCGTCGGGCGCAGGCGTCACCGGGGCGAAGTCGGACGGCTGGAGGCCGTTGTGGATGACGCGGCGGGGGGTGCGGCCCTGGCCAATTCTTTCGCCGTAAAGGCGGGCGGCGAAGGCGCTTTCGAAGATAAGGCCGCCGGTTAGCGAATCGAGGATTTTTTCCAGGCCGATGAAAATGCGGCCTTCGAGCGAGGCGGGGGCATAGTTCAGGGTGCCGCCGTGGGGGGTGTAGAAAGTCTTAACGGATTGCCCACGGGCTTTGAGGGCGCGGCCCGACAGCCTTGCATAGGCGCCGCCTTTTGCACCGTGGCCGTGGAGGATGTCGAGGGCCAGGGGCTGCGTGATGGCGGTGATGGCGCGATGGGCATTGACGTCGGAGAGACCCGGCGCACGACTCATGGCGACGCGGTGGAGGCCGAGCGCGAGTTTGGGCGCGATGGCTGACAGGCGCTGTTGGGTAAGGGCGTCGGTGGCCTGACTATCGGCGATCATGCCCACGGCATGGCCCAATTCGGCCTGCCTGGCGGCGAGGTCGAGGACATGACGGAACAACCCGCCCACGGGGGCACGGAGACAATGGAGGATACGCATACGGAAAGGGTAGCGGGAAAGGGTTTAGGTTTGGTTGAGAGCGGAGTGGGCGCATCGCGCATAGGGGCTGACGCCTGCACGTCCTGAGCGCCCGTTTCTCAACCTATTTCTTACCTAGAGGGTTTATATAAAGAGCATCCCGCGCTGCTACATCAGGGGACTGCGGTGCCAAATTTCCCAGGGATAGTGCGTTAAGCCTAATTGGACTGGCTGGGCTTTGCTCATGAGACGGACCTAGGAGAGCTGAAGACTTTGATTTCTCAAAGCTAGCTTCCGAGTCGGGCGCGGGGTCAATCTACTGAATTTCGTGGCCGCCCCTCAGGCTCATTCACCCTTCTCGTTTCTGCTGCCGCCCCTCACCCTCTCCCCGTGAAGGACGGGGAGAGGGGATTCAAGTGAGGTCGATTTCGCCGTCGATGGTGTGGTTCAGGTCAGTGCCTTGGGCGGTGAGGACCATTTTGACTTTCAACGGGCCTTTGCCGCGTAGCGCGTGCTGGCGGACGATGCGTTCGATTTCCTGCTGGGACGTGACGCCGACGTGCTTGAGGAATTTGCGCATCGACATATTGAAATTGTCGTCAGCCATGGGGTTGCTCCGGTGCTCACCTAGAGCACGTTCGCTCTTGATCAAAGCAAATCCAATGGTGCGCTCTAGGTCTTTACTTTGAGAGACTAATTCACGTTCTCGATGGATGCGCCGACGCGAAGTGCATCCATCTCAAACGATCAGGCTCTAGGTGAGCAACGATGCGCCGCGGGGATGGTTCCGGCAAGGGCATCGAAGGGGTTGCCGGCTCGATTGCTGGCTATTTCTTATCCGCCGCATCGGCGCATTTTTTGGTTTTGACGTCGTAATATTTGCCGACGCCGCATTTGCCCGGCTTGGCTTTGTCAGCATAGACGCTGGTGACGCTGAGGAAGAAGGCGATCACGGTGGTGACGACAACGGTCTTGAACATATGCAAACTCCCGGCGGCAATATAATTCCACTCAAAATACGCAATATGGCACAACACCTGTGCCGTTAATTTGATAATAAATTGTGTGGCGGAGCGCAAGAAAAAAAGAGACGGAACGGGATTGTCTCTTACCTGATCGAAAATAATCGAAGACCAAGGTCAGCCGCCTGCCCATCGATGGCGACCGGGAAAGCCGACATTATCTGTGACGGTGTTCGGGGCCGGGATGGCGTTTGGATTTGGGGCCGCCGAGGGTCATGCGCGAGGCGTGGCGAGCCGTTCGCGAGGTTACGGGGATGGTCCGGATCCGGTTCATTGCGTGATGGTTTTTTTTTCACTGGCGTGAGGTTTGGAGGCGGCGGCTGGAACCGGCGCAGTCACAGGTACCGTTGGGGTCTTGGATTGAGCCGCGACGGCGGGCGCAACAGCAGCCTTTTCGTTCGCCTTCAGAATTTTCAGGGCCTTGGCAACTTCAGCGGCTTTGGCGGCGGCAGCGATGTCGCGGGCAAGGTCTGGATTGCCGGTTGCGAGCACGACGGAACACTCGTGCGGAAGCTGGTCGAGCGTCATCGGCGGCTTTTCCTTGGGCTTTGCCGTCACGACGGGCGGGGCCGGAATCGGCAGGGGAGCCGGTTCGGTCTTGATGTTGGCGATGAGCTTCAGCCAGTCATCCAGTTCCTTGCCGCAGCCGTCGTCGCCGGGAACGGACTTTTGCGGTTCGCAATTAGCCGATCCGGCCGGGCAGTTCATGCGGACATGGAAGTGATAGTGGTGCCCCCAATAGGGCCGGACCTTGGAGAGCCAGCTACGGTCGTCTTTGGCTGCGTAGCACAGCACTTGCTTGATGGCGGGATGGATGAAGATGCGCTCAACTTCCGGGTAGGAAGCAGCGCGCTTCAGAATTGCGAAGTGCTGCTCGGTCCAGACGTCGCGGTTCACGGTCGTGCCGTCTTCGCTCAGCATCGAGGTGGCTTCGATGGTTTCGCGCTCGCTGCTGGTCAGGCGGCGGTCGGGCATCGGGGTCAGCCAGAGGTCGGCATCGAGGCCGATCTGATGGCTGGCGTGGCCGGTGATCATCGGGCCGCCACGCGGCTGGGCGAGGTCGCCCACCAGAAGGCCGGGCCAGCCGTCCTTTTCCTTACCGTCGGCGCTGAGCTTTTCAATCAGTTTGACAAGCTTGGGGTGGCCCCAGTTGCGGTTGCGCGATAGGCGCATGGCTTGCCAGGTTGGCCCGTCGACGGGGAGGGCTTGGCCGCCGGAGAGGCAGCCTTTGGCGTAGGTGCCGATGGCGCGCGCGGCGAGCGGCGCTGGCGTGGCAACGGCGCCGAACAGGACTTTGGCAGGCTTCAGGCCGGGGGTGCCGCCTGTGTCGGCGGGGGAATCGGGTGAGACGGCGGCTGCTGTTGGCGTTGCCATGGCGACGGCTGCGGGGGCTGAGATCGGAGCAGCCGGGTCAGCGGCTTGGACGGGCGCGGTGGGAGGAGCGGTAGCGACGACAACCGGCGCTGATGGGGCGGGGGCGAGGGCGGGTGCAGGCGGCTCGGGTGCGGCTATTGCGACCGGCGGCGCCGGGGTCAGAACGACCGGCGCGGGCGCGGCGGTGGTGGCGGAAACGGAGGGCGGCGATACTTCGTGTTCGAGCGTGCGCGCGGCGGAGGTCCAGTGATCGAGTGCGGCAGCGGGTGACGGCGGGTGCACTGGGACGGACGGTGCTGCGGGCACGGGATCGGCTGCAGCGGTCGTTTCAGCGCGGGTCAGGGCTGTGCGATTCTCAATCGGAATCGATGTGGACTCGAACGCGACGAACGTCATGCTCGCGCAGACGAACGCCAAAACCAAGTGAGAAAAGAGGCCCGCTTGCCGCATTCAAAACCCTCTGATCTGCCTGTCTGGCCGACAAACGTTACAGACCGCAGCAAGCTTGCCCTAAAATGAGGCTGAAATCGATTCACTTTCCTCAAACCTGAGGGGAATTCCCTTCGTGACAGACTTTTTGACCACCGGGCCGGGCGGGGATGCGCCGCGACTGATTTTGGCTCACGGGGCGGGCGCTTCGATGAACAGTGCGTTTCTGGAGGGTATGGCTGAGGCGCTGGTGCGGCGGGGCGTGAGCGTAACGCGCTTTGAATTCAACTACATGGCGCAGCGGCGCACGGGAGGGCTAAAACGGCCGCCGCCCAAGGTCGTGCAGTTGATGGAGGAATTCCGTGCGGCCGTGGCGGAGGCTGGGGGCGTCGGGCGCGTGTTTATCGGCGGGAAGTCCATGGGCGGACGGGTTGCCAGCATGATTGCGGACGAATTTTTTGCGGCGGGGCAGATTAAGGGGCTGGTGTGTCTTGGGTATCCGTTTCATCCGCCGGGGAAGCCAGGGGCGCTGCGGGTGGCGCATCTTGAGGGGATGGTGTGTCCGGTGTTGATCGTGCAGGGCGAGCGCGATCCGCTGGGGACGCGGTCGGAGGTCGAGGGGTATGCGCTGAGTGCCGCGATCAGGGTGGAGTGGCTCGGCGATGGCGATCACGATTTCAAGGCGCGCAGGCAAAGCGGGTTTTCGCAGGCTCAGCATATCGAGACGGCGGCGGAGATGGTTGCGAGGTTTGTGACGCAGGCAACGGGCGAGAGGTAAAGGCCCCGGATCAGAATTGCTCGCGATGCTCACAATCCCTTCCGGGGAAACAATGGAGGGGAGGAAGCTTGTCATGGGGTTGCCATTTGGTGGCCCTGGAATGGCCGGGATTTTCTGGTGGGACTGGTAGGCCATTATTGCGAGGATTGAGATGCCGGGTCAGTTGCTGCGGTTGGCTTTGTGTGGTGTTTTTGCGGGCTGTGTGGCCGCCGGATCGGGCGGGGCCAATGCTGCTGAGAAGCCGGATTGTTTTTCGTCGCTAAGGCATCCGGGCGGGAAGCGGCTCGTGTGCGAGCATAAGGCTTGGATGACGGACGAGGAGCGGGCCGATGTCACCAAGCTGACGCGCGGGTATCTGCTGGATGCCAAGTGCACGGTGTCGGTCGATGTGGAGCGGGGCCTGATCGACGAAGGGCTGGCAGCGAGCGACCGGGTATTCGATATTCCCGCGCAGCCTGTCGTGTGCGCGCTGGAGACGAGCCGCGGGCCGATGACGATTGCCGGGACGTTTGCGCCCAAGGTCGTGTTCAAGGAGGGGTTTGCGGTGGACGCGTCGCCGGGGCTTGGCAACGTGACGGGCGTGAACAGTTATCTGGCGTGGCCGGTGGTTGCTTATGTGAATGGCGCGAGCCGGATCAAGTCGGAAATGGCGGCGATGATCAATACGTTCCGGTCGCAGTTGAACAAGCGGCAGCAGGCGTCAAGGTACTGAAGAATTTTGTTCAATAATTTGGATGCTTGGATCCCAGCCTTCGCTGAGATGACGATATAAAATTGCTACGTATGCAGGCCCACCTCGGTGAAGGCGGAGCGTTGGCGGGCGGCGACGGTTGGGGCGTCGAAGCCTTCGATGGTTTCGTTGAAGAGGCGGTGCCAATTGCGGCGGGCGCCCAGGTGGAGGAAGACGCCGCCCAGGCCGATGGCGGCGCGATCCATGAAGACGAACTCGCGCGGGATCGTGACCGGGCCTTTTTGCTTGAGGATCTGGTGGACCTTGAAGGCTTCGCGGCGGCCGTATTCGCCGGGCTCGGTACCGTCGGCGATGGTTCGTTCGCGGTCGTCGAGAAGGGGACCGTAGATGAAGCGTGCCCAGATGGAGAGCGCGTCGATGAGGTCGTCGTTGAGGCCGGTGAAGCCCCAGGTTTCGTAGGCATGGACGATCCTTGCGCGGTCGCCCGCCAGCAGGCCGCGATACAGGTCGACGACGCCTTGGACGAAGCTCACCGGGAATTTGCGGACGCAGCCGAAGTCGAGCAGGTTGATGCCCATAGGCGTGCCGAGGGTGGTGCCGGCCGAGTGCGGTTGGTCTTCGAAAACAGTGTAGTTGCCGAGGTGCGGGTCGCCATGGATGACGCCGTAGTGGCTGAAGGGGTACCACCACGCGCGGTACATGGCATCGGCCAAGCGGTTGCGGTCTTCGAGCGGGGCGTCTTTGTAGTCGAGCAGCGGGCGGCCGCCGAGCCACGACATGGACAGCAGGCGGGCGGTGGAGAGGTTGGGCTCGAAGGCTGGGACGCGGACTTGGGGGTGGTCTTTGAAGATCAGGCCGTAGAGCGCCATGTGGCGGGCTTCGAGGGTGTAGTCGAGTTCCTCGCGCAGCCGTTCGCCGATTTCTTCAAGCATCTGACGGGTGTCGACGGCGGCGCCCATGCGGGCATGGAGGGCGAAGATGACGCGAAGCTGATTCAGGTCGGCTTCGACGGCGGACTGCATGTCGGGATATTGCAGTTTGACGGCGAGGGCGCGGTTGTCACGGGAGGTTGCGCGGTGAACCTGGCCGAGGGAGGCAGACGCGGTCGATTGCTCGTCGAAGGAACCGAAGCGGGCAGCCCAGTCAGGGCCCAATTCCGACACCATGCGGCGGCGGACGAAGCCGGGGCCCATCGGCGGGGCGTTCGATTGGAGCTGGGACAGTTCGCGGGCGTATTCGGGGGGCAGCGCTTCCGGGATGGTCGAGAGGAGTTGCGCGACTTTCATCAACGGGCCTTTGAGCCCGCCGAGCGCTGCGGCGAGCGCTGCCGCGTCGGATTGGTTGTCGCGGTCGCGGCCAAACAGACGGCCTGCTGCGACGCGGGCGGCAACCGCGCCGACGTTGCCGCCGACGCGGGCATAACGGGCGGCGCGGGCGGAGAAGCGGTTGTCTTCATTGGACATCAGAGATGGGGGCCTTGTTGGGGCGGTATGCGGTTGGGGCCGTAGCTGGGATAAGGATCTCGTGAAATAGAAGTTCCGAGCGGGCGGTATTGCATCGAGCATACTACGCGGATTGCGCGCGTGGCGGATCAAGTGCGGAGGCGTGGTGTTGGGCTTCCACACCAGATAGGGGATCGAGGTTGCTGTGCGATGGGTCCTCGGAACAAGTCCGAGGATG
>JANLYB010000265.1:0-3511 GCA_031365425.1 Hyphomicrobiaceae bacterium
CCTTGATCGAGCGTGCGTACATACGACGTGGGTGCAAATTATCAAAGCGTGTCTGTTGCTCGCGGGCGCTAGCTTCATGGCCTATGCGGTGCTGGCTTCGTTTGGTTTCAGTTTGGAAGCAATGTTTAAGCGCGCCGTTGAGGTCCATCCCAAGCATTTGGCGATCATGGAGCCGAGTACGGTTGCCAACCCACTATCCAAAGTCTCTCTTGGACTCGCACTGTTGTTCGGCACCGCTGGCTTGCCGCACATCCTGATGCGCTTCTTTACAGTGAAGAATGCCGAAGACGCGCGGAAATCGGTGTTCTATGCCACCGGACTGATCGGTTACTTCTACATTCTGACGTTCATCATCGGGTTCGGCGCCATCACAATGGTCTCGACCGATTCTCAGTTCATGGACGCCGGCTTGCTTGAAAAGACCAAGAACGGCATCGCGTCCATCAAGGGCGGCTCGAATATGGCGGCCATCCACCTCGCGAATGCTGTCGGCGGCAACCTCTTTTTAGGTTTCATTTCCGCCGTGGCGTTCGCAACCATCCTGGCTGTGGTCTCTGGGCTGGCGCTCGCCGGCGCTTCAGCAATCAGCCATGACCTTTACGCGATGGTCCTCAAGGACGGTAAGGCCAACGAGCAAGACGAGATCCGCGTGTCAAAGATCGCAACAATTGTTCTTGGCGTTCTTGCCATCGGTCTGGGGATCGTTTTCGAAAATCAGAATGTGGCCTTCATGGTTGGTCTTGCGTTTGCGATAGCGGCATCATGTAACTTCCCAGTCTTGGTCATGTCGATCTTTTGGAAGGGCATGACGACGAAAGGAGCCTTTGTAGGTGGCTTCCTGGGTCTGATCAGTGCGGTCATCGGCGTCATACTCTCACCAGCTGTCTGGGAAGCGACGCTGGGATATCCAAAGGGCTCGGCTCCGATCCAACTGGAAAACCCGGCCATCTTCTCAATGACCATCGCCTTCGTGGGCATCTGGCTTGTTTCGGTCCTTGACCGCAGCGCGCGCGCTAAGCTCGATCGAGATGGTTTCAGACCACAATTCGTGCGTTGCCAAACCGGCATTGGCGCATCTACGGCGAGCGCCCACTGACGAAGCAAATGGGCGGGTGCGCAGCTTTGGGGTACCCCCCACCCTTCACCAACGAAAAAGACGATCGGTAACATAAGCAGGGTAGCAACCCGCCAAAATAGGCTCCGCTCTTCAGGTAGCCGCACAGGGAGAATGCAATGGTTGAGGCGCTTTACAACGTTGACGACAAATGGGCCAAGCACGCTCACATCGACGACGCAAAATATAAAGAGATGTACGCACGCTCGATCAAGGACCCCGAGCGGTTTTGGAGCGAACACGGAAAACGCATCGATTGGATCAAGCCATATACGCGGGCCAAGGCTACGTCATTCGATCCGGGCAAGGTCTCAATTGAGTGGTTTGGCGACGGCACCACTAACGTCTCCATGAACTGCGTTGACCGGCACTTGGCAAACCGCGGTGATCAGGTTGCTATCATCTGGGAGGGCGACGATCCCAAGGACTCCCAAAAAATTACATACCGCCAACTACACGATGAGGTCTGCCGCTTTGCCAATGTTCTAAAAGCGCATGGAGTAAAGAAGGGTGACACTGTCACCATCTACCTGCCGATGATACCCGAAGCGGCCTACGCCATGCTCGCCTGCGCACGGCTGGGTGCGGTGCATTCCATCGTGTTTGGAGGCTTTTCGCCCGATGCTCTCGCTGGTCGTATCGAGGGCTGCAAATCTCGAATTGTCATCACCGCGGACGAAGGATTGCGCGGCGGCCGTAAGGTGGCACTCAAAACCAACGCCGACGAGGCTGCCAACAAATCTCAGGGCGCCGTTCAGGCGATGATCGTCGTGCGCCGCACTGGTGGAGCCGTGCCGATGGTGGCAGGGCGGGACTTTTGGTATGACGAGGAACGGGCTAAGGTCGCAGCCGAATGTAAGCCCGAGGAAATGAACGCCGAGGATCCCCTATTCATCTTGTTCACGTCGGGCTCCACCGGCGCACCAAAGGGTGTGGTCCATACGACCGGCGGCTATCTCGTCTACGCGTCGATGACCCACCAATACGTTTTCGATTATCATGATGGCGACGTG
Source organism: Hyphomicrobiaceae bacterium (assembly GCA_031365425.1). Classification (GTDB taxonomy): domain Bacteria; phylum Pseudomonadota; class Alphaproteobacteria; order Rhizobiales; family Hyphomicrobiaceae; genus JANXVY01. The sequence continues at coordinate 2,128 of JANLYB010000265.1, forward strand.
TACTGGTGTACCGCCGACGTTGGATGGGTCACCGGTCATTCCTATATTATCTACGGCCCGCTGGCTAACGGGGCGACGACGCTCATGTTTGAAGGCATCCCCAATTATCCGACCATGTCGCGGTTCTGGGATGTCGTAGATAAGCACGGCGTCAATATTTTTTACACAGCGCCAACGGCAATCAGGTCGCTCATGGGAGCTGGCCCAGATCCGGTCAAAAAAACCAGCCGAAAGTCACTTCGCATACTCGGCTCGGTCGGTGAGCCGATCAACCCCGAAGCTTGGGAGTGGTATTACACCATAGTCGGGGAAGGTCGCTGCCCTATCGTTGATACATGGTGGCAAACCGAAACCGGCGGGATCCTCATTACACCACTCCCTGGGGCAACGGCACTCAAGCCTGGGTCGGCGACTCGCCCTTTTTTCGGCGTGCAACCCGAGGTCGTCGATGCCAATGGCATCGTGCTCGAAGGCGCGTGCGAGGGAAATCTCGTCATTGCCGACAGCTGGCCAGGTCAGATGCGGACGGTGTACGGCGACCATACCCGCTTCGAACAAACCTATTTTGGGGCGTATCCGGGCAAGTATTTCACGGGCGACGGCTGTCGTCGTGACGCCGACGGATACTATTGGATCACGGGTCGGGTCGACGACGTGATCAATGTCTCAGGCCACCGCATGGGGACTGCCGAAGTCGAAAGCGCGCTCGTGGCCCATGAGAAAGTCGCGGAGGCGGCGGTGGTCGGCTTTCCGCACGACATCAAAGGCCAGGGCATATTTGCCTATGTGACTTTGATGACTGGCACTGAACCATCAGATGGGCTGCGCAAAGAGCTGGTTGCCCACGTCCGCAAGGAGATCGGGCCGATCGCGTCCCCCGACGTAATCCAGTTCGCGCCAGGACTTCCCAAGACTCGTTCAGGCAAAATCATGCGCCGCATCTTGCGCAAGATTGCTGAGAATGAATTCGGGAGCCTTGGCGATACCTCGACGCTTGCCGATCCGAGCGTTGTGGACGAACTCATCAGAACCCGCAAAGCGAATACGTAGCAGTCCGGGCTCGTCCAGGGGACTTTGCAGTATCCAAGATCGAAGGGCGGACGCCGCCTTAGCCCTTCGGTTAGCCAGGTTTTTAACGATGCAGTCGGCTCGCAAACGGACCCCACTTCAGCCGGCAATCCGATGTTTGCGGTTGCGAATAATTGGTCGGTCTAACTTGACGAGCAGCTTGTTAACGCCGGCAATTGCTCCATACAAGTTACGTTGCGAGTGCCACATGGACGTGCAGGCTGCATCGACGATCGCTTACATCTCTCAGACAGGAGAGGACCGATGCAGCTTCCCAATTAAACACGAATTAGTCGATGTCGATTGACGGCTGGGA
>JANLYB010000267.1:0-14537 GCA_031365425.1 Hyphomicrobiaceae bacterium
GAAGCCAAAGCCGAACATGACCGGACGAGAACGCAGTATCTCGAAGGCGAGGGCCTGCACGTCATGCGCGTCAGGAACGTGGATGTACTCACCAACGTCACAGGTGTCGTGGACGGCATCTATCTGGTACTTGGACAAAAGCCCGCCCCGTCGGCAGGATTGAAGCGTCAGACCACAAGCGAAACAATTTCATCCGCCCTTCGGGCAAGCCAAGACGACGAGCAAACATGACCGTGACCGATTCAAACGAAACCACCTCCGCCTCGCGCACCTTCATCAACGTCGGCGAGCGCACGAATGTCACTGGCTCGGCCAAGTTCCGCAAGCTGATCGAGGCCAACGATTACAATGCCGCACTGACGGTCGCCCGCCAGCAAGTCGAGAGCGGTGCGCAGATCATCGACATCAACATGGACGAAGGCTTGCTCGACAGCCAGAAGGCCATGGTCACTTTCCTCAACCTGATGGCCGCCGAACCCGACATCTCGCGCGTTCCGGTTATGATCGATTCATCCAAATGGAACGTCATCGAAGCTGGCCTGAAGTGCGTGCAGGGCAAGGCCGTCGTCAACTCGATCTCGATGAAAGAGGGCGAGGCGCAGTTCCTCGAGCATGCCAAGAAAGTCCTCCGCTACGGCGCCGCCGTCGTCGTCATGGCGTTCGATGAGCAGGGCCAAGCCGACACCGTCGAGCGCAAGGTTGAAATCTGTTCGCGCGCTTACAAGCTGCTGACCGAGAAGGTCGGCTTTCCGCCCGAAGACATCATCTTCGATCCGAACATCTTCGCCGTTGCCACCGGCATCGAAGAACACAATGGCTACGGCATCGCTTTCATTGAAGCGACCCGCGAGATCAAACGGCGTCATCCCCTCGTCCACATTTCGGGCGGCGTCTCCAACCTGTCGTTCAGCTTCCGCGGCAACGAGCCGGTGCGCGAAGCAATGCATTCGGTCTTCCTGTATCACGCGATCCAGGCCGGCATGGACATGGGCATTGTCAACGCAGGTCAGTTGACGATCTACGACGACATCCCAGCCGAACTGCGCGAGCTGTGCGAGGACGTAATCCTCAATCGCCGCCCCGACGGAACCGACCGCCTGCTCGAAGCCGCCGCCAAGTTTAAAGGCGATGGCGCCAAGAAGGTCGAGAAGGATCTCAAGTGGCGCGACACCCCCGTCGGCGATCGCCTCACCCACAGTCTCGTCCACGGCATCACCGAGTTCATTGAACTTGACACTGAGGAAGCGCGCCAGCAGGCAGACAAGCCGCTGCACGTCATCGAAGGCCCGTTGATGGACGGCATGAACGTCGTCGGCGACCTCTTCGGCGCTGGCAAAATGTTTCTGCCGCAGGTCGTCAAGTCCGCCCGCGTCATGAAGCAGGCCGTCGCCTATCTGCAACCTTTCCTCGAAGCCGAAAAACTAGCCTCGGGTCTCGCCTCCAAACCCGCCGCCGGCAAAATCCTGATGGCGACCGTGAAGGGCGACGTCCACGACATCGGCAAGAACATCGTCGGCGTCGTGCTCCAGTGCAACAACTACGAGGTCATCGATCTCGGCGTGATGGTGCCCGCTGCCAAAATCCTGGAAGCCGCCAAGCGCGAGAAGGTCGACATCATCGGCCTGTCCGGTCTCATCACGCCTTCGCTGGACGAGATGTGTTTCCTCGCTACCGAAATGGAACGCGAAGGCTTCTCCTGTCCGTTGCTGATCGGCGGTGCAACCACGAGCCGCGTCCATACCGCGGTAAAGATCGCCCCCAACTACAATCGCGGTCAGGCCATCTACGTCAACGACGCCTCGCGCGCGGTAGGCGTTGTTTCCAAGCTGCTGTCCGACGACGACAAGGCCCCCTATGTCGCCGATATCAAAGCTGACTACGTCAAGGTCCGCGAAGCCCATTTGCGCAGCGAGGCCAAAAAGAACCGCATCACCGTCGCAACCGCCCGCAACAACAAATTCAAGATCGATTGGAAAGCACACACGCCAGTCAAGCCAAGCTTCCTGGGTACCCGCACGTTCAAAACCTATGACCTCGCCGAACTCGTCCCCTACATCGATTGGACTCCGTTCTTCCAGACATGGGAATTGACCGGCCGCTACCCGGCAATCCTCGACGACAATGTGGTTGGTCCCGAAGCCCGAAAACTATTCGTCGATGCAAAGGACATGCTCGCTCGCATGGTGCGCGAGAAATGGCTGACGGCCCATGCTGTCGTCGGCTTTTGGCCGGCCAACAGCGTCGGCGACGACATCGAAATTTTCACCGGTGAAGACCGCAAAACGCACAGGGCGTGGCTCCACACTCTGCGCCAGCAGATCGCGCGTGATCCCTCGCGCGATCGCTCGCACACCGCGCTCGCCGACTTCATTGCCCCCAAGGATAGCGGCATCGCCGACTACATCGGCGGCTTTGCGGTTACGACCGGTCACGGCGAAGACGAAGCCATCGAGCGCCACATTCCCAAAACAGACGACTACAGCCGCATCATCGTCAAAGCCCTTGCCGACCGTCTGGCCGAAGCCTTTGCCGAACGTATGCACGAACGCGTCCGTCGCGAACTGTGGGGCTACGCACCGAACGAAACCCTATCGGCCGACGACCTGATCCTGGAGCGTTACCAGGGCATCCGCCCGGCGCCCGGCTATCCAGCCCAGCCTGACCACACCGAAAAGCAGACGCTCTGGAATCTGATGGACGTCGATCAGGCGACCGGCATCAACCTGACCGAAAGCTTCGCTATGTGGCCCGGTTCGTCCGTTTCGGGACTATACTTTGCCAATCCCGGCAGTCATTATTTCGGAGTCGGCAAGGTCGAACGCGATCAGGTCGAGGACTACGCTCGCCGCAAGGGCTGGACTGTCGAGCAGTGCGAGCGCTGGTTGGCACCCGTGTTGAACTACGACGCGGTTGCCGTCAGAGCGGAAGCGGCAGCTTAACAAAATAAGGGGGGACGATGCTCGGCACGATCATACTCGTCGCAATCCAATTCGCCGCGGCATTTCTAGGCGCACCTTTTGTGCTGAAATTCGTACCCGTAAGCGGCGATCTCAAAATCTTCGCCTATGCAGTCGCGTACGCGGTCATCATTTGGGTGGTCGGATTGGTCGGCTCGTTCGCGCTCAAGGACGTTAATCTTCCTTCGAGCAGGACTCTCGCGGGAGCCGTCGTCGGCGGGCTGATCGGCGCCGGTTTGACTTTGATACCAGGATTGCTGGCGGTAATCCCGTTCAAATTTCCGACGCTGTATCTCCCTCTAATCGGCGCAATCGCCGGTTATATGATCCGTCGTCCGTGATCGTTTCGAGGCAAATGAAAAGGCGCAACACCGGCGGGCGTGCTGCGCCTCTTGAAAGGAATGGCGGGTGCCGATCCGTGTGCCGGATCAAGGCACGCTCAGACCATCCCGAGTGCCACGGCTACGATGAAGCTAAATGAAAGGACTGCGGCCAACATATTAAAACGCATTGCCAATTCCATGAGACGTCTCCTGAAATAAGGGGAACTAAACTCGTGTCGTGACAGCCGTCCCGCAGCGTCTGTTCGCAACAACTCTAACGCGCGTCCTCACTCATCGACCTTAGTCCAAAACTAGAGCGGCGAACGTCGCCTCGCCAAGCGATTTCTTTGAAAATGTGGCGGTGCAGAATCGAAATATTTGGAAGATATCGCAGATGCGAAACGTTTCGGTTGATGGCGGCATCGCGCCGAACAAAAAAACCACAGCAACGTAGTCTTGCAGCATCTACCATCACTGTGCCGGTGCCCAGTATTTTCATCGTGAGCAACACGTTTGAATGAGATAAGCTGAAATATGTGCGCTTTGATGCTTGGTGAGATCTTGCTGTGGTATTGCGGTCAACGTTCGAGATCTACATCATCTTAGAGTCGTGGCACGCGTAGCGCATAGCTGTGATCGGCGCGACACTATCGACAAAGCCGCCAATGACGCCTAATTCGCGCCATCGAGCTTCTTGATCAGGAAACCAGCATATGTCCGCCACCAATGCCGACCAGTTCCATGGGTTTGTCGTCACGAAGTCTGACGCCGGCCAGCAAGTCGCCTGGACAGCCATGACGACCGCCGACTTGATGCCGGGCGATGTCGATGTCGCCGTCTCCCATACCACGATTAATTACAAGGACGGCCTCGGGTTGTCCGCTAAGGCGCCGATATTCCGCAAGTTCCCTATGGTGCCCGGCATCGATTTCGCGGGCACCGTCATTTCCTCCTCCAACCCCGAATTTGCCCCAGGTGACGCCGTCATCCTCAACGGCTGGGGCGTCGGCGAATCCCACAGTGGCGGATACGCTCAGCGCGCCCGCGTCAAGGGCGATTGGCTTATCAAAAAGCCGGCAGCCTTCACACCCGCCCAGACCATGGCCATTGGCACGGCCGGCTACACCGCCATGCTCGCCATCATGGCGCTTGAAGCCCACGGCGTCGTTCCCGGCAATGGCCCCATCCTCGTCACCGGTGCAGCAGGCGGCGTTGGCAGTGTCGCGGTCGCCGTTCTGGCAAAGCTCGGTTACGAAGTCGCCGCCTCCACGGGCCGCGCCGAAGAAGCAGACTTCCTCAAGAGCCTTGGCGCGACCGAGATCTTGAACCGTGCCGACTTCTCGGGTCCCGCAAAGCCGCTGGCCCGCGAACGCTTCGCCGGCGTCATCGACGTGGCAGGCTCCACGACGCTTGCCAATGCCATTAGCCAGACGAAGTACGGCGGCTGTGTCGCCGCTTGCGGCCTCGCCCAGGGCATGGACCTGCCTACCTCCGTCGCCCCCTTCATTCTGCGTGGCGTAACGCTGGCTGGAATCGACAGCGTCATGTGCCCCAAGGCCAAACGCATTGCCGCCTGGAACCGCCTCGCGACCAGCCTCGATCTCGCTAAACTCGACGCGTTGACCGTCACCCGCCCGCTGAGCGATGTTATCGCGCTGGCCCCCGAAATCCTCGCCGGCAAGGTCCGCGGCCGCGTCGTCCTCGAAGTGGCGTGATTACAAAACACCGTTCGAAAACAGCTTCTTGCGCAACAGCACTTCGGTGCGATCATTGCGCAAGAGGGCGTCGATCTCGGCTATCCGGACAAAGCCGTGCCGCTCGTAAAACCGGAGCGCCCCCGCGTTAAAGTCCGACGCGGCGACCCAAAGGTTGCGGGCGCTCGCCTTCCGCGACTGGTTCTCGACAAAGTCCATCACGAGCGACCCGACCCGCTGTCCCTGCGCGTTGGGCGCGAGCGCCAGCATCTGAATATAGGGACCAGCAAGCCAATTGGTTTTGATAACGACAGCACCCTCAAGCCGTCCGTTGACCCGGATGGCGAACCGCGCCACGCCCGGTTCTGATTGCGACAGGAACGCCGCAAGCTCCGATGCCGTCGACCGGTATCGCGCCCATGGATCCATGCCCGCGCAAATGACACCGGCCTGCCCAGCCTCGAACGGAGCGAATACACTTAGCTCAACGTTCGGTGAAAGCCGGTAGTGCGTTCCGACAAATGGCACTGGCGCGTTCGCTACTGCCACGGCAAACGCTCCGGTTCCTTGGGCTTCTTTTCCGTCTGCGCCTTGGTCACTTGAGTCTTGGGCTTAACCACCGGTCGCGTCACAGTTTGCCACGGCAACAGCCAAGGCAACGTCTCGCCGACGCCTTCCGCTTGGGGCATCTTGGCCCGGCCCGGCGCATGCGCCACCAATCCCAGCGGATGATCATACCGGTCCGTGTCGCCCGGCTTGGCGTTGTAGCAGGTCGCCGCAATGACGGGCCGTCCCGCCGCGATCAACTCGCTGACCGTAACGAACGTATAGCCCGCAGCCCGCAACTTGGGGATCGCCATTGGCAATGCCGCTGCCGTATGAAAACCCCGCCCATTGGCGTGCGAAATAATGATCGAGCCTGGCGTGGCGTCCTTCACCATGGCATCCGCGATCTGCCGAGCCGTCGTCCCAGGCGACGGGTCGCCCGTCGAAACGTCCCACTGGATCGCAAGCAATCCCGCATCGTTCACCGCCGCCAGCGAGGCATCGTTGCACGCGCCATAAGGAAACCGGAACAACGTCATTCGGTTGGGCGCATTGGCAGCGCTCGGCGAAAGGCACTGCTTTGCATTGGCCGTCTCCGAACGGATCGCCTCATAGGCCCGCTGCGGCCCGGTTATCTCGTCCTGAAGCGGCGCACCCGACAACAGCCGCAGATTGCGATGTGCCGTCGCATGATTGCCTATTTCAAACAGCGGATCGGTCATCAATTGCGGGAAGCGCGCCCCATGCGACCGCATCCACTTGCCACCCGTGAACAGCGTGGCCTTGATCCCGTTCGCCCGCAGGTAATCGAATATCGCCCCATCGTACCCGGCAATCTCGCCCGGCTGCTCGCACAAATCGAACGTCAGCGCGATGAGCTTCTTGCCCTTGGGCAACTCAACCCGCCGGATTGCCCCGCGCAGATCGGGCGCTACCGGCGAATACGCCGCCAACGCCCGCGCAGGCTCCGCTTTATCAAAGCGATGCTCGCCCTTGAGTGGCTTTTCCTCGCCGGGCTTGGCGGCAAGATCTGCTGGCGCAAGGCACTGCCGCTCGTCGGGGGCGGCAAGCGCCGTTCCCGATAAGGCCATCAGCCCGCACAACAAAATCAGAGGCCGTTTCAATTCAAAATCTCATTAAAAACAGAGGCGGCAAAATTAAAAGCGGCAAACACTACTCACCTTTGAACACGGGCTTGCGCTTTTCCAAGAACGCCCGCCGTCCTTCGGCATAGTCCTGACTGTCGAAGCACGCAGCAATAAAATGGTCGAGCTTGGCTAAATCTGCCGTTCCAGGCCGCTGCGCAAGTTCATCGATCATCGCCTTGGCAGCAGCAACCGACAACGGCGCGTTGCCGGCAATTTCAGATGCAAGCGCACGAGTTGCCACGAACAGATCATCCGTTCGCGATAGGCTCGTGACCAGCCCCATGGCGAGTGCCTCCGCCGAATTGAACCGCCGGCCCGTAAACAAGATCAGCTTAGCCGTCGCAGGTGAGACAGCGCGCAAGATCGGTCCGATCCAGCGCGGATTATAGCCGATGCCGAGCTTGGCAGCCGGGATCGCAAACGTCGCCGCCTCATCCGCCATCCTCAAATCGCAGGCAAGCGCCAACCCCAGGCCGCCACCCAGACAGAAGCCATGAATCATCGCGACTGTCGGCTTACGGCAATTCGTCACCGCGTCGAACGCATTGTGATTGAGCCTATCGTAGGTGTGCACCGCATCGCCCGAACGCTGCGTGTCGAATTCCGAAATATCAGCACCTGCCGAAAATGCCCGCGTTCCCGCGCCCCGTAACATGACGACCCGAACCTCCGGATCGGCTTCCGCCCTTGCAACAAGCCCCGGCAGCGCTTCCCACATGGCAGCCGACATCGCATTCATGCGCGCCGCATTGTCGATCGTGATCGTCGCAATCCCTGCATCGTCGACGTCGAAATCCAGGCGCGCTGTGGGCGCGGCGGTAGTGGGCATGAAAACTCCTGTATCGGGCATTCCGGCATATACTGGGGACGATAGGGCGGCAACCCGCCCTTTCGTCCCCGCACGAGCGCGGCCCGCGCCTCAACGCCAAATCGATGCTTACTCCGCAGCCGCTTGAATCTCGACCGCGCGCGGCTCGAGCCTGCGGCGAATGAAGTCGATATGCCCGCGCAGATCGTAGAACTGATCCGAGAAGTTGACCGGCACCCGCACCCGGCTGACGGCACGGTCGAGCCGGTCGAGTTCGGCTTTTGCGTCTGCCAATTGAGCAGGGCTCGGGTTGTGGTCGAGCCGGGTCTCCAAAGCCTTCATTTGGCGGTACCAGACATACAGCCGGCGGCGCACCGTCCATGCATACAGTGACGGCAAGATACGAATGAGCGGCAGCAGGATCGACAGGATCGGGATCAGCAGCAGCACTGTGGCGGTGCCATGCTTGTGCAGATAGGCCGTGACCCAGAATGGAATGCCGAGCCGATTGTTCATTGGAGCGACCGATCTCAGCAGAAATGGCAGGTCGCCGGTTTTGTAAAGGATAAGCGCATCGCGCGAAACTTCGAACTCGGGGTCCTTGGCACTTGGGAATTCGCCAGCCTTGTGGAACAAGATCGGTTCGCCGTCGCGATCAAACCCTTTGCGTGGATTGTCCACCACAGCATCAGCCAGCAGGCTGACGATGGCCGGGTGGACCGATTTCTTCACGACCAACGCCGCCGTCGTCGACAGCAACGTGATGTCGGCTGATGGAATATCGGGTGCAAATTCGATCGAGCCCTGATGCATCATGAGCTTCGTCAGATAGGGAAACCGCGCCACATAGGCCTCCGCCTCGGCAGCAAAATTCATCAACAGGATGTCGGGGTTCCGCATCAGTTTAAAAATTTTGTTGGATTCAGGTGGCAGCACCACGAACGCGACATCGTATTCGCCCGTCAGCCCCTTGCCGTCGTCGCCGAGTTCCGTTTCGATAAGTGTAGAGTTCTTTTCGTCCACCCCATTGGAGCGCAGCAGCGTTTTGGCAATCCGCCGCGTCCCACCCTCCTTGCTGCCAATGGCAATCTTCTTGCCCTTGAATTCACTCAGCGATTTGACCTGCGCGGGTCCTCGATAAAACACATAGATCGGCTCATAGAACATGCGTCCAACCGACAAAAGCGCGTCTGTCTGCCGGTCGTGGGCACTGCGTTCTTTGTCTGTGGCCTGCCGGCCTTGAAGGCTTCCGGCCACGCCGCCCTTGATGAAGCCCGCATCGATGTCGCTCTTCTCGTCGACGAACAGCGCCCGCAAAGTCGCATTCCCCGCCGTCGTCGGCCGCAACTCGACCTCGACGCCATACTTGGCCATTTGCTTTTGATAGGCGATCGCCAGATCGTTATAGGCGCCTTCTGATCCCCCGCTCGCCAGCACGAGCTTCCCTTCAGGACCGGGTTTGATGATGACGATGGCAGCCCAGGCGGCCAGGATCAGGCCAACAAACACCGCGAGGGTCGCAAGGATGAAATTGCGCACTTTCTTCTGTCTCTTTGTCATAGAGGGTCGTTTCTCCGCTTTTCATACTTGGTCGAGAGGTTGGCGGAAAGCCGACCGGACTGTAAACGGTAGTTCTACGTCAGCGCAAACAACGCCCAGCCTGTGGCGATGCGATGGCGACAACCCCCCGCGATCGCCCTTGATGCCGTCGAACTAGATGCGTAATGTCCCGCCCGGTCCGGCTAAAGTTGCGGACGCATAATCTCCACGGGAGGACGTAAATGTTCAAAACGACCCTGGCCGCACTGGCTTTCGTCGCCATGATGACCTTGACTGCGACTGCCCACGGCCCCTCTCGTCAAAAGGTTACCCAGACGATCGAGATCAACGCGCCAGCCGACAAGGTCTGGGCTGCAATCGGAAATTTCCAGGACATGAGTTGGCACCCCGCCATCGCCAAAACCGAAGGCAGCGGCGACAACGGCACCGGCGCCAAGCGCAAGCTGACCCTGAAATCAGGCGGCACGATCGAAGAAGCGCTGACCTCCTATAAAGCCGATACCAAGACCCTCGCCTATGAAATCACCGCCGTCGACGTGAAGACCCTCCCCGTCTCCAACTACTCTTCTTCCATCCGTGTCAGCGGAGAAGGCGCGAAATCGACCGTCGAATGGAAGGGCGCATTCTATCGCGGCTTCGTCAACAATGACCCGCCGCCAGAATTGAATGATGAAGCCGCCGTCAACGCAGTCACTGGCGTCTACAAGGCAGGCCTCGATGCCCTCAAAGCCAAGCTCGAAGCGGGTGGCTAAAGCGATCCGGCCCTCAGGCATTAGTGTTCTCAATCATCGGACAAAGCCTGTAGCGCGGTGCGCTGCGGGCTTTGTTTTTGCGTTCGCCCTCATCGGTGAGGCCGGTGTTGCGAGGGCCGCCCAATTCGCCTACGTCACCAATCAAGGCAGCGAGACCGTCTCCGTCGTCGATTTGAAATCCTTCAAATCGACCGCTGAAATCAAGGTCGCGGGCAAGCCGGCCGGCATCGCCCGTGCACCCCAGTTGCCTCAAATCTATGTCACCGCCCCTGACAGCCACGACGTCGCCGTCATCGACACGGCAACCAATACGATCCTGCGCCGCATCGAGACCGGCGGTGGCCCGGTCGGCATCGCAGCCCACCCAGCCAATGGCCTGATCTACGTCGCCGACTGGTATTCAAACCGCCTCGCCGTCGTCGATCCCCAAGGCGGCCGCGTGCTCCAGACCATCGAAGTTGGCCAGTCCCCGTCCGGCGTCGCCGTCACAGCCGATGGCAATACAATTCTGACCGCCGACCGCGACAGCGACACCGTCACGCTTATCGATGCCGCAACGAACACCCGCCAAGCCCAGATCAAAGTCGGCTCGCGCCCCTTCGGCATCACGCTCAACCCTCAAGGCACTCGCGCCTATACGGCCAACGTCGGCAGCGACGACGTCAGCGTCATCGACCTCAAATCGAAAGCCGTCATCGCAACCGTTCCCGTCGGTCGCCGTCCGTATGCGATTGCTCTGACGCCAACCCATGCCTTCGTCACCGATCAATACGGTGGCACCGTCACAGTCTTCGACCTCGCCAGCAATAAACCCGTCCAAACCATCGACGTCGGCGATCATCCTGAAGGCATCGCCTACGACGCGCAAAGCGGCGCCATTTACGTCGCCTGCTGGTTCGACAACGAACTGGTCCGCATCGATGCCGTTAGCCGCGCCGTCACCGGCAAAGCCAAAGTCGGCGACGGCCCTCGTGCCTTCGGTGATTTCCTGAACTGATCGCCTGAATGCAAAATTGCGTTCCACCAGCAAAGGTTACGCCGCCTTCACTTCCGCTTTTGGCCAACCCGTTGTAGACAGAGCCCGGACTGCCGCCAAAAGCGGGCGCAAACGACGCCCGGACCAAACAACGAAACGATCGATCAGGAGAGTAAACGTGTCGAGCTACAGCCAGGCCATCCGCGCCATCTTTGTTGCAACCGCAATCGCCGCCGGAGGGGCGGGTGCCGGTGCCGAGGTCGCAAAGCCATCTCCGGTCGACATTCTGTTCGAGCGCAAACACCTGACCAACGTCGGCGCAGGTACCGACCTCGTCTATAAATTCGAGCGCACCGTCTCCGCCACCGACCTACTGGGTCAGCCCTTCGCCGACGACATCAAGGTCGAGGTGAAAAAAGTCGCGAGCGACGGCACCCGCGGCGTCGTCGTCAAAGTCTTTTCCGGCGAACGGGCCCGTGATCCCCAGCCCATCGACGAACTGAGCGGCAACCCCGTTCTGGTCGTCTTTCTCGATCGCGCCATTGCCTCGTATATGTCGGTTGCAGGCGGCAAGGTCGCCTATTTGAAAGATAAATTCCGTACCGCCCTGCGCGAACGTTCAACGGTGGAGGAAGTGAAAGTTAAGCTCGGTGAAAAAACCGTCGACGCATATCGCGTGAGCGTCGCCCCCTATTCCGGCGATCTCAATGCCGCGAAAATGCGCGGTTATGAAAATTCCAAATTCTCATTTGTCGTTAGCGATGCAGTCCCTGGCCAATTCGTCGAATTGCTGGCGACCTATGAAAACACCGCCAAAGACGCCCCGCGTCTTGAAGAGCGGACCCTTATGGTCGGAGCGGAGGTGCTGAAATGAAAGCATATAAGACAATCGTCGCAGCCGCCTGCATGGCCCTTTTTGGAACGGCCGCGAAAGCGGCAGAACCCGTCAACGATTTCCCGACCGCCGCCCGGGCCGACTACGTTTTCGCCTGCATGCAGGTCAACGGCCAGTCGCGAGAATCTCTTGATAAGTGCTCGTGCTCGGTCGACGTGATCGCAAGCCTTATTCCCTACGAAGAATACGAAGCCGTCGAGACCATCCTCATGGTATACAAACGCGGCGGCAAAGCCCAGCAGGAAATGAGCAACGGCGATCTCCAGCGCCGCGTTAAAGAAATGCGCCGCGCCCAAGTCGAAGGCGAACTCCGCTGCTTTTGAGCTTCACTTTCCTTTGACGGGGAGGCTCACGATCCGCTGGCAGCACTCTGCGCGGTAAACACGTTCCCGTCCGAATCCGTCGTGGTCACGGCGATCTGATTGTTTGATCCATTCGCAAACGTGAACCGGATATTCGGATCGGCGCTGATGGAAATCCCGGCTTCGAGCTTGAAAACCAGTTCGCCGCCGCGCGAAACCTCCATTTGGCTGACGTATTTCGCCGGAATATACAATCCCGTTTCCTGGTTCATTTGCATGCCCGAATAATTCGGATGCCGCACCATGACGAGTCCCGACCGCATATCCGTCTGACCTTCTGGTGTGGCGAGCAATTTCACCTGCGATTTGCCAAGATTTGCCATGGCTTCATCAGCATCTTTGAGCGCAGGAGCCGAGCATCCCCCCGCCGCCTTGACGAACTTGGTGACCATCAACAGCGTGCCATCCGCCTTCTCCACGATGGCCCGCAAATTTGAATAATTATCGAATCGCAACCGTGTTGAGATCGACCGGTCGCCTGTCCCGGCCGCTGGCCCAAAAGTGAACGATGCAGCCATGGGCGCCGGGTTCTTGTCGACCACCAGCGTCAGCGACTTGATGGCCCCGAGGCTGGCTGGGATCTTGACCGCAATCGGTACGATAGCTGCGTCTTCTGCCCGGATCGGCGCTTCAAGTTCCAGGCCGGCTGCATCCGGCGCGATCGCCTTCGTTCCAAACAAATCGGCCTTCAGTGCGGGCCAGGGATCTTCGTCGGCAGCAAGCGCTGGGCCGCACGCCAGTGCGATGGCGCACACCAATGCAGCCGTCATCCGTGAACTCGAACGGGGAGTGCTCTTAAGCGCAGTCATATCCGGTCGTCTCCAGTTGTCGCCATCGATGCGGTCTGCCGTAACCACGCTCGCTACGTCCGCTATTCCCATTCCAATTCGGCAAATGCCGCCGCAACATTACGGGCATGGAAGTCGTCAAACAATAGCCACGCTGCTTTTTCGCTGACACCGGCCGTCCGCATCGCCTGATCTAGCGTCCGGCCGTCAGTTATCGTCTTGCGGACGTCGCGTGCAACCACCTCAAGATACTGGGCTTCGGCAGCCATCGCTTCTGGCCATGGCATGCTTGCTGGTCCATGCCCGGGAACAACCCTTGCCGCAGGTTCAGACCTCAACTCCGCCAACAGAGCGAGCCAACCCTTGATCGACCCGTCCAGCGTCGGCACGTGCCCAGAAAACAGCAGGTCGCCGAGAAACAGTGTCCCGGTCTTCTCGTCGCGCACCGTCAAATCGTTGTCCGTATGAGCGGTCCGGCGCGCGGTTAACGTCAGTAATCGGTCGCCCAGATCGAGTGTCCGAACCCCGTCCACTGTCAGCACCGGCGGCACGATCCGCGTACCCTCGAAATCATCGGGCGCAAGGTCCGGCTTATTCACAGCCAGATAGCGGTCCCCGCGCGCGGACAGTGATCGAGCCAATTTCGCATGGCCGGCGAATACCGTTTCCGGCGCAATAAATGCAGCGTTTCCGAAGATATGATCTGGATGCATATGGGTGTTGATCACGTAGCGGATCGGCCGGTCCGTCACCCGCCTTATGGCCGCCAGCAGCGCGCGTCCTACCCCAGCACTTCCGCCGGTATCGATCACCGCGACGCCGTCGCGGCCGGTAACGAACGACACGTTGGAAATATGCCCCCCATTTTGAGGCAGGATCAGTTCATGGCGCCCCGCGGATACAAATACGCCGGGCGCGATTTCCACAGTCGTAAACGTGACGCCGCTCGTTCCGGCGCACGCGCCTAACCCACTAAAGCTATAAACTGATGCCGCAGCAGCTGTGCGCAAGATCGAACGGCGGGATAGCGGCTGCATCACCGGAATTATCCTATGGGCTGCGCAGGGCCTGAACTTCCCGGCGATCATAGCAGAGTCATCACGATAGATATTCGATTGTTTCTGAAACCCAAGCCTCCCGCCCTACCAAAAAGCCGGCGGCAAGCACCCTGTAGTACAGACAAAACGTGCACCGCAAGAACGATTGCTGCGGTGCAACATATGAAGCATTTGCGGGCGATTTTGGATCATAAGTCGCGTGACATTTTGCGACTGCGAGACTTGATGTCACACGACGTCTTGCAGTCTTCACAGAAAAGTGCGTTAAGTCGCGGCGTAACTAAGACTTTGGGCCAAGCTCGAATGAGCAGGCCCCGCTCGACGGACGACGGGAAGACGGGGGAACCCCGCACCCGGAGGAATGCCGAGGTAGTCGTTAGCTACGCTTGCAAGCATGGCAAGAACCCAAATGGAGGAAGCGTGATGCGCAACAGTGCACTCGCAAGTGCTCTTCTTGTTACCGTTATGGCTGCGCCCGCAATGGCCAACCAGGACGTCATCAAGAACACTGCGGACCCAAAACAGTGGACTCTGCAGACCGGTGACTATTCCAACCAGCGTTATTCGAAGCTCGACCAGATCACCCGCGATAACGTCAAGACCCTCAAGGTCGCATGGACGTTCTCGACCGGCGTGCTGCGTGGCCACGAAGGTTCGCCGCTCGTCGTCG
>JANLYB010000278.1:0-10539 GCA_031365425.1 Hyphomicrobiaceae bacterium
CGATCAGCGTATTGGGTGGCGGGGCGTGGGGAACGGCACTTGCCCAAGTGCAGGCGCGGCATAATCAGCCGGTGACGCTTTGGGCGCGCAATGGGGCGGCGGTGCATGAGATCAATACGCAGCACACCAATGCGGGGTATCTGCCGGGGTTTGCGCTGCATGAGAAGCTCACTGCGACGATCGATCTCGCGGAGGCTGCCAAGGCCGACATTATCTTGATGGTGGCGCCAGCGCAGCAGGCACGGTCCGTTTCCAGTCAGCTCCGTCCATTGGTTGGGGCAAACAGCGTCGTTGTGATCTGCGCCAAGGGGATCGAACAGCAGAGCGGGCAGTTGCTTGGCCGGGTGCTGGGCGACGAGTTGCCGGGCGTTCAGTTGGCCGTGCTTTCTGGGCCAGGGTTTGCAACGGACGTTGCACGCGGGTTGCCTGCGGCGTTGACGCTGGCGTGCAAGGACGAGACGCTGGGGCGGGCGCTGGCGGAACGGTTGAGCCATCCCGAATTCAGGTTGTATTGGTCGAGCGATACGGTCGGCGTCGAGCTTGGCGGGGCGGTCAAGAACGTGCTCGGCATCGCAGCTGGGATACTCGACGGCAAGAAACTGGGCGGCAGCGCGCACGCGGCGCTTGTTTCGCGTGGGTTTGCGGAATTGCGGCGGCTGGGCGAGGCGCTTGGTGCGCGCGGGGAAACGCTGATGGGGCTTTCCGGGCTCGGCGATCTCATTTTGACCTGCGGGAGCGCGCAATCGCGGAACATGTCGCTCGGCCGCGCGCTTGGCGAAGGGCAGCCGCTGGCGGATATTCTTTCGAGCCGGAGGGCAGTGACGGAGGGCGTTTATACGGCGGCTGCAGTCAAGCGGCTGGCGCGCGAGCATGGGATCGAGATGCCGATTTGCCGTGCTGTGAGCGATATTCTGGATGGCGCGGTGAGTGTCGATGGCGCGATTGCGGGATTGTTGCAAAGGCCGTTGAAGGCGGAGGATTGAGGGGGGAGTTCAGATGTAGGGCGCAATAGCCTCTTGGCGTATTGCGCCGTTGGCAGCGGACTCGTGGCCGGCGCAATACGTTGCGCTATTACGCCCTACGGGGCTGTGATTTTCTCGCAATACTTATCCCCGCGGGTTGGGGGCCGGGTAAGTTGGGCTGGTCCGTTTCGTGAGGGGCGCTTTCCGGAGGCGTCTTAGAAAGCGGGAACGGATGTCAGACGCGAGCGAAGCGGGCAACGCGGCCCGACTGAGCATTACGCCTCACGTACGTGGAACTGGCGGACCCACGCCAGCCTAGAGCTGGTAAAACAACTCTGACTTAAGGAGCGGCGCCGTAGGTGCTCTCTACCCATTGCGGGACTACCCGCGCGCTTGCCGCGCTGCTTCGCCCCTCGCATTTTGCTGGATGACGAATTGGGTGATGTTGCTTGTATAGGCAAGGACTTAGTGTGTGGCTCCTGGGTCCCGCGTCTGCGCTGCACCGTAAAGCGCTAGCTGCGCGCACGGGATGACAAGCAAGTTGTTGGGTTTCGCAAAGGGCTCAACCCAACCTACGAGTGGGATGACCTTTAGTGCTGGCGTTTCAGGGGGACGCAGCGCTGTTTGGCGGGGTCGAGCCTTTGGGCGACGGTGCAGGTGAGTTTGAAACCGGGGCGGGTGACCGTGACGCCTAAATCTTTCGCGGCGGGTTCCTTGGACTTTGCAGTTTTTGACTTGGCGGAATTCGACTTGTGCGCGGTCACTTTCGCTGGTGCGGGCTTCGTCACGGTTTTGGTGGCGGGCATCTTGGGTGGCGGGCGCTTGATGGGCTCGACGATGGGGGTGATCGGCTCGGCATGGGGCGCTTGCGGCGCGACGGTCACCGGCGGCAAGGGCGCTGGCTCGGTAGCAGCGACAGTTTGAACAATCCCGCCGAAGGTTTCGGTTGCCGGTGCAAGGGCGGGTGCGAGTAAGGTTGCCTGCACCTGCGGCGCGCCTGTTGCCGCCGTCGTAGGCACGAGCTTGGTTGCGTATTCAATGCCTCCAAGACTTGCTGCCACGATCAACGCGAGACCCAGGATCAAACGCACGGACGCACCTCTTCAACGCGACACAAGAAAACCTCAGATTAGTTCGTGCACCCGGGCGATTGCGGCGTCAAGCCGGATTGGAGCTGCACGCCATTAACAAATTGAATCTGCTTAAGAATAGAGGCTATTTGAGCGCTTGAAAAACGAAGAGCCGGGAGTGCGGCTCCCGGCTCTTTCAACGCAGATGTCATACTATGACGGAGCCGCTCGCCCTGGGTTGCTCAGACCCGGTTGGAGCAATTCCGTTGGCCGTTTGGGTGATCGTGCCCCGATCACCGCGCGCACAATCCCTCGTTGCCGAAAAATTCGTGCGTATAATAGCGCCTAACTGCGTCGCGCCCCGTTGTCACGCCGTTTGGCGCCGTACCACGATGTTGGTGGAAAAACCCTCCATGCTTGCGGCTTTTCATCCACAAATCTAAGACGATCCAAGCTCACGAAACCAAAAAAGGCCGATTCCCATGTCCCACAATACCTTCGGCCATCTGTTCCGGGTCACGACTTGGGGGGAAAGCCACGGCCCGGCGATTGGCTGCGTTGTGGATGGCTGTCCGCCAGGGCTCGCCATCGACCGGGACGAGATCCAGGGCTTTCTCGACAAGCGCAAGCCTGGTCAGTCGCGGTTTACGACCCAGCGCAAGGAGCCCGACGAGGTCGAGATCCTGTCTGGCGTGTTCACCAATGATGCGGGGGTGCTGGTTTCGACGGGCGCGCCGATTTCGCTGGTGATCCGCAATGTGGATCAGCGGTCGAAGGATTACGGCGACATCGCCACCAAGTACCGGCCAGGACACGCCGATTATACGTATGACGCCAAGTACGGCATCCGGGATTATCGCGGCGGCGGGCGGTCGTCGGCGCGCGAGACGGCTGTACGGGTAGCGGCGGGCGGGGTTGCGCGCAAGATCATTCCCGGCATGACGATCCGCGGCGCGCTGGTGCAGTTGGGGCCGCACGGCGTGGACCGGTCGCGCTGGAACTGGGATGAGGTTGCCAACAATCCGTTCTTTTGTCCCGATGCCGGGGTCGTTGAGGCTTGGACCACGTATCTCGATGGCATCCGCAAGGCGGGATCCTCGTGCGGGGCGGTGATCGAGGTCGTGGCCGAGGGCGTACCGGTCGGGCTGGGTGCACCGCTCTACGGCAAGCTCGATCAGGATATTGCGGCGGCGATGATGTCGATCAATGCGGTGAAGGCCGTGGAGATCGGCGATGGGATGGCGGTCGCGGCACTGACGGGCGAAGAGAATGCCGACGAGATCCGCATGGGTAAGGACGGCAAGCCGGTGTTTTTGTCGAACCACGCGGGCGGGATCCTTGGCGGAATTTCGTCGGGCCAAGCGGTCGTGTGCCGGTTTGCGGTCAAGCCGACGTCGTCGATCCTGACACCGCGCAAGACCATCGACAAGGCGGGCGTGGAAGGTGAGATCATGACCAAGGGGCGGCATGATCCGTGCGTCGGCATCCGTGCCGTGCCGGTGGGCGAGGCGATGATGGCTATTGTGCTGGCCGATCATGTGTTGCGCCATCGCGGCCAGTGTGGAGCGTGAGCTGTGGCGGCGTATGAGCGGATCGTCGTTCTAACGGGGGCTGGGCTGTCTGCGGAAAGCGGTATCGCGACGTTTCGCGACAAGGGCGGCGTCTGGTCCAAGTACGACGTGCGGGAGGTCGCGACTCCTGAGGGCTATGCGCGCAATCCGCTATTGGTGCATGAGTTCTACAACATGCGGCGGCGGGATCACGCGCTCGCCAAGCCCAATGCGGCGCATTTTGCGCTTGCGCGATTGGAGCGGGAACATCCGGGTGTGTTGATCGTCACGCAGAACGTGGATGCGTTGCAGGAGGCTGCTGGTTCAACGAATCTGATCCATATGCATGGCGAGTTGCTGGCGGCGCTGTGTGCGCGGTGCGAGGCGCGGCATCCTTGGACGGCGGACCTAGCGATTGAGACGGTGTGCCCGTCCTGCGAACGCGACGGAGGGATGCGCCCCGATGTGGTGTGGTTTGGCGAGATGCCCTACCGGATGGACGAGATCGGCGCGGCGCTTGAGGCGTGTGATCTGTTCATTTCGATCGGGACCAGCGGCAATGTGTATCCAGCCAGCGGGTTCGTTGCCGAGACGCGGGGCAACGGAGCGCATACCGTCGAATTGAACCTTGAACCATCGGCGGGGGCGAGCTTGTTCCACGAGGCGATCCATGGGCCGGCGACCGAGATCGTGCCTGCGTATGTCGAGCGGTTATTGAAGTCCCCAAGACAGAGATAAAGTAATCCCCTACCGTTTAGGCCGCTTTAATATGGCGATGGCTTCGACGTGGGGGGAGAAGAGGAACTGGTCGATGGGCGTGATGGATTGCAGGACGTAGCCTCCGGCCATCAGGGTTTTGAGGTCGCGGGCGAGCGTCGAGGGGGCGCACGAGACGGCCACCACAATGGGCACCTTCGATTTGGCGATCATGCGGGATTGGGCGTCGGCACCCGCGCGCGGGGGGTCGAAGACCACGGCATCAAAGGTTTCGAGTTCCTTGGCCGACAGGGGTTCTTGAAACAGGTCGCGGACTTTGCCGGTGACGGGCTTGATGCCCTGGGCGCGTTTGACCGCTTGGGTGAGACAGGCAATCGAGGCTTTATCGCCGTCGACGGCGAGGACTTCCGCGCGCTCGGCGAGCGGGAAGCTGAAGGTGCCGAGGCCTGAGAACAGGTCGGCGACGCGCTTGGATTTGCCGACAGCGGCCAGGATGATGTCCGTCATGCGGGCTTCGACTTCGGGGACCGCCTGAAGGAAGACGCCGGGGGCTGGCGTCACGTTCACGCGGCCGAATTTGAGCTGGGGCTCGCCGGTTGCGAAGATGATCTCGCCTTTGACGGTCAGGCGGATGATGCGGGCTGCGCGGGCGAGATCGGCAATGGTGGCGCGGTCGTCGAAGGTCAATTCGGGCTTGGTGTCTTCAAGGACAACATCGACCCCGTTATCGGCCAGCGTGACCGTCATGCGGGCCTCGCCGGAGCGGGAGAGCAAGGGTGTGATGAGGGCGTGCAGGGCGTTGAGGCGGCTGGCTATTTGCGGCGAGAGGATGGGGCATTCGGCGAGATCGACGATGTCGTGGGAGCGTTGTTCGTGGAAGCCGAGGATAGCGCCAGATTTGGTGCGGCGGGCGGCGAACACGGCGCGACGGCGGGTGCCGGGCGATGACGCGATGATCGGCTGGATTGAGGAGGCGACGCGGGTCTTGGCTTTGACGTCGGCGGCGTCGTCTGCGGAGGCTTCAGCAACCGATGCCGAGTCAAACACGCGCTGCTGGCTCAAGGCCGTCGCGACAAGATCGGTCTTCCAGGCCCGTTCGGTTGCCGCTGCCATGTGCTGGGTTACGCAGCCGCCGCATCGGGTAAAGTGGCGGCAGATCGGCGCGATGCGGTCCGGGCTGAACTCCAGGATTTCGACAACGCTGGCGCGGCCTTCGCTGATTTGCGCGCGAACGCGCTCGCCCGGCAGCACGAAGGGTAGGAACACGTTGCCGCCGGGCGAGCTGGCGACGCCATCGCCCTGGGCTGCGAGGCGGTCGATAGTCAGCACTTCAATGTCAGACATTCGTTCACGATTCTGAATGGCGGGTTGCCCCGAGGAGGTATTCGGTGTTGCCCGAGCCGCCAGAAATGGGCGAGACAATGGGCGGAAGCACCCGCCAACCCATATCATCTTTGAGCCAGCGTGCGATCGTCTCGAAGGCGGCAAGGCGGGCCAATTCGTCGCGCACGATGCCGCCTTTGCCGATGCCTTTCAGGCCCACTTCGAACTGGGGTTTGACGAGGGCAGCCAGCCAAGCGCCCGGTGCGGCGAGGGCCAGCGCTGCGGGAAGCGCCTTTCTGAGCGAGATAAAGCTAACGTCGGCGACAATGGCGGTGACCGGTTCCGGGATGAGGGTAGCATCGAGAGTGCGGCTGTCCTGGCCTTCCAGCGAAACCACGCGGGGGTCGGTTTTCAGACGTGGCAGGAGCTGGTCACGACCGACATCGACGGCGTAGACCTTGGCAGCATCGCGGGCGAGGAGCAGCTCCGTGAAGCCGCCGGTTGATGCGCCGACATCGAGCGCGATGCGTCCGGCGGGGTCGAAGCCGAAGCCATCGAGGGCTGCGCGCAGTTTCACTGATCCGCGCGAGGCGGCGAAAGCGTCGTCGCCGGTGATGGCTATGCTGGCTGCGAGCTTTACCAGCATGGCGGGCTTGGTTGCTGCCGCCCCATCGACCGATACCAAGCCGCGCACAATTAAATCGCGTGCGCGCGATCGCGTTGGGGCGTGCCCGCGGGTCACAAGTGCTATGTCGAGGCGTTCGGCGTCCGGCTGCATCATGGCATCCGTTTAGCAGTTGGCACCGTTCAAAGGCTGAGAAAAGATCACAACGGGGAGAAAGTGCCGATGTTGAAGACCTTGATGACGGGCCTGTTTATTGCTGCAGCCGCGACGTCCGCGATGGCGCAAGACGTATCGAAATCGCCTGCAGGCGCGAAGGTTACGATTTTGGAGCCAGCCGCCGGGGCTACGGTTTCAAGCCCGGTGACAGTGAAGTTCGGTATCACCGGCATGGAAATTTCACCAGCCGGGACAGCGAAAGAGAACGCAGGACATCATCATCTGCTGATCGACAAGGCACTGGCCGATGCGAAGGTTGCGATCCCAGCCGACGATAGCCACAAGCATTTCGGCAAGGGGCAGACAGAGGCCGTTATTGAACTAAAGCCGGGTGAGCACACGCTGCAGTTGATTCTGGCGGATCACAACCATATTCCCCATGATCCGATGGTGCAGTCCGAGATCATCAAGATCACAGTGAAATAGTTGTAGCCGCGACAACATTGCAAAAGGCGCCGGCGCCCCTCCGATGGCTGCCGGCGCTGTTGTTTCTGCGGTTTCGTTGACAGCTGCCTTGCGTTGGCCGCACGTTTGGCCAAGATGGCGGAAACGCCCGAACACCCTCAGGAGAAACGTCCATGCGTAGCCACGCTCGTGCACACACCGGCCAATTCTGGTCTGTGCGGACGCGATATTCGATCTTGGCGTTGCTGGGGGTCGCTGCGGCCGGATTGGCGGCAGGCGTTCCGAATGCATCGGCACAGCGCTCGTTCGTGCCGCCGCCGTCGCTTGCTCCGCTCGCCGACCGGCTGAGTGACGCCGTGGTCAATATTTCGACCACGCAGGCGCAGAAGGGTCCGCAGGGCGTGCCGCTGCCCAAGGTTCCCAAAGGTTCGCCGTTCGAGGAGTTTTTCGACGATTTCTTCCAGAAGCGCGGTGGAAAAGCGCCGCCGGACCGGAAGATTTCATCGCTGGGGTCGGGTTTTGTCATCGATCCCGAGGGGTTGATTGCCACCAATAATCACGTCATCGACGGTGCGGACGAGATCATCATCAATTTTCACGATGGTTCCAAGCTCAAGGTCGAAAAAGTTGTCGGGCGCGATACCAAGACCGACATCGCCCTGCTCAAGGTAACGCCGAAGAAGCCGCTCAAGGCGGTGCCGCTCGGCTCGTCGGCCAAGATGGCCGTCGGCGACTGGGTGCTTGCCATCGGCAACCCGTTCGGACTTGGCGGATCGGTGTCGCTTGGTATCATTTCGGCCAAGCAGCGCGACATCAATTCGGGGCCGTACGACGATTACCTGCAGACGGACGCTGCCATCAATAAGGGCAATTCAGGCGGGCCGCTGTTTAACATGGACGGCGAAGTCATCGGCATTAACACGGCCATCATATCGCCGACCGGCGGCTCGATCGGGATCGGGTTTTCGGTGCCGTCGGATACGGTCATCTCGATCGTGGACCAGCTCAAGAAGTATGGTGAGATCCGCCGCGGCTGGCTCGGCGTGAAGATCCAGACGGTGACCGAAGACATCGCCGAAACGCTCGGCATCGCGGAAAACACCGGGGCGCTGGTTGGTGGCGTTTCGCCCGATGGACCCGCTGCGGCAGGCGGCATTGAAGCTGGCGACGTGATCCTGAAATTCGACGGCAAGGACGTTTCGACCATGCGCGGGCTGCCACGGATCGTTTCACAAACGCCGGTCGGCCAAAGCGTCGATGTCGAATTGCTGCGCGGGGGCAAGAAGAAGATGCTTAAGGTTACGGTTGGCCGGTTGGTCGAGGATGACGACAAGCCGGATGCTCCGGCGGCCACATCCAAGCCCGACAACGGCAAGAAGCCGGAAATCGCCGCGTTGATCGGGCTTAAGGTCGCGGCGTTGACAGATGAACTGCGAGCGAAGTATGGGCTCGATGCCAAAATGAAGGGCGTTGTGGTGATCGAGATCGATCCGCAGAGCGCCGCCGCGCAAAAGAGCATCAAGGCCGGCGATGTCATCGTGGAGGCAGCGCAGGATCCGGTGACCTCGCCCGAGGATATCGTGCGTAGCATTGAGAAGGTGAAGAAGGCCGGGCGCAAGGCCGTGCTGCTGCGAGTCGAGGACGGAAAGGGCGACCTGCGGTTTGTCGCCGTGCCGGTGAGTTAAGAGCGACCTGACGTAAACCTCGTTTTGGATTGGCTGCGCGGGCTGTGATGCCCGCGCGCTATATGTCTGGCGCATGCGTGCCGTCGCGGTTATATGCGCTCTTTTGCTATTGTCTTACGCGACCGGCCTGACGCCGCTCGATCATTTGGAGTTGTCATCGTGTCCGACCGTCACAACCTTTTCGACACTATTTTGGGCAGTTTCGTGCCACCCCATCCCGATGGCTACAAGTTCATTGCAATTGCGGGAGCGTGCGCGGCCGCTTTTTTCCTGATCGAATGGACGCCGCTCGCCTGGATCATGGTGCTGCTCACGGCGTGGGTCGTCTATTTCTTCCGCGATCCTGAACGGGTTGTGCCATTGCGCGAGGGGTTGATCGTTTCGGCGGGGGATGGTGAGATCAGCTCGATTGAGCGCGTGAAGCCGCCGGCCGAACTGGGGCTTGGCGATGCCGAACGGGTGCGGGTTTCGACGTTCCTGTCGGTGTTCGACGTGCATATCCAGCGCGCGCCGATTGCGGGACGCATCAAGCGCTCGGTGTATGTGCCGGGTGCGTTCGTCAATGCGGCGCTCGACAAGGCGAGCGAAGAAAACGAGCGGCGCGCGATCGTGATCGAAACGACGCAAGGCGTCGAAATCGGCGTGGTGCAGATTGCCGGTCTTGTGGCGCGGCGGATCGTGACGTTTTCAAGCGAGGGCGAAACGCTCGGCGTGGGACAACGATTTGGGCTCATCCGGTTTGGGTCGCGGGTCGACATCTATCTGCCGCCCGGCAAGACGCCGCTGGTGGCTGTCGGGCAGCGCGCGATTGGTGGCGAGACGGTGTTTGCCGATCTGCGCTCGGATGAAGCTGTGCGGGAAGCGCGGCGGGTGTAGCAGGGAACGTTACATCTTGGTGAAAAGCGCTCTACAGTTGGGCCATAGCGCTTTACAATGCGTGCTTGCCCGAACGGCTGCTTTTGAGGAACCAGCATGATGGATCAGGTCGAGCCGCAATTGGAGAAGGAAACGCGCCGCCGCAGAGCGCAGAGGATGTTTGCCCGGCGGCGCATTCCAGTGCGGCTGATGATACCGAATTTCTTTACGCTGCTCGGGCTGTGCGCAGGTCTGACCTCGATCCGCATGGGCATCGAGGGCCGGTATGACATTGCGCTTTATCTGATTGTGTTCGCGGCGTTTCTCGACGGGATCGATGGACGTATCGCGCGGCTTTTGAAGGCGTCATCGAGGTTCGGGGCCGAACTCGACAGCCTTGCAGATTTCGTCAACTTCGGCGTCGCGCCAGCTTTTCTTCTATTCAATTGGGCGCTCGGCGGCACGCGCAGCTTCGGCTGGATCTGCGTGATGATGTTTGCGCTTGGCTCTGCCTTGCGGCTTGCGCGGTTCAATGCCGCGCTCGACGAGGAGCGGCCCAAGTGGCAGTCGAACTACTTTATCGGCATGCCGACGCCTGCTGCCGCCATCGTCGTGATGTTGCCTTACTATTTGGAATTCAGCGGTCTCGTTGACGTTCGAGGCAATCCGGCGCTCATCAAGAGTATGCTCGTTTATACCCTGGTGATCGCGCTGCTGATGGTTTCCAACGTGCCGACGTATTCGGGAAAGCTCATCGGCGAGCGGATGGCGCGCGAGTGGGTGCTTCCGGCAATCTTTGCAGCGATCGGCTTCGTGTCGCTGCTGGTCACGTATCCGTTTGAAACGCTTGCCGGTTCAACACTCGTTTACCTCGCTTCGATCGTGTACAGCGCAAAACGGTTCCACGGCAAGCTCGTCCAGGATGAGATGGAAAAGGAAGCCAACGGCGGGACGACCGGCGTCGAATCAGGGATCATTATTCCAGTAGCGAAAGGCAATGGTCCGGGCGAAAGTCTCCACTGATACGGGCAAGCTGTTTGCAGGTTCGGTCCGACGCAATGCACTTTACCACCCATTCAGGTGGGCTACACCTACTCAATCGGAAGGCCCGAGCGTGTAGTATCCAAGTAA
>JANLYB010000282.1:0-1970 GCA_031365425.1 Hyphomicrobiaceae bacterium
CGGTGACACTGAACGAGAAGCGCGAAGTGGTCCAGCTGGGCCCGGTGCAGTCGCTTGGTTTCGGCGAGCGCGACGGCAAAATGTCAGACCGGGTTCGCGCCATCGCGGACGTCGTCAGAAGCTGCAATTTCGACGGCGCGGCGAGCGAGACCGTCCTGCAGGACATGTGGGAGAAATGGGTTTTCCTCGCGTCGAACGCGGCCACGACTAGCCTGATGCGCGCCCCGAACGGCATGATCCTGGCGGCGCCCCGCGGCAAGGACTTCCTGCTTGGCATTCTCGACGAATGCAGGGCGGTCGCGACCGCGGAGGGCTATCCGCCCCGCGCGCCTGCGCTGGAACGCGCGACAGGGATGTTGACCACGGAGGGCTCGCCGCTCACCGCATCGATGTTCCGCGACATTAAGGCGGGCCACCCGATCGAAGCCGATCATGTGATTGGCGACCTGATTGCGCGCGCTGACACCGCAAAAGTTCCGGTGCCCCGGCTGCGCACGGCCTACACGCATCTGAAGGCCTACGAGCAAACGCGCGGTTGATCGCGCATACGGCGCGTACTTGGCAAGTCGTCGCCTGCCCTCAGGTCAGGACACCCAACTATGCAGATCCCCGATCTTCGACAATCGCGATTTCAGGGCTGGTCCGTCGTTTGGGTCGCGTTTGTAATCGCGGTTTTCGGATGGGGTGTCGGATTTTATAGTCCGGGAGTGCTCTTGCTGACGTTGCACGCCTCCAAGGGCTGGCCGGTCGCAATGATCTCTAGCGCGATCACTGCGCACTTCCTGATCGGGGCAGCACTGATTGTGTACTTACCCGAAGCTCACAGATCAATTGGGTTGGCGCAGACAACGATCATCGGCGCGGTTCTCGCAGGTGCAGGGATCGTGGCCTGGTCAGTCGCGTCAGCTCCGTGGCAATTGTTCGTGGCGGCAGCAATCTCGGGGAGTGGTTGGGCAGCGACGAGCGGTGCGGCGATCAACGCGATGGTCGCTCCATGGTTCGATCGAGATCGACCAAAGGCCATCGGCTTGGCATTCAACGGCGCAAGCATCGGCGGCGTCGTGTTTCCGCCCTTGCTTATTTTGCTGATCGCCAAGATTGGGGTTGAGGCGGCGGCGGTCGCGGTAGGTATCGCCATGCCGCTGGTCATAATACCTCTTTCGATTTTTTACCTGCGCCGTGATCCGAAAGGACTCGGTCTGGCGCCCGACGGACTGCTTATCGACAGCAAGCCCCACGTCGCTACCCCATTAACGCGTAGTCCTCGCAAAGACCTCATCAAGACCAAGGGTTTCATGACACTTTCAGTGGCCTTCGCGTTGGCCCTATTCGCTCAAGTCGGACTGCTAACGCACTTGCTGACCCGAATATCCCCATTGCTCGGCGAGAACGGGGCTGCCGCCGCAGTCAGTATGGTGACGACATCTGCTGTTTTGGGCCGCACTCTGCTAGGCTGGACGATCGGAGGCCGTGATCGCCGCCTGGCTGCATCCGCGAACTTTCTTCTCCAAAGCGTCGGCGTTGCATTGATGATCATCTCAGATGCGCCCACGGTTGTACTGGTTGGTTGCGTGCTGTTTGGTCTCGGCGTCGGTAACGTTGTTTCCCTTCCCCCGCTTATCGCGCAACATGAGTTTCGTGCGGCCGACGTCGGTACGGTCGTCGCGCTCGTGGTGGCGTTCAATCAAGCTGTCTTTGCGTTGGCTCCTGCTGTCCTCGGCGTGCTTCGGGACATTTCGACGAGCTACGTGGTGCCGTTCGCCTTGGCCGCGGCAATGCAAATCGTAGCCGCGTTGATTGTGCTCATAAGGCCTCCGAGAAGGTCGGCTAGTGAGTAGATCTTCGGACGAACCCAGCGGTGGAGCCAGTGCCTGCAATGGGTCAAACGCTACAGGGGCGACCCAGCAGCGAATCTGACCATTTCGGCTAGAGCAACCGTCACTTAACTCGACGCATATCCATCGTGGCAG
>JANLYB010000286.1:0-24024 GCA_031365425.1 Hyphomicrobiaceae bacterium
GTTTGGGCGGGGGCCGCCGTTCTTTGGGGGCTTTTTATGGGGGGGGGGCGCTGTTTTTTTTTCCGCCTTTACCCCTTGGGCCCGGTTTGGGGTGGGGGGGGGGGCCCTGGGCGTCGGCCTCTCGGTGGCAGGCGGCTGGCTCGTCACTTATTGGTTATCTCAGCAAGCCTTTGAGCCCCAGCCGGTCAAGAGCATGAGCTTTACCGGGCCTTCCGCGCGCGCGTTGATGCTGTTCCTTGGTCCGCCGGGACAGGCTATCGATTTCGATGCGGGACTCGTTCCAGGTGTTTTACTCGGGGCGTTTTTGGCGGCATTTTCAAGCCGGGAATTGAAGCTCGAAGGATTTCAGAACGGACATGCAATGCGGCGGTATATGATCGGCGCAGTGATGATGGGGTTTGGCGGGATGCTCGCTGGCGGGTGCTCGGTGGCCTCCCTTTCGGGAAGCGCGGTTTTTGCGACGACCTCGTGGCTCACACTGTTTGCAATCTGGGCAGGCGCGATGGCGATGGACCACGTTGTTGATCGGCAGGTCCACGAGGGAGCGCGGGATCGGCCCGCAGTCGAACCAGCATCCCGCTCCGGTAGCATCCAAGGAGGCGCATGAGGATGGAACCGGCGACCGACTGGATTGATCACTTTCCCGGACTCCAGCGGCTGCCACCTGCCCTGCTCGCCACCCTCATCTCCCAGAGCGCTATCATAACGCTGCCGGCGGGTAGCCGGATCTACGGCCCTGGGCAGGCGCCGCAAAACTATTTGTTGCTGCTCGATGGGGCCATCCGGGTGCAGCAGGTTTCCGAGAATGGACGCGAGATCGTGCTCTACCGGCTGTCGGCAGGGGAAAGCTGCGCGCTGACGACGGCCTGCCTCATGGGCTACGAAGATTATCTTGCGGAGGCGGTCGCCGAGACCACCATCCGCGCCGTTGCCGTGCCGCGGGCCACATTCGACGACATGATCGCCCGCTCGCCAATGTTCCGGCGTTTCGTGTTTACGGCCTTCAGTGCGCGAGTGACCGATCTGTTCCGGATTATCGATCAGGTGGCATTTGCGCGCATGGATATCCGGCTTGCGCAAAAGCTGATCGAGTTATCACATGGCGGGACGGCGCTTGTGGCGACACAACAGCAACTGGCTTCGGAATTGGGAACGGCCCGAGAGGTTGTCAGCCGGTTACTCTCGGAGTTCCAGAGGCGCGGCTGGATTTCGGCGGCGCGCGGCAGCATGACGATCAACGTTCGCGGCGCGCTGGAGAAGCTGTCGCGCGAGCGCTGAACTTTCGGCGACACACACTCACACGGGCACCGGGAGTTCGGACCTGGAGCGTTCAGTGATAAAGTCACATACGCCGATTACGGGGGGCACTAGCGTGCAGCAGATGAGCGAACCAGCTGTGCTCGTGAGAATGCGAGCCAACCGGAGATAGCCATGACGAACTTGTTTCTGCTGCCGGGCGACCTGCTGTGCAACGCCTTTGGGCTGAAGGGCGAAAGCGATCATCGGCAGGTGCTCAGAAGCTTTTTCAACATGATGATCTGGGGCGCGATCAGCATCGCGATTGCACTGAAGGTCATGCTCTGAGGCTGAGATTTCGATTGCCTCAGGGCAGCGGCGTTTCCTCATACATATTCCATCATCGGCGGTCGGCCGATCCTGAATGCGTCTACGGAGAGACAAAATGAGCTACCCCATCGACATGTCGGTGAAGCCCCAAGTGGCAGCCTTCTTCGAGAAGGACACCAACACGATCAGCTACATTGTGAGAGACCCAAACTCGAACGCCTGCGCAATTATCGATTCCGTGATGGATATCGACTACGCGGCGGGGCGCATCAGCTACGCCTCAGCCGATCAGTTGATCGCATATATCCGCAGCCGCGGGCTGACGCTTGAGTGGCTGATCGAGACGCATGCCCATGCCGATCATCTGTCCGCTGCGCCCTACATCCAAGACCAGCTTGGCGGCAAGCTCGGAATCGGCGAGCACATAACGACGGTGCAGAAAGTGTTCGGTAAAGTCTTTAACGAAGGAACGGAATTCCAGCGCGACGGCAGTCAGTTCGACCGGCTGTTCAAGGACGGCGATACCTACCAGATCGGCACCATGACGGCGTTCGTGATGTATACGCCGGGCCATACGCCGGCGTGCACGACGCATGTAGTCGGGGATGCGGCCTTTGTTGGCGATACGCTGTTCATGCCGGACGGGGGCACGGCGCGGGCTGATTTCCCGGGCGGCGACGCGCGCACGCTGTTCCGCTCGACCCGCATGATTCTCGAGACGTTGCCACTGGGGATGCGGCTTTTCATGTGCCACGACTACGGTCCCAATGGGCGCGACATCTCCTGGGAGACGACGGTCGCCGACGAGCGCGTGCACAACATTCACGTCGGCGATGGCATCAGCGAGGATGACTTCGTCAAGCTGCGCGAAGCCCGCGATGCGACGCTCGGCATGCCGCGCCTGATCGTGCCGTCGCTGCAGGTGAACATCCGCGCGGGCCATTTGCCCGAGCCCGACGATAGCGGTAAGCGCTTCCTCAAGGTTCCGCTGAACGGCTTGTGAGGGAGGCTCGGACATGAGCTGCGATCCAAGAGTATTCGACAAGTATCTCAAACCGCGGAGCGAGATGATGGCCCATCAAGAAGGGGAGGCAAGCGCTACACCGCGTCGGCCGATGCCAGGGCTCAACCAGCTGGCGCCCTCGTTTGAAGCTAACACCACACATGGACGCCGGGCGCTGGCCGACTATCTCGGCAAATGGTTGGTGCTGTTTTCCCATCCCGCTGATTTCACGCCGGTCTGCACGACCGAGTTCATTGCCTTTGCCCGCAATCACGCGAAATTCCAAGGTATGAACTGCGAACTTCTCGGGCTCTCGATCGACAGCAACTATTCGCACATCGCCTGGGTCAGAAACATCGAGGAAAAATTCGGCATCGAGGTGCCATTCCCGATCATCGAGGACCTCTCCATGGCGGTCGCAAGCGCCTACGGTATGGTACAGCCGGGAGCAAGCGACACATCGGCGGTGCGGGCGACGTTCGTCATCGACCCCAACGGCATCCTTCGGGCCATGGTCTACTATCCAATGACCAACGGACGAAGCGTCGATGAATTCCTGCGGCTCGTTTCGGCGCTCCAGACGAGCGATGCGCATAAGGTAGCGACGCCCGAGGGCTGGCAGCCGGGCGAGCCGGTGATCGTGCCGCCGCCAGCCACCATTGCCGAGGCGAAGGCCCGCAAGGACGAGGGCTTTTACACCACCGACTGGTACTTCAGCAAGAAGAAGATCGGCTGAGGCTGAGTCGCCGGTACCGGAACCAAAACAGCAAAAAACGAAAAACGCCATAGGGATATCCGCTCATGGAATTTCGCAAACTCACCGATGAATTGACGGTTTCGCCGCAAGTTTCGGCTCACGACATGGAGGCCATCAAGGCGGCAGGCTTCCGGTCCGTGATCTGTCACAGGCCAGACGGAGAGGCGCCCGATCAGCCGCTGTTTGCCGAAATCAGGGATGCCGCCGCGAAGGCGGGGCTGGAGATCCGCTATCAGCCGATCGTTCCGGGCATGCTTTCAGATCTCGACGCCAAAGAATTCGGCGCGCTGGTGGCCGAGCTGCCCAAGCCGGTCTTTGCCTACTGCAGAACAGGAACGCGGTCGGCGTCGTTGTGGGCCTTATCGGGGGCGCAATCGCGACCGCTGCCTGAGATACTTGCGGCCACCAAGGCTGCCGGGTTCGATATGACGGGCATTGTCCGGCGCATCGCCAATGGCGGAAAGACGCCGTTGAATGTCGCCGACGTAACTCACGACATCGTCATCATCGGTGGCGGCGCAGCGGGGATTGCCGTGGCGTCCAGTCTGCTTGCCCGCAAGGCCGGCCTCGATATCGCGATCATCGACCCCGCGGACACGCACTACTATCAGCCGGGCTGGACACTAGTCGGCGGCGGGGTGTTCGATGCTTCCGTCACAGTCAACACGATGGCGTCGGTCATTCCGCGCGGGGTGAAATGGATCAAGGCTGCCGTCACGGCGTTCGAGCCCAAGGACGATGCCGTGATCCTGGAAGGCTGCAGGATCGTCAAATACAAGCGGTTGATCGTTTGCCCCGGCATCAAGCTGGACTGGCACAAGGTCGAAGGTCTCAGCGCCACGCTGGGCCGGAATGGCGTCACCTCGAACTATCGCTACGATCTGGCACCCTACACCTGGGATCTGGTGCGCGGCTTGAAGTCCGGACGCGCCGTGTTTACCCAGCCGCCGATGCCAATCAAGTGCGCAGGCGCTCCGCAGAAGGCGATGTATCTCTCAGCCGACCACTGGTACCGGAACGGAAGCCTCAAGGACATCGACGTCGGGTTCTATAATGCGGGCGGCGTGCTGTTCGGCGTGGCCGACTATGTTCCGGCTTTGATGCAGTACGTGAAGCGCTATGACGCCAAGTTGAATTTCCACCACAACCTCGTGGCGATCGACGGCGCGGCTAAGAAAGCGTGGTTCACGAAAGCCGTGCCCGAGCAACCCAAGGAGACAGTCGAAGTCGCGTTCGACATGATCCATGTCACGCCGCCTCAATGCGCGCCCGACTTCGTGCGTGTCAGCCCGCTCGCCGATGCAAACGGCTGGATTGATGTCGATCAGGGGACATTGCGCCACAAGACGTTCGCCAACGTCTATTCGCTCGGAGATGCGTGCTCGGCGCCCAACGCCAAGACGGCCGCGGCAGCACGCAAGCAGGCGCCAGTCGTCGCCCACAACGTCGCCATGGACATGGGTATCGGCAATGGCAACGCTATCTACGATGGATACGGATCGTGCCCGCTAACGGTGGAACGCGGCAAGATCGTGCTCGCAGAGTTTGGCTATGGCGGCAAGCTGCTGCCCAGTTTTCCCAGGCTTCTGATCAACGGCAAGAAGCCGTCACGGGCGGCATGGTTCCTCAAGGAGCGCGTGCTGCCGCCGATCTATTGGAAGGCGATGCTCAAGGGGCGCGAATGGATGGCCAAGCCCACCATCGGGCATTCGTGATCGGAGAAGCATGAGCGTGGATCGCAGCGGGGCTGAAACAATAGTGAAATGGCAGGCGCGAATGGCGGCGCTGCCTGCGTGGATGCGACGGGTAGCGCCAATTCTGGAGTGGGGCTCGACCTATTCGCGCGAGATGTTGTTCAGCGACTTGCTGGCCGCACTGATCGTCACGATCATGCTCATTCCCCAGAGCCTAGCCTATGCATTACTTGCCGGCTTACCGCCCGAGGTCGGCCTGTATGCCAGCATCCTGCCGCTCATTGCCTACGCCGTGTTCGGGACCAGCCGGACCCTAGCCGTAGGACCGGTCGCAGTCATTTCACTGATGACGGCATCTGCGGTGGGGCGCATTGCGACCTCGGGATCGGCTGACTACGCGAGCGCAGCTATCCTGCTGGCCTTCATGTCGGGAGCGATGCTCGTCGCGATGGGTGTCCTTCGATTGGGGCTGCTCGCCAATTTCCTCAGCCATGCCGTGATTTCGGGTTTCATCACGGCGTCTGGGCTGCTGATCGCGGCGGGCCAAATCAAGCATCTGCTGGGCCTCAAGGCCGGCGGGGACAGTCTCCTCCACCTCCTTGGTGAGTTATGGCTCCACATTGCGAGTACGAATTTATTCACGCTGACAATCGGGTCAGGCGCGACGGTATTTCTGTTCTGGTCGCGCACGCGCCTCAAGCCTTGGCTCATGGCTCGGGGCTGGACCAAGCAGAGTGCGGAGATCGCGACACGGGCCGCTCCCGTGGCCGCTGTGATAACGACGACGCTGCTGACCTTCGGCCTAGGCTTGTATGCTCACGGGGTCAAGATCGTCGGGACCATTCCGCATGGCTTGCCGCCGCTGACATTGCCGTCGCTCGATCCGGAGCTGTGGCGGCAGCTTGCGGCTTCGGCGTTGCTGATCAGTGTTGTGGGATTCGTCGAATCCGTGTCGGTCGCACAGACGCTGGCGGCAAAGCGACGTCAGCGCATCACGCCTGATCAAGAGTTGATTGGCCTCGGGGCTGCCAACATCGCGGCCTCGTTGACGGGCGGGTATCCCGTGACGGGAGGCTTTGCGCGTTCAGTCGTCAATTTCGATGCTGGGGCGGTGACGCCTGCGGCAGGCGTGTTCACGGCGGCGGGCATCCTCGTCGCGGCGCTGGTATTGACCCCGTTCCTGTATTACCTGCCCCAAGCGACGCTGGCAGCGACCATCATCGTCGCGGTTCTGTCCCTCGTCGACCTTGCGGCGTTGAAGCGCACCTGGAATTATTCCCGCGCCGATTTTGCCGCGATGGCGGCGACAATCCTGCTCACGCTCGGCATGGGAGTCGAGACCGGCATCGTGGGGGGCGTGGCCGTGTCGATCGCGCTGCATCTGTGGCGTACGAGCAGACCGCATTGGGCGATCGTCGGGTTGGTGCCCGGCACAGCGCATTTCCGCAATATCGAAAGGCATCAGGTCAAGACCTGCGAAACGGTGCTGACAGTGCGCATCGACGAGAGTTTGTATTTCGCCAACGCGCGCTTTCTGGAGGAACTGGTCAGCGAACTTGTGGCCGACCGGCCCAAGGTCAGACACGTCGTGATGATGTGCCCTGCGGTCAATCATATCGACGCCAGCGCGCTGGAAAGCCTCGAAGCGATCAATCGCAATCTGAGGGACGGCGGTGTGACGCTGCATCTGTCTGAGGTCAAGGGGCCGGTGATGGATCGCTTGAAGCGCGGTCACTTTTTAGATGAACTGACCGGCAAAGTGTTTCTGTCACAGTTTGATGCATACAGCGCGGTCACCCCCGGCATACTACCTCTGCGGCTTAGCACTCCAGACGGCGACGATTCGTAAGGTGGGTCCAAAATTGCTCGGCTACCGGGGTTTGGCTGGTTACGGGGCGGATGATGTGAATTTCGATGGGGATGTTCCAAACTTCATTGCCTGCAAGTACCAGCCTGCCGTCTTGCAATTGATCTTCGATGAGGCTTTTGGGGAGCCAAGCCATGCCGCGCTGCTCAAGCGCCATCGTGACGAGCAGCTTGGCGAGATGCGACGAAAACACGGGCTTTAGATCGGCCTTGAGGGGCGAGGACTTGCGAACGGCGGTGAGAATCCGACCCATGCCGGACTCAGCGCTGTACGTTAGGCAGGCAACCGGATGACCCTTTTTGCCCGGAAGGGCATGAAGGGGCGCTCCGTTGTCAGCCGAAATGGGCACTGATACTGGCAAAAGAATATCGTCTCCAACGTGGACCGAGCGAAATTGCTTGGGCGACAGTATCGTGGTTGCCTGCGGGTGGTAGTGGCAAAGCAGAAACTGACAATGCCCCTGCAGCATCGTCCGTTCACAGGCCTCCATGTGACTGGCCACCAATTGGATGTTGGCAAGGAACGGCAACCGTTCCTCGATCTGCCTCAGCCATGCGGGCATCCTCGTCGGTCTGCTATTCGGGCATAATCCAAAAGAAACGTTTTTCTTCATCGTCATACCCATCGTTGGCGGTGGACTTGCCGAAGGCGTTCTCCCGCTGTCGATCGCCTACGCGGACATGCTGCATCGCCCGCAAGCCGAACTCGTTGCCATGATGGTGCCGGCAGCGTTGCTTGGAAACGTGGTCGCGATTGTTTGTTCTGGCCTGCTGGCCCGCCTGACGGAAGGCAACTCATCGATCAACGGAAATGGAATGCTCGTGAAGGCGGGTGCCGAAAATGAGCTGCTGGCCGCGAAGGAAGAGGACGCGCCAATCAGCATGCCTCTGCTTGGAGCTGGTATCGTGCTCTCCTGCGGCTTCTTCATCCTCGGCGCTCTGCTCGCGCCCTTCACCGGCATTCCCGGCCCAATTCTGATGATCATCGGAGCGGTCATCATCAAGCTCACCGGACTGATGCCTGCGGAAATGGAACTCGGCGCTTATCAAATCAATCGTTTTATGTCGACGAACCTGACCTTCGCAATTCTGGTCGCGATGGGGGCGTTGCTTGTCTCCTGGAACCAACTCGTCGCGTCGTTCAACGTCGGCTACATTTCGATCTGCACGGCAACGGTCCTGACCATGATCGCGTCAGGTTACTTCGTCGGCAAAATGCTGAACATGTATCCGGTCGAAGCCGCAATCGTCACCGCCTGTCATAGCGGTCTTGGTGGAACCGGCGACGTCGCCATTCTGGGTGCGGCCGACCGCATGGGGCTCATGGCTTTTGCGCAGGTCGCAACCCGAGTTGGCGGCGCCATCATGATAATCATTGCTACGTTCCTCATGAAGGCTCTTTATTGAGATCGCCCGCAAAACGAGGGAAGATTTGTCTTCCCTCGTTTTGCGCTTTTGAACGCCAGCGCGTGATGCGTCCGAACTAGGATTATTGTCATGACACCACGCCTCGTCTGCGCCACCCCGCTTCCAGCCGCCGTCGCTCAACGTGCCAGCGCCGAGTTCAACGCAATCTTGTCTCAGGACAAAGAGGTGGCTATCGGCGACTTGGTGCAAGCGCTTCGTGACCGGCCGGGCGTGCAAGCTGTCCTGACGTCGTCCCGGGTCAAGTTCGACGCGGCAGCCATTGCCGCCCTCCCGCATCAGGTGAAGATCCTTGCCACTTGCAGCGTCGGCACCGAACATATCGATCTGGCAGCCGCCGCAACGCGCGGTCTGATCGTCACGAACACACCCGACGTACTGACCAATGCGACGGCAGATATCGCATTCATGCTGCTCTTATGCGCGGCGCGCCGTGCCCGTGAATATGCTCAAATCATGGATCGCGGCTGGCGGCAGCGCTACGGCCTTGCCGATATGTTGGGGCTCGAAATGAGCGGCGGCACGCTTGGCATCGTAGGAATGGGCCGGATTGGCCGCGCGGTTGCTCAGCGCGCACGCGGCTTTGACATGAAGGTCATCTACCACAACAGAAATCGCCTAGCCCCGGATTTGGAGCAGGGCGCGGTGTTCTACGATAGCTTGAGCGCCATGCTCCCCCATTGCCAATTCCTCTCGTTGAACGCCCCTGGAGGGGCAGGCATGGACGGCGTTATGGACGCAACCAAGCTCAATTTGCTGCCGCCGGGAGCCGTGCTTGTGAATACCGCGCGTGGCCAATTGATTGATGAGAATGCACTCATCGAGGCGCTCACTTCGGGCCGGCTTGCAGCCGCTGGTTTGGACGTCTTTCGCAACGAGCCGGAATACGATCTGCGCTTCAGGGATCTCCCGAACGTCTTTCTCACCCCGCACATGGGCAGCGCGACAGTCGAAACGCGCGACGCCATGGGCTTCCGAAGCCTGGACAACATCGCCGCCGTTTTGAACGGCCGGGAAGCGCCGGATCAGGTGTCATGAGCCCGAGTGCCGGCGGCAGCATCCCTAGCCTTTGCGCAGCGCGACCGAACTCCGCAATATCAGCATTTTAAATCGAAGCGATCATCGCCGGACGCAACCGCGCGCTGGCTTCGGCTGACACACAGCAGCCGTAGTCGGAGGGCTAATCTTCTCTCGGCTCTTGACCCTGTTCATCACACCCCCGTTCTTTATCAGCATGGAACAATTTATGCGCTGGCTGAGGAAGCGCTCAGCCAGCGTACTGTTGCAATAGAATGCCATCGCGACCACGACTAATTCGCACCTGTTTGGGTTCCAAGTTTCGCAAGGGCATACGGTGCCTCACGCCGCAACACGCGACCCTACTTGCAACCCCTGCACCTGGGCCACGCGATCAACGGCCCGCTGGCTGGCATGGCGGTTGGCGAAGGACGATCCGTCGAGCGTCGCAAACAGCGGATTAGCCGAATGAAAAACGAACACGTTCGTTCCGGGCTGTTGACTGAGAATCCCGGCGGTCAAGTGCCCGACTCGAATAACAAATGATGACGGCATTTTTGCATTGCGCTGCGATAAGGCAGCGTCCCTGATGATGATTGAAGGCAGATCTGCGGAAGGGCGGCTGAAGAATTTGCTTCAACACCAACAGCCGCACATGCCGATCATCCTCGCGCCCTTAAACAGGCGTGCACCTCCAACATCGATATCCACGAACATCTGTGAGACCTCTCTGGATCGATTGAAATCAAACGGGACTCTCATCCCTTCAATCAAATTGCCTCACGCAATCTCTTTCGTAAAACAACAAAATATGAAAACCAAATCAGATAGATCGCAATCAAAATGTACCGTACGAACAAATTTCCGGCATACTGGATGGGCGCAGCATAGCCTCATCGCGCTAAGCCGCCACGCCTGCAAGGATCCGGTCATGACGCTCCCATACTCCAGGTTTCAATCTGCTATCGAAGCCATCGACCAAGCCAACGCCGGCGATCCGCGCACGGTCGAAATTGACGGCACCAATCGCCCGTTTGAAATCGTCTACGCCGGACGCATGACCACACGCCTCGCCGCCATGTACCCCGATGCCTCAGAACTGTTGCGCCTCGCCGCCCGCGCTCAGCATCTGCGCCGCTTCGACATCCCCCGCGGGCAATACCCCTTGGGGCGCGCCGGCTACAACGACTGGCGCCATGCTTGCCGCGAATACCACGCCGCCCTCGTTGGCAAAATTCTCGCAGACAATAATTACACCCCAGACGAAATCGCCCGCGTCACCCTCCTGATCCGCAAAGAACAACTTAAAAAGGATCCTGAGTCCCAGGCCCTGGAAAACGTCGTCGGCGTGGTGTTCGTCGAGCACTATTTCGACGACTTCCTCGCCAAGCACGCATCTTACGACGACGAAAAACTCGTCGGCATTCTCGGCAAGACCTTGCGCAAAATGTCTGCCATTGGCCACGCTGCAGCCCTCGGCTTGAACTTGCCCGAAACAAGCCGCCGCCTGATCCTCGCCGCTGTCGAACGCGAGGCAGAAGCCCTGTCCGGGCCCGCAAAATCCAAAAGCTCCGCAATTGATTGAACGCAATTTCGGGCGAGCGGCTCTGTGACATAGTCACAGACAAACCCGTGCTCGGCGCCTACCAATCCTCCATCAATCGCATCGGCATCGGAGACTGCAATGACCTGCAACGTCGGCACCATCGACCGGATTGTGCGCATCATCATCGGCCTCGGCCTCATCAGCCTCGTGTTCGTTGGTCCTCATACGCCGTGGGGTTGGCTCGGAATCATCCCGCTCGCCACTGCCGCCATCGGCTGGTGCCCGCCGTACGCGTTGCTCGGCTTGAGCACGTGCGCCGCCGAGCCGCCGAAATCCAACACCAAAACCTGATGCACGCGAATAGACCGGGACGGGGACAGGACCATGACAGACTTCACGCCCTACCAGTCCCTCGCAGGCGGGGCCTTGATTGGCCTCACCGCTGTCCTGCTGATGGCCGTCCATGGCCGCATCGCAGGCATGAGCGGTATCCTCTCCGGCATCCTCCCCCCGGCCGTCGCACAAGACTGGCAATGGCGGGCGGCCTTCCTCGCCGGCATGATCGCAGCGCCCCTGACCTATAAACTCATCTCGGCCGCCCCCATTCCCTTCCAATCGGTCACCTCTCCCGCAGCCGTGATCGTGGGCGGCATCATCGTCGGCATCGGCGTTACCTACGGCTCGGGCTGCACCAGCGGCCACGGCGTCTGCGGCCTCGCCCGGCTGTCGCCCCGTTCACTGGCGGCCACCGCCACCTTCATGGCCTCGACCGCCCTCACCGTGTTCATCACCCGGCACGTGCTGGTAGGCTGACCTATGCAAATCATCTTGGCCGCCATCTTCGGTCTGCTCTTCGGCACCGGCATCCTGATCTCCGGCATGGGCAATCCTGCCAAGATCCTCAACTTTTTCGACATCGCAGGCCATTGGGACCCGAGCCTCGCTTTCGTCATGGGCGGCGCTTTACTGGTCACCAGCATTGGATACCGGCTCGTCTTCGCCCGCAGCAAACCCATCCTCGAAAAAAATTTCGCGCTCCCAACCAGCACGAACATCGACACGCCTTTGCTCGCCGGTTCCGCGCTGTTCGGCGTCGGTTGGGGCATCGCCGGCTTCTGCCCCGGCGGCAGCATCCCCATGCTCGCATCCGGCTACACCCAGCCCATCCTCTTCATTGCCGGCTTGGTCGCGGGACTTATTACCACTCATTATTTCAGAGCATGGAACACCTGATTAGCGCTCCCCCTTCCGCGGCAGCGCCTTTTCCCGCAACGCCATCACACGCTGTGCCCCGCCTGAACCCGTCTTCATCAACTCATCCACCAGCGCCCGCGCACACCCCGGCAAGGCGTCGAACTCGCGCGCTAGCACCAACCGCTCGCGCACCACCCAATCATCCGACAACTCGACGAGCGAAAGTTGCATCGTCTGCCAGTGCCTGAGCGCCGCCGATTCCGGCACGATACCGATCCCGACTCCGCCTTCGATCAGCCGGCACATGGCTTCAAAACTTCCCACATGGATCCGCGACACAAGCTTCGCCCCCAAGCGGTCGGTCAGATCGCGTAAAAACGCATGCAGCGTGCTTCCCTCGTGCAGACTGATGTACTCATATCCAAGCGTATCGGGAAACGCGCATCTTTTGCGCTTCGACAACGCATGCCCCAGCGGCGTCACCAGGATCAGCCGGTCCGTACTGAACAGCTTGGCCTGCAATCCAGCCATGGGAATTGTTCCCGACACGATCCCAAGATCGGTCGACCCATCCACCACGCTTCGGACGATGTCGCGCGTCAGCCGCTCCTGCATGTCGATCGTCACTCCCGGCCGCTCGGCCAAGAACCGGGTCAACAGTTCCGGCATGAACTCCGTCACCGCCGTCGTATTCGCAAAGATCCGGATATGCCCCGACGCATCCGCCCCGCGCGCACCGAACTCATTCTTCAAATGCTCGACCTGCCGCAAAATCACCCGCGCATGCCGCAGCAGACTTTCCCCCGCATCCGTCAGCGTCACCCCACGGCTGTCGCGATAAAACAACCGCGATCCAAGCTGGTCCTCCAGCGCCTTCACCCGCGCACTCGCCGCCGAGGGCGACAGGAACACCCGCCGCGCCCCCTTCGTCAGGCTGCTCGCCTCGGCAATCTGCACAAACAGCCTCAGATCAACCAGATCGAAATGCATAGCGAGTCCCCATCCATTTAAGCGGCCAGCCCTTCGATGGCCGAACCGCGAACAGCGGCCGGCGCGAGCGCCGGATTCAAAGCTCTGACCGCCTTCAGGTCAGAGCTTTGCAAACAAAGAGAGCATTCGCCAGAACAGAACACTACCTTAATAAACTACGAATTCACGAAACGCTCCGTTTATGCAAGAAAGTGCCACCAACACGCAACGGCAGGGGAGATCATCCGGTGGAAATCGACATCGCACACCTCAAAACGTGGATCGGCAAAACCGAAGCCCGCACAGATCTCCTGGCGCCGTTCCCCGCCAATGCCCTCGCTGCCACCCTCGACCGCGACGACCCGGAATTCACCGACGGCATCGATCTGCCGCCCATGTGGCACCTCGTCTACTGCCTCCCGGCTTCGAAAATCTCAAAGCTCGGCTACGACGGCCACGCGGCCAAAGGCGGCTTCCTGCCCCCCGTTCCACTCCCCCGCCGCATGTGGGCTGGCGGACGCTTTACCTTCAACCACGCGCTGAAAATCGGCTCGAAAGTCACCCGCACCGCCCGCGTCCTCGACGTCTCTCACAAAGCAGGCCGGACCGGCTCGCTCGTGTTCGTCACCGCCCGCTTCGAAATGTCCGACGAGCGCGGCATCGCGTTGAGCGAAGAACGCGACATCGTCTACCGCGAACCGCAAACTGGCGGCGCACCCCAAAACGCCGCCCAGACGGCTCCTAAGCAAGCCCCGGCCAATCCTGCCTGGGAACGCGTCATCCACCCCGACCCGGTCCTGCTGTTCCGCTACTCCGCACTGACCTTCAACGGCCACCGCATCCACTACGACCAGCCCTTCGCCACCAAGCAGGAAGGCTATCCCGGCCTCATCGTGCACGGCCCGCTGCTGGCAACATTGCTGGTCGATCTCGTGCGCCGCAAATGCCCGGACGCCGCCGTCAAAACGTTTGCCTTCCGCGCCGTATCCCCCCTGTTCGACACCAATGACTTCGCCATCTGCGGCACTCCCTCGCCCGACGGCAAGACCATTCAGCTATGGGCCCGCGGCCACGACGGCGCCCTTGCCATGGAAGCCACCGCCACCCTCGCCTGACCCACGCTGTCCAACCATCAACATCACCCGCTTAGGAGACGCACCGTGCTTCCAGCCCAAGAGCAATTTCCCGAATTGCGCGAAGCCGTGCGCGATCTGTGCGCGCAATACCCAGCCGCATATCATCGCAAAATCGACGAAGCGCGCGGCTACCCTGAAGAGTTCGTCGACGCCCTCACCAAGGCCGGCTGGCTCGCCGCCATGATCCCGCAGGACTACGGCGGCTCGGGCCTTGGCCTGACGGAAGCCTCCGTCATCATGGAAGAGATCAACCGCTCGGGCGGCAACTCGGGCGCCTGCCACGGCCAGATGTACAATATGGGCACCCTGCTCCGTCACGGCAGCGAACGGCAAAAACGCGAATACCTCCCCAAGATAGCCAGCGGCGCGCTCCGCCTTCAATCCATGGGCGTCACCGAACCCTCGACCGGCACCGACACCACTCGCATTAAAACCACCGCCGTCAAAAAGGGCGACCGTTACGTCATCAACGGTCAGAAAGTCTGGATCAGCCGCGTCCAGCATTCCGACCTCATGATCCTGCTCGCCCGCACCACAGCACTCGCCGACGTAAAGAAAAAATCCGAAGGAATGTCGATCTTCCTCGTCGATCTGCGCGAAGCCGTCGGCAAGGGCATGACCGTCCAGCCTATTCCCAACATGGTCAACCACGAGACCAACGAACTGTTTTTCGACAACCTCGAAATCCCGGCTGAAAACCTGATCGGCGAAGAGGGCAAAGGCTTCAAATACATTCTCGACGGCCTTAACGCCGAACGCACCCTGATCGCCGCCGAATGCGTCGGCGACGGTTACTGGTTCATTGACAAGGTGACCAGCTACGTCAACGAACGCATCGTCTTCGGCCGTCCTATCGGTCAGAACCAGGGCGTGCAGTTCCCCATCGCCGAAAGCTTCATCGAGGTCGAAGCCGCAAACCTGATGCGCTTTGAAGCCTGCCGCCGCTTCGACGCTCACGAGCCCTGCGGCCCGCAAGCGAACATGGCTAAATACCTCTGCGCTAAAGCCTCCTGGGAAGCAGCCAACGCCTGCATTCAGTTCCACGGCGGCTTCGGCTTCGCCACCGAATACGACGTTGAACGCAAGTTCCGCGAAACCCGCCTCTATCAGGTCGCCCCGATCTCGACGAACCTCATCCTGTCCTATGTCGCCGAGCACATCCTCGGCATGCCTCGCTCATTTTGATCCCCTCCTTTTTGAAAGGTGCCGCCATGCGCCCCCTCGAAGGTATCACGATCGTCACGCTCGAACACGCTATCGCAGCCCCTTTCTGCACCCGCCAGTTGGCCGAACTCGGCGCGCGTGTCATCAAGATCGAGCGGCCTGAAGTCGGCGACTTCGCCCGCGGTTATGACGAACGAGTCCGCGGCCTCGCCTCGCACTTCGTCTGGACCAACCGCTCCAAGGAAAGCCTGACCCTCGACGTCAAGCACCCCGATGCAGGCTCCATCCTGATGAAGCTTCTGGAACACACCGACGTCCTCGTCCAGAACCTCGCTCCGGGTGCCGCAGCCCGCCTCGGCTTGTCCTATGAGACGCTCAAAGAAACCCACCCCCGGCTCATCGTATGCGACATCTCCGGCTACGGCGCCGACGGTCCCTATCGCGACAAGAAAGCCTACGACCTCCTGATCCAGAGCGAGTCCGGCTTCCTCTCCATCACCGGCTCCGCCGACGAACCCGCCAAAGCCGGTTGCTCCATCGCCGACATCGCGGCCGGCATGTACGCTTACTCAAGCATCCTCTCGGCCCTCATCCTGCGCGGCAAAACCGGACGCGGCAGCAGCATCGACGTCTCCATGCTCGAAAGCATGGTCGAGTGGATGAGCTACCCGCTCTACTACGCCTTCGACGGCGCAACCCAGCCTCCGCGCGCCGGCGCCTCCCACGC
Organism: Hyphomicrobiaceae bacterium; assembly: GCA_031365425.1. Lineage (GTDB taxonomy): Bacteria > Pseudomonadota > Alphaproteobacteria > Rhizobiales > Hyphomicrobiaceae > JANXVY01. Next base: position 16,065 of record JANLYB010000286.1, read on the forward strand.
CACCATCTACCCTTACGGCCCCTTTCCCGCCGGCGACGGCAAGACGGTTATGCTCGGCCTTCAGAACGAACGTGAGTGGCAAGCCTTCTGCGTCAAGGTCCTCGACCGCCCGGACCTCGTCGCCGACAAACGCTTCGTGTCCAACTCCCTGCGCGTCGCCAACCAGCAAGCCTTGCGAGACATCATCAAGGACGCTTTCTCAAAATCGACGTCCATTCATGTCTGCGAAAAACTCGACATCGCCGGTATCGCCAATTCGCGTATGAACGACATGCACGACGTGTGGAACCATCCCCAACTCGCCGCCCGCAAACGCTGGACGCAAGTCGACACCCCTGCGGGCCCCATCCCCGCTCTGCTGCCACCCGCCACCAGCAACGCCTACGATCCCCGCATGGACGGCGTCCCCGACCTCGGCCAGCACACCACCGCCATCCTCACCGGACTCGGCTGGTCCCCATCGGCTATCGAACAACTACGCACGAACGGTGCCGTCTGATGAGCCAACCCCAAAACCTGACCTCCGCCCGCAGCCTGTTGTTCGTCCCCGGCGACCGGCCCGAGCGCTTTGCCAAAGCCCTGGCGTCCGGCGCGGATGCAGTCATCCTCGACCTCGAAAACGCAGTCGCCCCTACAGCAAAATCCTCAGCTCGCTCCGCGATCAAAACCTTCCTGGACGCCACACCCGCCGCCCCCATCCTCGTCCGCGTCAACGCCGCCGGCACGTCCGAATACGCAGCCGATCTCGCCCTGTGCGCCCACCCTGCCGTTGCAGCCGTCATGCTCCCAAAGGCTGAATCTGCGGCCGTCGTCGAGGCCGCATCGGCGCAAACCGGCAAACCTATCTGGTGCCTCGTCGAAACAGCACTTGGCGTCGCCGCCATGTCGTCGATCGCGCACGCCCCCAACACGGCCCGCCTCATCCTCGGCACCATAGACCTAGCCCTCGATCTCGATCTCATCGACGGCTCGCCTGGCGCAAACGCCATGCTGGATCAAGCCCGCTACGCCATGGTCCTGGTCGCGCGCCTAGCCAGCCTGCCGCCCCCCGTGGACGGCGTCATCGCCGACATCAAGAACACGGACGCCCTCACCCGCGCCGCCAGCCATGCCCGCCAAACCGGCTTCGGCGGCATGCTCTGCATCCACCCCAGCCAGACCGCAGCCGTCAACGCAGCCTTCACGCCGTCATCGGCCGAAATGGCCTGGGCCGCCCGCGTTCTGGCCGCATCCGTCAATCAAGGAGGTGCCTTCCAGTTCGAAGGCGAGATGGTCGATGCCCCCATTCTCGCACGTGCACAACGGCTACTCGAACGCGCGGGACAAACAACGTAATAACAATACGCACCAAGTTATGCGAATTGGTATTTAAGCGCGGGGTTGTCTCGCCAAAATCGGCTCGGCATCACGATCTGCGTGCACGCAAGACGCGCCAGCCGACCGTCAACTCAACACCAAGCGCAAAAAGCGCAATTGCAGGGAGAAACTATCAATGAAAACTTGGACGTCGAAAATCGTCATCATGTCTGCGTGCGGGCTCGCAGCCCTCGCCGTCGCCGTCACCACTCCCTCGTGGGCACAAGCCCCCATCATCATCAAGTTCAGCCACGTCGTGGCCAACGACACACCCAAGGGCAAGGGCGCACAGAAGTTCAAGGAACTTGCCGAAAAATACACCGAAGGCAAAGTGAAGGTCGAACTATACCCCAACTCCCAGCTCTACAAGGATAAGGAAGAACTCGAAGCCCTCCAGCTCGGCGCGGTCCAGATGCTGGCCCCGTCGCTCGCCAAGTTCGGCCCGCTCGGCGCCAAGGAATTCGAAGTCTTCGACCTTCCCTTCATCTTCCCTGACAAAGCCTCCTTGCGTAAAATCACCGAAGGCGACATCGGCAAGACCATGATGCGCGGCCTGGAGTCCAAAGGCGTCGCTGGCCTCGCCTTCTGGGACAACGGCTTCAAGATCATGACCTCCAACAAGCAGATGAAAAGCCCCGCCGACCTCGTCGGCCTCAAGTTGCGCATCCAGTCCTCGAAAGTGCTACAATCGCAGATGAACGCCTGGGGCGCTGTCCCTCAGGTCATGGCCTTCTCGGAAGTCTATCAAGCCCTCCAGACCGGCGTCGTCGATGGCACAGAAAACACGCCCTCGAATGTCTACACGCAAAAAACCCACGAGGTCCAAAAGCACGGCACGATCACCGATCATGGCTACATCGGCTATGCCGTCATCGCCAACAAAGCCTTCTGGGACGGCCTGCCTACCGCCATCCGCGCCCATCTCGAAAAGGCGATGGCGGAGGCGACTGTCTATACCAACGAAATTGCTGAGAAAGAAAACACCGACGCCCTTGACGCCATGAAAGCGACCGGCAAGATCACTTTCTACACGCCCACCGACGCCGAGCGAAAGGAATGGATCGCGGCCACCAAACCCGTCCATGACGAAATGGCCTCACGCGTTGGCAAAGACCTCCTTCAGTCCATCTACAAAGCCACCGGCGCCTCGAAATAAGACGAACCTTCCACTCCAGGGCCGGGCCCTCTGACGCGATCGGAGAGGCCCGGCCATCCAGGGCCACCGGCTCGGCCTTTCTTTAAAGAATCCCAATGCCATGGACCCACTCTCCCTCATCGAGCAGACGTTCGGCCCTTTAACCGGCAAGCGCCTGCTCGACATCGGTTGCGGCAACGGCGATCTAGTCCGCGCCCTCAACAGCCGTGGAGCCATGGCAAGCGGAGTTGATCCCGCAGCGCCTATTCGTCCAGGCCTCCAGAGCGCTCCCGCCGAAAACCTGCCCTTCACGCCCGGCTCCTTTGACGGCGCGGTCTTCATCAATTCCCTGCATCACGTGCCCGTCGCCCATCTCGACCAAGCCTTGCGAGAATCGGCCCGCATTGTCGGCCCCGGCAACACAGTCCTCGTCATCGAACCGCTTGCCGCAGGCAGCTTCTTTTCAGCGCTCCGCATCATCGAAGACGAAACCGAAATCCGCGCCGCCGCCCAAGCCGCGATCCAGCGCGCCATAATCTCAGGCGCCTACAAACTCGCAGCCCAGCACGACTATATCCGCCGCGACCAATTTCCAGACCTCGACCAATTCTTAGCCCGCGTCCTCGCCGCCGACGCCACCCGCCAATCTATCATCGACCAAAACCGCGCAACCATCGCGGCAGCCTTCACTGCTGCCGCCACCCGCACCGATCTCGGCACCTACGTCCTGGAACAACCCATCCGCGTCCACGTCCTGACCGCGAATTAAGACCGCCATTTTTGCCAACCACACGCTCGGATGTCCGGCCTCTCCTTCGTCATCCCAGCGAAGGCTGGGATCCAAGCAACCCTCAAATCGATGACGCACCATCCCACGCGAATCCCAGCTACCGCGCGCTCGACAGCCAAACCCCCGCCAAAATCAGCGCAAACCCCACCACGTGGAACCCCATCAACTGCTCGCCCAGCGCCACAGTCGCAATGAGCGCCGAAAACAACGGGATCAGATGCAGCGTCGCCCCTGACCGCGTCGGACCTAGGACATCGACCCCGCGATGCCACGCCGCAAAACCGATCACCGAGGGAAACACCCCCACATACGCGAGCACACCCACCGTCAACAGCGTCGGCTGCAATGTGAGCCCCACCCCCTGCTCGGCGATAAAAAACGGTGCGGTCGCGACCGTCGAGATAGCCGCCAGACAATAGGTAAAGCTCATCCAATGCAGCCGCGGCCGCCAGCGCAGGCACACCGAATAAATCGCCCAGACCCCAACGTTGAATAGAATAATAAGATCGCCCCGATTGAAATCGAGTTGCGCCACGCGGGAAAGATCGGCCTTGGTGACGATCAGCCCGACGCCGAGCAACGAAATTGCGATCCCGGTCCCTTGCCGCCACGACAACCGATCGCCGAACAAGCCCGCCCCCGCGAGCGCGATCATCACCGGTGCCAGCGAATTCAACACCGATATGTTGATCGCCGTTGTGTAACGCGCGCCGATGTATTGCAGCACACCGAAAATCGCGCCGCCCATAACGCCGAGAAAAACCAGTGTCTTCCAATTAGCCTTGATTGCTGGCCAATCCCGCCGCAAATGCTCGCGCGCAAACGGCCACAGCAAAACGAGCGCCACGCCCCACCGGAACAGCGAAATCGCAAACGGCGGCACATGCCCCGCAGCCGCCCGCCCCAGAACATGATTGCCCGACCAGCACAACGCCGCCAGCGCCAGCAACATATAGGCAATCAACTCGTCACGCGTCCGTTGCCCCGCAGGCGTCCCACTCGTCATCTCGCCTGTCTCACGTTGGTAGCAGCAAAGGACTGGGCAATGTCACTCCCAGCCGGCACAAGCAAGTGCCCTATCACAAGCCCGCCTCAAACAAGATTATCTCCGCGGCCCATCGGACCCGGAGTTTTGCGCTAGTGAGGATGCGGATCAGTCCCGGGTGTCCCCGGCGGTCTCGGCATTTCAACAATTCGCAAGATGTGGACCGATGCCGCATTGCTGCAGCAAGTCCTGATCCGCGTTTCACGAAGCGGCCTCGAATGCCTGCCGGACCACCTGAATCCGGCAGTTGTGAAGCAATCACAGCCCACGAGGCCCCGGCCAGCTGATGGGTCACGGAACTCCGCGCGAAACCCTTAGTCTCCCAGTTGAACCAGCTCTAGAACCAGACCCTCGTGAGACAAGGTCCCATCACAGTCACACGCGCCGGGCTGACGGGGATAAGTATTTCAGACCTAGCCCTTCTTTGATCGGCGCGAGCTGGACGCTTTCGGTGCCTCCGGGACCCTCTGACCCTCCCGGCGCGCCTCCGAAAGCCCGTTCGCGATCGCCTGCTTCTTGCTTGTGACCTTCTTGCCGGTCGATCCACTCTTGACCGTGCCCTCTTTACGCTTGTGCATAGTGCGCGCAACATCATCCGATGCGCCCTTGGAATACTTCTGCGCCAATGCCGCCTCCTGATACGAACGTCCCTCCCGATCAACGGCGGTGCGCGAAAATGAGTTCCTGAAAATGAAAAATCCAAACCGGCTCGTTCAAATTTTACTGCCGGCCTTTCGGCGCGACGGCACTCTTGTCCCCAAGAGCATCTTCGATGGAGTGGCCCACGAACTCACCGAAAAATTCGGCGGCGTGACGAGTTACCTGCGCGCACCAGCCGAAGGCCGCTGGCAATCGGGCACCGGCACCGAACACGATCAGATCGTCGTCGTCGAGGTGATGACCGAAGAAATCGACACCCGCTACTGGTCGGCCTTACGAAGGCGCCTCGAACACGAACTCGCCCAAGATCGCATTATCATCCGGTGCCATACCGTCCAATTGCTGTAATTCAAGCCATACCCCGGCCCAGCAGCTCATAAAAAAGCCCCGAGCCAGCACTCGCGCGCGGGCTCGGGGCTCTATCGATCCCAACATGCGATCAGGGCTTCTTCACCGCCGCGCGAACTTCTTCGATCAACGCCTTGCCGACGCGCGCCGACACTTGGTCGTAGACCGGGACCAACGCGGCAATCCACGCAGCCCGCTGCTCGGGCGTCAGCGTGATCAGCTCCGTCCTGCCGGATTTCCTCATCGCATCTTCCGCTTCGACATCGAGTTCATGCGCAATCTTGCGGACATAGACCGTCGACTCGGCCAACGCCTTTTCCAGGTGCCCGCGGATGTCGGCAGGCAACCCGTCCCAGAACGCCTTGTTGGCGATCACCGCATAGCCCAGATACCCATGGTCCGAGAGCGTGATGAATTTCTGAACTTCAAACAGCTTGGCCGTGTACGCATTGGTGCGGTCGCCTTCCGAGCCATCGACCACCCCGGTCTGCAGTCCCATATAAACTTCCGAGAACGCCATGACCTGCGGCAGGCCGCCGAGCGTTTTCATTTGCGCCTCAAGCACTTTCGACGACTGGATCCGGATTTTCAGACCAAAGAAATCCTCGGGCATCTTCAACGGCTTATTGGCCGTGAAAATCCGGAAACCGTTATCCCAATACGTTAGACCGGTGATGTTCTTGGCTGCGAGCGACCCCAGCAGTTTCTTACCAACCGCGCCGTCGAAAATCGTGTGAACGGCATCGATGTCCTGCATCAGGAAAGGCAGATCGTAGACTTCGAATTCCTTAGCGCCCAGCGGTCCGAACTTCGCCAGCGACGGCGCAAGCATCTGGACCGCGCCAAGCTGCAACGCCTCGATTTCTTCCTTATCCTTGTAAAGCTGCGAGTTCGGATAGAGTTCGATCTTCACGCGGCCTTCGGTGTACTTTTCCGCCAACTCCTTGAACTTCAGAGCGCCGCGCCCCTTAGGCGCATCGCTGGCAACAACATGACTGAACTTGATAACGATTGGATCGGCAGCCAGAGCTGGACCGCCAGAAAGCACTGCGAGCGTCAGCACTAACACACAGGCCGCGCGCACAATCGCTGTGAATTTCGCCATCATCGTTTCCCCTCGGACTTTTTTGAATTTCCGGCCAATCTGGCACAGAGCCCCGCGTTGCGCTATTGCGAACGCACCATCTGCGGTAACTACCTAGTCGCCTGCAATTCTCACGAGGACCTGACGTGGCTAAAATCGAACCGGTTGGACTGTATCTCATCGTGGAGGCAATGCCCGGTCCATCCGTCCAGGAACGGTTGAAGGCAACGCTTGCGGCCACCAAGTTCGCCAGCGCCCTCATCTGCGCCCCGCGTGGCCAGACCCTCGATGCCGCCACAGCCCGCCCATTCGTAGAACTGATCCAGGCCCAGGACGTAGCCGCCCTGATCGACAACGACGCTCAACTCGCCCGCACTCTGCGCGCCGACGGCGTCCACCTGCGCGCTGGAGATGACCTAGAAGCCAGAGCTACCGAGGCCCGTGAAATATTGGGGACCCGCTACATCATTGGCGGCGAAGCCCAAACGCGCCACAACGCCATGATGCTCGGCGAGCAAGGTGCCGAATACGTCGCCTTCGCTAGCCGTGATGAAACCCCCGAGCAGCCCGATTTCATCGAGTGGTGGGCGCAAATCTTCGAAGTACCCTGCATCGCCTTCGACGTGCCCACACCGCAGGATGCGACAACAATGGCCAGCCTTGGCGCAGATTTTGTCGCCTTCCGGCTTATTTCAGCCGGAACTCCAGGCGATGCCCAAGACAGCGCGCGGTCCTTCGCCGATGCCGCAGCGGTTGGCCTTCAAGAATTCGCCAGCCGCAGCACTGAGTAAAACACTTGCGAGCAATAGGACGACGTCAATGAAACGGCTGCTGAGCATTTGCGCGATTCTGACGCTTGGCTTCACCTGCGCCCACGCGGCAGGTGAAACTAAAAACGCGACTGGCGAAACCAAACCCGCCCCCGCAAAGGCTGCCGCAAAAGCCGCAGCGCCTGCCCCTGCTGCAACCGCACCCGCCGCCGCTGACAAACCAGCCCCCGTCGCCGACGCCTGCATCGCCCAGCTCTTGACCGCTCGCAACGCCCCCGCTGGCGCAACGCCAGCGACCTCCCCCGGCTCTGCCGACCAGGACGCTGCCTACCTCGCTTACGACCAGGGAAAGTTCCTGACTGCCCTCGCCCTCGCCGAGGCCGCCGCCGGCAAAGGCAACCCGCAAGCCCACACCCTCGTCGGCCGCATCCATGACGAGGGCCAGGGCGTTCCCAAAGACCCCATAACGGCTGCCCGCTGGTACGCGCGCGGCGCCGAACTCTGCGACGTTCCCGCCCTGTTTGCTTACGGCCTGATGCTCGCTGACGGCCGCGGCGTCGGCAAAGACCGCATTCAGGCCGGCGAAATGCTTGAGAAAGCCGCCATCAGCGGTCACGCGCTCGCAAACTATAATCTCGGCTTGCTCTTTCTGCGCGGCGACGGCAAACCCGAAAACCCCTATCGCGCCGCCCAGCACATTCTCTACGCAGCTGAAAAAGGCATAGCCGCCGCCCAATACGACATCGGCAGCATGTACCAGGCCGGCGTCGGC
>JANLYB010000326.1:0-7290 GCA_031365425.1 Hyphomicrobiaceae bacterium
CGCTTCACTTAACTCTAACATCCGTTCGCAACTTTCCAAGAACGCCTCCGGAAAGCGCCCCTCACGAAACGGACACCATCAAAATACCTTCACGCCCAACCGCGGGGATAAGTATTTGGAGTGAATCGGGAGTCCCGCTCCGGCTCGCAACTGTCACCCTGGGGCGGTACAGCAGGTAACTCAACGATTTTCGCGCCATCGGTGAAGGATTGATTTGTCATGCCGCTACCCCACGTAGCATCCTAGCGTACCGCAGACGCAAGCCATCCTGGAAAGCGAGATCCGTTCATGACCTCAGCGCGCATCGGCCCAATCGAACCTGGCTTTATGGCTTTCGTCGCTGAGGGGCGGGAGGGTATTGGCGCCGTCCGCTCCACAACATCTGCTCACCTTGTCATCTACGTCGAGAACGCGGGCGAGTTCGTCGTGCCGTTTTCGGCGGTCCGAGCCGTTCATGACCAGAAGGTCATGCTCGATCCGAAGGCACTCGACAAAGCACTTCTCAAGGCCGTCGCTCATGTCCGTGATCGCGAAGACCCCGACGTTGCGGGCTGACAACCGTTAAGCCAAGGGTAGCGGCGGCGACGAAGCCAGCGCATCGCGCAGGGCCTGCTCTTTGGTGCGGTCGAGCGAGGTCTTGAGCACAACGCCGCCGGCATCTTTGATCTGGTCGATGACTTTATCTGCCGTCATTTTTTGCGCGAGGATGAACAGCGCGGCATTGCCCGGCTGAATGCTCTGCGCGAGATCCTTCATCATAGCGTCGTCAATTCCAAAGTCCGAAAGCGCGCCGCCGAGTGCACCTGACGCTGCACCAACTGCCGCCCCGATCGCCGGCATCAGGAACAGTGCCCCAATCAGCGTGCCCCAGAACCCGCCCGATAAAGCGCCCATCGCGGTCGTGTTGATCAACTGGTTGAGTTTGACGTGCCCGTCTTCGGTCTTAGTGGCGATGACGGCGTCGCCCAGTTGAATGATGTATTCCTTCTGCATTTTGAAGAGCCGTTGGCGGACGTCTTCCGCTTTGGCTTCGGTCGGATATACAATGACGATCAGGTCGGACATGTTGCACTCCATCGATTGGAAAATTCAGCGCCGCGCTTGCGCGTCCCGTCAGGCACCTGAGCTCATATCGATATGACGGGGCCGCAGCGCAATCGCCTGGGGCGATAAATCCAGCCGCAGGTACGCAAATACTGTTCGTTGAAAGGAAAAGCGGAACTTTTAGACCATCCCTCGCATTGCAGTCGTCAGGGCTTGGAATGCGCGCGCCGCAGATGGGCTGATGGCCCGGGCGCGCAGCCAGCCATGCGCAAGATCATCGGCACAAACATAAGCCGCGTCCACATGCGCCTGACGCAGCCCTTGGGCATAGGCAAGCCCATCGTCACGCGCCGGATCGTATCCAGCCGTCGCTATGTAGGCCCTCGGCAAATTCGTCAATGACGCCGCCAGCAGCGGCGCGGCGTAGGGGTTGAGCGTGGTTTCCGTGCCGCCCAGGTAGTGGCGCCAGAATTTGCGCATCTGTGATGTCTTGAGCATCGGCGCGTGGGCATTCTCAGTATGCGATGGGCTCTCAAATCCATCGCTGAGTACAGGATAGATCAGCACCTGCCCGGCAAGTTTAATCCCCGCCTCGTTGCGCGCAGCAATGGCGAGTGCCGCACCAAGATTACCGCCCGCACTGTCGCCCGCAACGACGAGCCTGCTAGCGTCAACGCCCAACGCGGCGCCGTGCTGGGCAATGAACTCCATCACGCCATAGCAGTCCTCGAACGCCGCCGGAAACGGATATTCGGGTGCGAGCCTGTAATCGACGCTGACGACAACCGCTCCCGTCGCGTGTGCAATCTCAGCGGCGATGCAATCGTGGCTGGCGATGCTGCCGAGCACCCAGCCCCCGCCGTGCATATATTGAATGACCGCGGGTAGCGGTAACCCGGTCGCCCGTTCAGGCCGGTAAATGCGAATGGGCACGTTATGCTGACCGACCGCGACAGTGCGGTCCTCGACCCTCAATCCTGCAGGCCGCGGCTGGGCGAAGTGCGCGCTGTAAACATCGTAATGTGCGCGCTGTTCGGCAATCGTCTCGTTCTCTCGTTGTCCCGCATAGATCTCGTCAGTCTCGGCGACAAACCGCGCCATCCCCGGACAAAGTGTCATCGTCGTCCTCTCAACCTCACTCGGTTCTCGACCAGGCAGACCTCAAGCCGCCGCTTTCTCGCTCGTCACGATCCGCTGCCCAAGCGCACCGATATCGTCGAGCGCTTTGGCGATGGCTTCCAGATAGCGCCCGCTATCGGTCATCGGATGCGACTTGAAGCTGGTGACGTGCAAGTTGATATGGTCGTCCTTGATGATGTAGGCGATGCCATATCCTTCGGGCGTCACCGGCCCGAAGTGATTGACGAATCCGACCTTCATCGGCAATTGCGCCGTCGAAAGCTCCCAGCCGCGCTTGTAGACTTCCTCCGAAAACAGCGCGGGCAGATCGGCGATGCCGTTCTCGGCCGCTATCAAACGCAGGCCCAGCAGATGGCGGTCGCAACCCTGCCCCGCTGATGCGTCCTTGGCGAGCCTGCCGTGCTCGGTGAACGCTGCCCGCATCAGTGCATTCTTCTGCGCGTCCGTCAAAGCCGCGTCGTCCATCCCCAAGCAGAACGCGCGCGATTGATTGGTGGCTGACCGGATCGTTTCGGTCCGCCCGCCGCGGTAGGCGCGCGTCGAGGCCGCTTCGTAAATCTTCGGGGTTTTGCCATGCATCCGCAGATACGCGAGCTGGAACGACATCTGCAGCAGCGGATCCGGACCCGTCTTGAACGTCTTGATCAGATCCTTGCCGTAGCCCGTGTAATGCAAAATGCGCTGATCGAGATCGCCGGTCAGCTTGTCATAGACGGTGCCCGCCCGCTCGATGGCCGCCAGCGTCTCCGGCTTCAAATGCCACGTCAGTTCGACCGGCTCGGGCAAATCCGCATTAGCGCTGGGCGCGAGGCCGGCAGCCTTCCCGCCAATGGTTTCGATCAGCGGGATCCACGCCCCCGCGTCAACCGGCGAGTGTTCGCCATGCAGCGTGAATCGCCCGTCGCGGTCCACGACTAGCGCAAAGCTCTTGTCATACCAGCGCGAGCCCCGGATGCCATACAGCCCGGCCTTCGCCAGCTTTTCAAACGTGTCGTGGCTCGCATCGTCGAGGCACACGACGAACAGCGCGCGGTCGATTCGGTCCAGCGAAAGCCCGTTGACGGGATCGCTCGACAACCGGTTGCGCTCGTCGTGCCAGACAAAACGCTTGTCGGCGGTCAGCAAGCCAACGGGCGGCACCTCGGGCGCTGCGTCCGCAGCTGCGATGATACGTTTGAATTGCGCCATGATGCAGGCTGCTGGCATCGCCTTGCCGTTCGCATCGATGACATCGAACACAAAATAGTGCCCGCGACGGATCACGAGGATGTGGCGGCTTTCGTCAAACCCATAGGTGTGGATGCGGTCGGTCGTAGCGCCGGGAAAACGGTTGGTGGCATAGAACCGCTTTAACAGCGACATGTCGAACGCCGAACCATCTTTGAGAATTTCCGGCGGCAGCGTCTCATGCATGATGGCGAGATAGAATTCGAGTGCGCCCGCTGTCAGTTGCGCCGCACGCATACCCTGGTCGGGATGGGTCACCCTCGCGTCCGTCGAAATCCCGATGTTGGAATTGACGATCAGCGGTTCCTGATAGGTCAGATACGCCGCCTGCTCCCACCAGCCCGACAGCCAGTTGTCCATGCGACTGGCGCGCTCCAGCAGCAACGCATGCAGCTTGCGGCCTACGCCACCCGGTGACAGCAATTCCGCCACTTGGGCCTTGTTGCGCGCCAGCGTCTCCGCATCGACCAGCGGTTCGATCGATGCGAGATACCGCGCAGCCGTATCTTCGAGCGACGGCACCGGCAGCGGCGGAATCTTCTGATCGAAATCGAACGTGCGGTGGGCGGGCGCATCAGTCATACGTCGTCTCCTTGGGATCTACTTTTCTGTGCCTATGAAGCAGGATTAATTATGTTTCTAAAGGCCGTCTTTGGCAGTATTTATCAACCGTCGCGATAGCGTGCGTATGCTGGGAAAATCGAACACGTCTGCGATGCGCAAATCAGTGACCGCATCTGTGCCGCGCGAAAGCTCAAGCACGATCTGCGTCGCCAGCAGACTGTCCCCGCCGAGCGCGAAAAAATCATCGTCGAGCCCCGGTGCTCCGCCGAGCACGCGGATAAACGCTGCCCGCACACGCTGCTCAACGCCGGATATATCTTCGCTGACTTCCGCAATCGGCGTTGGAACACAAACGACTGCGGCGGGCACTCCCTTAGACCGCATCACCCAACGTTCAAGCCGCGCGTCCAAGCCGGTCGCAGACACAAGCACATTGTGAAGCCCCGGCTCGCCCAGGATCGCCGCAATCGCCGCAAAGCCTTCCTCCGGCGCAATCGAAAGCGCCGCCCGCGTGTGCGCATACGCCCCCATCTGCTGCGCGCCGTAATCGAACTGCCAATCGTCCCAGCCGACCGAAATCCACGGCACGCCGTCCCGCACGGGAAGCGCTGCCACGAATGCATCCATGGTCCGGTTGGCCGCCGCATAGGAGCCAAGCCCCAACCCGCCAAGCGTCGCCGCTAGCGACGAAAACAGCATTACGAAGTCCGGCCGCTTGCATTTGAGCGCACTTATCGCTTCCGCAATAAACTCCGTCCCCGCAACTTTCGGTGCCAGTTCTGCGTCAAGACTCTCGGCCGTCACATCGCGGATTTCTTCCACCTTCGCCAGGCCCGCCGCATGGAAGATCCCGCCAATTCGCCCATGCCGGGCCACGCACTCCGCAATCACACGATCCATCTCTCCCGCCTTCGAGACGTCCGCCCGAACGACGCTGATCTTGCCCCCGCAGTCATCATCTATGCCCTTCGCCGAGCGCGTTGCCAAAACCAAGTCTGCCCCAAGAGAAGCAAGATGCCGCCCAAGCGCTATTCCGATCCGGCCCAGCCCGCCGGTGATGATGTGCGGCCCGCTTGCCAGCCGCCGCTCCCCAGCACTGCGCTGGGGTTCACCCAGCGAGAGCCCATCAAATCGCTCCACCCAGCGAACACCTTGGCGCAACGACACCCACGGCTCGCTGCGCGGCACCCTCGCTGCGCATTCCGTGACGATGTCCGACACCTGCGTGCCCGCGTCCATAACGATCACGCGCGCCACAATCGAAGGCACCTCTTGCGTCAGCGACAGCAGCAGTCCCAAGATCGCTGCCTTCCCCTCATCAGCGAGCACGAACAACTGAATTGGCCGCCGCGCTTTAATCAGCGTCTGCGCCAGACCGATCACACGCGCGAGACCATCCCCCGCCTCCCCAAGCGGCCATGTCCACAGGATCCGCAGATCATCTTCACCTGCTGCTAATTCGCAAACATCCGCTGAACAGACGACCGCATGCCTGCGCGCACGTAATGCCTCCGTCACTGCCGCGCCAAGATCCGTTCCTGCGTCCAGCACCAGCCAGTCCTGCCGCGCTGCCGCGCCCTCTTCCACCGGGGCACTCGTCCGCCGCAACGACGGCATATAAAACCGCTCCTGCCACGGTAGCTTTCGCTCCACACTGCGGCGCGCACGCGTCTCGCCCTTCTGGGCAACATCGTCCGCAGGCCAGCAGCGGCGGCGCTCGAACGGATACGTTGGCAGCACCACGCGCCGCATGGTCCGCCCCGCGCGGAACGCGCGCCAATCGATTTCGCAGCCTGCTTCCCACACCCGGGCAACGCCGTCACACAGCGCGTCCCAGTCCGTCCGGCTGCGATCCTGCCGATGCCGCATCGTCGTGAAGTTGGGCGGTTGACTTCCGCCCCGCGCCGCCTTCGCCACCAGTGACGTCAGCGTATGCCCCGGCCCCACCTCGAGAATCATCGACGGCCGTAGCGCCAGCACAGCCGCTGCGTTATCCACAAACCGCACCGGCGCGAGCACATGACGGCTCCAATATGCAGCGCCGGAGCCAGCTCCGAGCCATCCGCCCGTCACATTGCAAGCAACCGGGATCGCTGGCGCACGCGATGCGAAGCTCATCTCTGCAATCCTATCCGCCGCCCCCCGCATCAGCGGCGAATGAAACGCCCGCGACACCGCAAGCCGCTGCACCATAATGCCGGCCTTTCCCGCCTCCACCTGGAACGCCTCGACTGCTTCAACCGGCCCTGCAATCACCACATCGTTGGCCGAATTTACCCCTGCAATACACACGCCGCGATGCACTTCAAGCAACGCGGCCACTTGCGTTTCGCTCGCCGCCACCTGCACCATCGCACCCGGCGGTGCATGCTGGGTCGCCTGCGCACGCGCCGTCACCAGCGCAACCGCATCCTCCAGCGTCAGCACGCCACCCACAACGGCGGCCACATACTGGCCCAGACTATGCCCAGCGACCGCGGCAGGCCGGATGCCCCATCCGATCAGCGTCTGCGCCAGCGCCAACTCGACTGCAAACAACGCGGGCTGCAGCCCCGTCGCCTTCGCCAGCAACTCTGGCCCCGCATCCGGCACAAAAAGGTCATGCAAATCGCAATCGACGAGTGGCGCAAACATTGCGGCGATGCGCGAGAAATTGCGGGCAAACGCAGGTGACGACTGCGCGAGCGCCGCGCCCATTCCCACATCCTGCGCGCCCTGCCCCGGAAATAGAAACACGATCCCGCCATCGCCGCACACATTTTGGCGAACCGGCGGAGACGCCTGCAACGCAGCCACAGCCTGCTCACTATTGCGCGCCACCACCGCCCGTCGTTGTGGCATTGCCATCCGCCCCAACTGCAACGTCGCCCCCACCGCTCCAAGGTCGTCGCAGGAACGTTCAAAACTCTGCGCCAGTCTAAGCCTCATTGTCTCCAGCGCAGACGCAGATCGCGCCGACAGCGGCAGCACATCCGCTACAACCTGAGCCGGCTCAGTGTCCCACGCCGGAGCTTCCTCCAGCACCACATGCGCATTTGTCCCGCCGATGCCGAAGCTTGAGACGCCTGCCCGCCGTGGTGCCCCATCGCTAACCGTCCAATCCTGCAACCCGGTCGAAATGTAAAACGGCGTCACCTCAAGCCGCAGCTCGGGATTGGCAGTCTCAAAATGGATCTGCGGCGGGATCTGCCTGTGCTGCAACGCCAGCACCGCCTTGATGAACCCCGCTGTCCCCGCCGCGATATTCGCATGCCCGATATTCGGCTTGATCGAGCCGAGCGCGCAAAACCCTGTCGCCTGCGTGTCCCGCTGGAA
>JANLYB010000037.1:0-1856 GCA_031365425.1 Hyphomicrobiaceae bacterium
CCTACGTGGTCGACGCCCGCGGCGGCATGGTCACGGTTGTGGGCTGGACCTTCACCTTCGACATCAAGGGCAACCTCAGCAGCATCACGCATTAAGACGCGGCGCACCTAACCATCGGCGCTAATGTGGGTGCGAAGTCTCGGCGCGCCCGCGCGGCGCGGCTTGTGTGACGGCGCGCACAGTTCGTTTCCAGCGCGACGGCTAGTCTGCCTGCATGACGCGCGACCATCGTGCGTCCTCAAATCAAACGGAGCGGGACAATGACAAACGACATTCGCGAACTGAACCTGAACGAGCTTGAGACCGTCAGCGGCGGCACCGATCCCCTTCACCTGCTGGCTCAGGTGTCGCATGCGCAATCTCAAGATGCGGGCGAATCGCTCGCCGGTGCATTGGCCGGTGCCCTGGGCGGCGCAGGGGCAAAAAAAGGCCCGCGCAGGACTGCCTGATAGACGGCGATCACCGCGTGACCTCGGACAAACGGAGCGGGACAATGCTCAACGAAATTCGCGAACTGAACCTGAACGAGCTTGAGTCCGCCAGCGGCGGCACTTCATTTTCGTATGTGCAGACTGTGGTGGCCAGCAGCGCGAGCGAGAGCGCGTTGGCCGGTGTGTTGCTGGCCGGCGCAATGGGCGGCGGCGCAGGGACAAAAGGCCCGTCGCGCAGGACTGGCAAACAATCGTAACCGACATGAGCGGCGCGACATGCGGGGACCAAGACCCGGATGTCGCTTTGCTCATCCGGGCTACCCCAAAAGTTTTCCTTGTGTGACGGCGCGCACGGTTCGTTTCCGGAGCGACAAATAGCTTGCCGATATGGCGAGCGATCACCGCTCGTCGCCCGATGAAACGGATGATGTCATGACCAATGAAAATCGTGAACTGAGCATGGATCAGCTTGAGTCGGTCAGCGGCGGCGGATCGATGGATGGCATCTCCCGTCTCATTGCCGTGACCCAGATGAAGGCCAGCAACGCCAACGATGCGGCGATGGCGGGCGGACAATGGCAGTCGGTCTATATTGGCCGGCCGAGCTCACATTTCTGGCACTAAGCCCTGGCCGACGTGGCGCTGCGGTTGCCATGTCCGCGTCAAATTAGACGAAAGTGCTGCGGCCGCTCTTGGAACCAACGCTTCGATTCAAACTTGAATCTGCGTTCCACGGGAGTGCCCAGGCGATGACTGGAATGCCGTCAACGGTGCCCTATGGTGCCGATCAAACCCTCTATCTGGTGATGGATGCGCTCGGGCCGAGGGATTTGCAGCTTCAGAATCCGGTCGAGCGCCCCGATCTCGATTCCGTGATCACCGATCTGATGCTGGCGCGCTTCAACAACCCGGTCGGGATCTACGCCTTCAACACGCTCGAACACTGGACCGCCGACATCACCAAAAATGTCGCAGAGGAAATTCAGTGCCGCTGTGATATTGAGGGAGCTCCGGTGCCGGCGCACCTCGAGGACTTTGTTGCAAACAGTTTGAGCAGCGTGCGGACCGGCAGACGCTGAACGATCACCAGACAGGTGGGCACCG
Organism: Hyphomicrobiaceae bacterium; assembly: GCA_031365425.1. Lineage (GTDB taxonomy): Bacteria > Pseudomonadota > Alphaproteobacteria > Rhizobiales > Hyphomicrobiaceae > JANXVY01. The sequence continues at coordinate 1,536 of JANLYB010000037.1, forward strand.
ATGAACTGGGTTTACTGGAATACGTTCTGGTCGCTGGTCGTAAGCTCGATCTGGTTCATGACCATCGTCTCGCATCCCGATTCCGTCGTCGTCGACAGGCATCCGCAAAAGCCGACGCACAAGTAACCCGGCAGCCACACCGAACAATCAAGGTGGTAAATCCGTATTGATACGGGGCACCCATCCGCGTGCAAATCGTTTATGCACACGCCATGGAAATCGCCCTCACCGTCATGCTCGCCCTCGTCGGCCTCGCCTCCTGCGCCATCGTGATGATCAAGATGTGGGGACCGGAAGCCCTGGCTTTCCGCAAGCGCTCGC
>JANLYB010000055.1:0-1697 GCA_031365425.1 Hyphomicrobiaceae bacterium
CGCAAACACGAAACGGACGGAGAAGAAAAACGCCCCCGCCATGACCACCATATGCAGGCCCGAAATCGACAGAATGTGATAAAGCCCGCTGTCCCGGTACGCCGCGTCCGTCGCGGCGCTGATACCGCCTCGCTCCCCTGTAATCAGCGCGTTGGCAATACCGCCCGTCTCCCCCGGCAATCCGGCCACGACCGCCCGCCCGATCGCCAGCCGGACCTTTTCAATGGCCGCCGTGAACCGCATCTGCCACGGCAGCGGCCCAGCCTCCGTGTCGAGCTGCGCGGCGGCCATCGAATACCCAACGCCGCCGATCCCCAGATACCAAGCCTGCCGCCCGAAATCGAACCCGCCCGGCAGCGACGGCTCGGCAGGCGCGCCCAGCGTCGCCATCAACCGCACAGCATCGCCAGGACGCAACCCGGCAAGCGTCGCCATCGTCCGCACCCGCACCCGCCGCGGCAGCTTATCCGCTGGCAGCGTCCCGATGCTCGTCACCCGCAGCGTGATCCGCTGTCCCTTGGTCGGCTTGGGCTCCACAAGATCGACGAACCCGCGCACCGCAACGCCGGCCAGTTGCCGCTCCAGCACCGGAGCGCGCACCCACTCCGTCCGCAATTTCGCGATGCCCAGCCCCGCCGCCAGCAGCGCCAAAACGCTCGCCAGCACATACGTGAGGGTCTCGCGCCGCCACAAAACCTTGAGCACCACCGCCGCGGGCAGCGGCAGCAGCGCCGCCATCAAACTAGGCTCGACCGGCAGCCAGAAATAAATCGCCACGCCAAGCGCCAGACACACCGGCACCCAATTAAACCAGCACGCCCGCTCGCTCTCCAGCCAGTCCGCAATCCCCTCCAACGGCCAAACCAACCGCCGAACCGGAGCCATCCCCTCGAACGCCTCGCCCCCAATCCCCTCCCCCACGATACCCACGCAAACTCACTCCCGCACACCCTTCCATCCTTATACCCCCCAATCACCCGCAGACGCCATACCCAGTTCACGCCTTCGACTTAGGCTTCCGGCAGCGATTGACTGAAAGCCTCCCCCCAACTCCATGGCCGGGCTTGACCCGGCCATCCAGGGCCACGAGTCGGACCCTTCAACGTAAGCAATTGATTATTCGCCTATTTTCGTCATGGCCGCGTTATCGCAAAGCGATGCGGTCATCAAAGGCGGCCACCCACGACAACTATCCACGAAGCAGGGGTGGAAATGGATACAGCTCAAGCCAAAAACCGCCCAATCCGCCGCCAGAGCCCATCAAGGTCCTTCGTCTCGCACTCCCAGACGACAAGCACTTTCCAGCCCAGCTGCTCTAGCTCATCCCGATTGCGCCGGTCACGTTCAACATTCCGCTGCAACTTCGGCTGCCAATACCCCCGGTTCGTTTTGGGCACTCGAGCATCCAGGCACTCGGCCTTAGGATGCAAATGCCAGAAACAACCATGAACCAGGATGATCTTCCGGCGCGAAACAAAGACCAAATCCGGCTTTCCCGGCAAATCCTTGCGATGAAGCCTGAACCGGTATCCAAGCCCGTGCGCCATCCGCCTGACAACTATCTCAGGCTTGGTATCCCTCGACCTGATCGCCGCCATATTCGCACTACGGCGGGCTTTTGAAAGCTTGTCTGCCAAAACAAACCCTAGACGCGAACCGCTACAGATTCATCTTTTAGTAGTTTAATATCGCTCGTC
>JANLYB010000067.1:0-20109 GCA_031365425.1 Hyphomicrobiaceae bacterium
CTTCGACGACCGGTTCCGGCGGCTGTGGGACTACTACCTTTGCTATTGCGAGGCCGGCTTCCGCGAAGGGTCGGTCGACGTCGGGCTCTACACGATCAAACACGCGCCGAAGGGATAGACCGACCCTATTTGCACACACAGATCCTTCGGATCAGTTTGGGACCACGCTGCATGAAAATTTATCTCATCGCCTATGGCGCAACGCTCATTGCCTTCGTGGTCTTGGATTTCATATGGTTGAGCCGCATGTCGGAATTCCTCTACCGGCCCGTGATGGGCGACATGGTCCTCCAGACGTTTCGCTTGTCTCCCGCTTTGGTGTTCTACTTGGGGTACGCCGCAGGGCTCGTGTTCCTCGCGGTCCACCCGGCCCTTGTTTCGGGCGACTGGAAAACAGCCCTCGTTCATGGCGCTCTAACGGGCTTGATGGCCTACGGCACCTACGACCTCACAAACCAAGCCACACTGAAGAACTGGTCGACGCTGCTGACTGTCACGGACCTTGCTTGGGGGACTGCTCTCTCCACTGCGGCCTCAGTCGCTGGATATTCTGCAGCGACCGCCTTTGGGCGATGAAAGTCGATAGCGTTTTGAGCTATGTGGCCGCAGCCGTCCTAGCGGACCCGAACACGTCAGTGGAATGGCTTTGGCGCTAGCCATGGCACTGCCCCTCCGCTTGAAATGAGGCTAACGTTGGGAAGTCATTTTCGGAGATGCTTCCTGTGCAGATCAAGGATCATGTTTTCATAGTCACCGGCGGTGGATCGGGGCTGGGTGCGGCGTCCGCTTGCAGGATCGTGGCGGAAGGCGGCAAAGCCGTCATCGCCGACATCGACGAGGCGGCGGCGGCGCTCGCGCGTGAACTGGGGCCTGCTGCACGGGCAATCCGCATCGATGTCACGAGCGGGACCGATGCCGAGGCCGCAGCCGCTTTCGCCAAGCGGGAATTCGGCGGAGTTCACGGCCTCGTATGCTGCGCCGGCGTCGTCATTGGGGAAAAAATCGCCGGGCGGGACAAGCCGCATGCGCTGGAGACCTTCTCCCGCGTAGTTTCAGTCAATCTCATCGGCGTGTTCAACATGATGCGGGTCGCAGCCTTCGCCATGAGCGGGAACGACCCCAATGCGCAGGGCGAGCGGGGCGTTATCGTCAACACCTCTTCGATTGCGGCCTTTGATGGCCAGATCGGTCAGGCAGCCTATGCGGCTTCAAAAGCAGGTGTTGCTGGCCTGACGCTGCCGGCTGCGCGGGAATTGGCCCGCCTTGGTATTCGCGTTATGACGATTGCGCCCGGACTGTTCGAAACGCCGATGATGGGGGGATTGACGCAGGAAATACAGGACGAGTTGGGCCGGTCCGTTCCGTTTCCGCAGCGGTTGGGGCGGCCTGCTGAATTTGCCGATCTCGTTTGCCATATCATGGGCAACCCGATGCTCAACGGCGAGGTCATCCGGCTTGATGGCGCGCTACGCATGCCGCCGAAGTGATGCTGCGCGACGGGGCGCGTTTCAAATGAGGAGCTGTGCCAATGCCGTCAGATCCGATCATCATTGCGGGAGCCAGCCGCACGCCGATGGGTGGTCTCCAAGGCGATTTCAAAAGTGTGTCCGCGCCACAGCTAGGGGCTGCTGCGATTGAAGCGAGTTTAAAAGGCTGCGGCATCGCGCCGGAGACAATCGACGAAGTCTTGATGGGCTGCGTTCTGTCTGCCGGATTGGGGCAAGCGCCTGCGCGTCAAGCGGCACTGGCCGCCGGATTGCCGCGCGCTACGCCGTGCACCACCATCAACAAGATGTGCGGCTCGGGCATGCGTACGATCATGATGGCACACGATATGATCCTGGCAGGGAGCGCTCAAGTTGTTGTTGCCGGCGGCATGGAAAGCATGTCCAACGCACCGTATCTGCTGGACCGCGCGCGGTCGGGATATCGGATGGGGCACGGGCGCGTGCTCGATCACATGTTCCTGGATGGTCTGGAAGATGCTTACGACAAGGGCCGCCTGATGGGCACCTTTGCCGAGGATTGCGCGCAGACCTTCGGCTTCACGCGCGCGCAGCAGGATGACTTCGCTATTGGCTCGTTGAAGCGCGCGCAGGCGGCGCAGACGGCAGGACATTTTGCCAACGAGATCACTCCGGTAACGGTGACCGATGGCCGTGAAACACGCGTCATCACCGCCGACGAACAGCCGCCCAAGGCTCGGATCGACAAGATTTCGTCGCTCAAGCCGGCGTTCCGTGAGGGGGGCACAGTGACGGCGGCCAATTCCAGCTCGATCTCGGATGGTGCCGCCTCTCTCATTCTTATGCGGCGGTCGCAGGCCGAGAAGCTCGGTATCAAGCCGCGGGCTGTCGTCATCGGCCATGCATCGTACGCCGGTGCGCCAGGGCTGTTTCCGGTCGCGCCCGTCTTTGCGGCGCGAAACCTCATCGCGCGGATCGGCTGGCAACCGGAAGCGATCGACCTCTACGAGGTCAACGAAGCTTTCGCCGTCGTCGCCATGGCCGCCATGCGCGAACTCGCCATCCCACATGAGAAGATCAACGTGCATGGCGGCGCTTGCGCCCTGGGCCACCCGATCGGGGCCTCGGGCGCACGCATCCTCGTGACGCTACTGAATGCACTGGAAACCCATGGCCTAAACCGAGGCCTCGCGTCCATCTGCATCGGCGGTGGGGAGGCAACGGCCATGGCAATCGAGCGGGTGCGCTGAGTCGCCAGACGCGCCCCAAACCCCAGCGCATTGACTAAAGAGTATACGCTCGCGCGGTGGAACGGCTTGGCGTCTGTCCCGAGCCCCTATATCGGTTCACCAATTGCCCCGCGCAGCCATACGGCCAAGAGGTCATCGATGACTGAACACGACAACGCCAGCGGCCCGGCCTTTGCTTTGAACGCCGACCAGCTCGCGATCCGCGACATGGCGCGTGCCTTTGCGGCGGACAAGCTTGCTCCGCACGCCGTCGAGTGGGACGCCCAAAAGCATTTTCCGGTCGCGCAGATGCGGGAAGCGGCGCAACTTGGCATGGGCGGGATCTACATTCGCGACGACGTGGGCGGGTCGGGCCTGACACGCTTCGACGCCGCGCTCATCTTCGAGGCTCTAGCGCAGGGCTGCCCGACGGTCGCGGCCTACATTTCGATCCACAACATGGTGGCGTGGGTCATCGATGCCTACGGATCGGCGGAACAGCGCGCGCGCTGGATTCCTTCACTGTGCGCGATGGACAAGCTGGCCAGCTATTGCCTGACCGAACCGAACGCGGGGTCGGACGCTGCGGCGCTAAAAACGCAGGCTAAGCTCGATGGCGATTGCTACGTTCTCAACGGCCAGAAGCAATTCATCTCTGGCGCTGGTAATGCGGACGATTTCTATATCGTGATGGCGCGCACTGGTGGGCCAGGGCCGCGCGGAATATCCGCGTTCGTAGTCGAGGGCGGGACGCCCGGCCTTTCGTTCGGCGCCAACGAACGCAAGATGGGATGGAATGCCCAACCCACCCGTGCTGTGATGTTCGACAATTGCCGGGTCCCGGTTGGAAACCGGATCGGCGAAGAAGGGATCGGTTTCAAGATCGCCATGGCGGCGCTGGATGGCGGCCGGCTCAACATCACCGCTTGCTCCATCGGCGGCGCGCAGGCGGCCCTTGACAAATCCGTCGCCTACATGCGCGAGCGTACGGCCTTCGGAAAACGGCTGGACGAATTTCAAGCTTTGCAGTTCCGCATCGCCGACATGGCGATTGAATTGGAAGCCGCGCGCACTCTGTTGTGGCGCGCCGCAGCAGCGCTCGACCGCAAGGATCCCGACGCCACGCAATTGTGCGCGATGGCCAAGCGCTTTGGTACCGACATCGGCTTTGCGGTCGCCAACGACGCCCTGCAACTGCATGGCGGTTATGGCTATTTGACCGAGTATGGGATCGAGAAGATAGTGCGCGATTTGCGCGTCCATCAAATCCTTGAAGGGACGAACGAGGTCATGCGCCTCATCGTCGCCCGTTCGCTGCTGGGGAAATGAAAATAAAGCCGGCTGCTACGGGCAGAGTGCGGCTGTCTTCTTAAGCGAGAAGGCGTGGTTTTCGGGGTTCGTTTCACTCAGCGACAGGAACGGACCGCCGTCGAAGGGGGCTGGGACGAGTTCGAGGCGCGGGTGGATGGTGACCAGGACGCCTTCCAGATTGGCCTCGATTTGGAAGCCGCCGGATTGAGCGGAATCGATCCGGCAATCGCGGACGCCGTCCGTCTTGGTTTTGCATTTTCTGGTTTCGGCGGCCGACAGGGAGCCGTTGCATACCAGAATACCGCCTTTGGACTCACAGGCGCCGAAAGATTCGAAGCTTTGCTTTCGTCCCCGAACCCAGAGCTTCAGGTCGCCGGTCGCGGCGTTGGGGTTTGCTTTGTCTGCCTGGGCCTCGGGCGGCGCGGCTTTGATCGAGAGCGTCGCGCGCACCACGAATTGCTTCTTGTGCTTTGAGAGATGAGCGGTGTCGTAAACACGCTCATAGCAACCGGCGAGGGCTGGCTGCCCGGCAGCGTTCGCGGTTTGCGCCACGAAGAAGGCCCCCAGCACAACTCCGGCGCTGCCAATCCCCCGCAGCCACATATTTCCGTCTCCTTTGTGTTTCGAGGGAGTGTAGGCCCGCAAGCCGATCCTGCAATGCCATTCGCTAAACGAGATTAGCCAGCAAAGCCTAGAACGGCAAAGGGACGACGGCGCTGATGCATCCGCGCGCACCGGCAACGTCAGGTGGTGGTCTTGAATTTGCCATCCTATGTTGACGTTCTCGGGCGATAACTTTTTGGAGCGGACCGATAGTCCGCTCCGCACTTGCGCGTGGTGGTTTCTCAATAATTTTTTTCTCGACGGCGTTGGCGAAAATTTTTGGAATAACTTTGCGGTTTGGACGTTATTCGTCGACCGCGTTTGCGTTTGGGCCACCGAATAAGGGGCCTCGACGAGAAAGAAGGGGCTATGCGTGGTATGGGGGCAAGCTTTGGCCGAGCGGCAGTGATCATCACTGCCGTATCGTGCGCCCTTGCCTCGATAATCGCTCTGTGTACAGATGCCAGCGCTAGAGGTAGGAGCGGGAGATCGAGGTCCGAATCACAAGCTGAGCAGTTAAGGGCCCAAACAAATACCGATCAGAGGAAAGACTCCGATTCCAATGATCAAACGAAGGCTGGCGCGGCCAAGGTCCAAGACGATGCCGATAAAGACGACAAGTCCGGAAAGACCTCAGACAAGAGCAGCAAAGATAACGCTGACAGTACCGACGATGCCAAAGACGTGTCGCCGAAGCAGGTAAAGCGCGAGGGCGAGGGAAAGCCCGTTCATCGAGACCACGCCAATGATCATGGTCCTCCCAAGACGGTCGAGGAATGGCTGAAGGGCTTGACCAAGCCAAATACTCCCGCCGTAGAACCTGCCCAGGCGGTTCAGCCGGTGTTGAAGGCTGAGCCGATGCTAAAAGCGGTGCCGTCCAAGCCTTCCACGCATGTCGTGCGAGATCATCCGCTGGCGCTTGATGCCGAACGCGCAGAGGTCCTGGCGAACAACCTGTCAAAGGAGTCCCTCAAGCTCGCTGTTGATCAGGGATTTGTTTTGACCGGCAAAGCGCTACTCACGCAGCTCGACCGGAACTATACGAAACTTGGTGCACCCGTCGGCATGGGGGCCAACGAGGCTATTGATTTTCTGGCGCACTTGCTTCCAGGGCAGGATTTCGGGGCCAATGAGGCCTACCGGATTTATAAAACGGCCACTGCTCCCGATGCGATGCCGCACGCCGTGGAGCCACCGCCGCCGCCGGTGCCGATGGCCACGACATGCGGAACAGATCGATGCTTTGCGCAGACGCTAATCGGATGGCGGCCGCAGTTGCAAGCCTGCGCCAAGAATGTCCGGATCGGGGTGATCGATACCGGCATCGATCAAAGTCATCCAGCTTTCAAAACGCGCCGGATCGAAGCTCGCCAGGAGCCCAAGGTGCATGGGCCCAAACGGACGATGGCACCCAAATGGCATGGCACGGGCGTGCTCGCGTTGCTGGCCGGCGAGTCGCATAGCAATGCACCCGGGCTCATTCCTGATGCCAGCTACTTCGTCGCTGATGTGTTTTACGCCGACGCCGACGGGTTGCCGGTGAGCGATACGGCCAGCATTCTCGAGGCGCTGAATTGGCTCGCGGCAAAGCATGTCAACATCGTCAACATGAGTCTGACGGGGCCGCATGACGCCTTGCTGAAGGCCGCGATTGAGGATCTGTCGCGCAAGGGAATGCTGTTTGTAGCAGCAGTTGGCAATGACGGCCCGGCAGCACCGCCGACTTATCCATCCGCCTATCCGCCCGTCGTCGCCGTCAGTGCGATCAACAAGGATTACTCTAGCTACCGGTATGCCAATCGAGGCGATCATGTCGATCTGGCAACCCCGGGCGTCGACATTTGGACGGCCATGCCCGAAGCCCAGGGGGCCTATCACTCCGGTACGTCGTTTGCCGTGCCCTATGCCACCGCGATGCTGGCATCGGTTTTCAATGGACTTACTACAAAGACGAAGGAGGACGCACTTGCGAAGCTTTCGTACATTGATTTAGGCGTTCCTGGCCGGGATCCGGTTTACGGGCGGGGGCTCGCAATCGCGCCCTATGGGTGCGAGTTGGCGCCGGGCACTCCGCTTAAGCCTTCGCCGCAACCGGGCACGGTCAACGTTACAGCGGTGAAGAATTAGGGCGACGGGAGTTTCTCGACGGGAGCTGTAACGCAATCCCGCCTGTCTTTAACGAATGCCAAAGCCAAATCGCTATTGGGGCGTTTTCGCCTGCCAATTGCCGGCCAGAATGGCGGCTTCGGCTTCTTTGCTCAAGACGTCGCCCTTGATTAGCTTATCGACGACCGTTTCGACGATCCGCGATGCCGTTGCGCCGGCAATGCCTACCTTTTTGGGATCTTGATTACCGCGTGCGATTTCGCTTTGGACTTCGACCGTCCAATCGCCTGCGGAATTGCGGCAGCTTACGCCTGCCATGAGCGCACCCGCACTATTTGCGAGGTTGTATTGGCGGCAATAACCGCCCCCGTTGCGTTCGAAGGTCATGACCGGGGTGAGTTCAATATGGCTTGATCCTGTACTCAGGTCGATATGCGAGCCGAGCGGTGTTTTTTCCAATCCCTCCCGGAAATTGCCTTTCGCCAAAATTCGGCCTTCGTTCAAGGCGACCATATCTTGCCATTGGATTGCCGATGGCTGTGGCGAACGCCACTGCGAGCCGATCACCGCGCCGATGACCAGGGTCGCTGCAAATGCGCCCGAGGTTATCAGCGTTGGCCATGACGGGAAGATGGACTCGAAGATCGAGGACATGATCGAGGCTTTTTGCGGCATGGGGGCCAAACGAGGCACGCTTGGCGTTGTGTTGATTGCTGCCAGCATTTTGTCAGGCATAGGTTCTACCAACGCTTGATTGAACAGCGTGCCGAGTTCGGCGCCGGTCTTCTTGAACATCTCGACGCGGGCCCGTGCTTCCGGCCGGGTAGCGATGTAGTCGGCCACTCTGCGGCGGTCTGCAGCGGCCAATTGACCGTCGGCGAAAGCCATCAGCATTTCATCAGTGATTTCCGACATTTCGCTTCCCCCCGGGAGCTGTGTTTTCAAGCGGCGATGGCGGCTGCATCGCATCGTTCAGACTGGCTCTCGCCCGCGCCAATCTGCTCATGACAGTACCGATCGGGACCCCCAGGGTTTCGGCTGCTTCTTTGTACGATAGGCCATCCACACAAACCAAGCCGATCAGAAGCTGCTGATCCATGGGCAAATTCGAAATCTTTTCACTGACGAGAGCCAGCGTCGAACGGGTCTCGACGATGTCGCGGCCGTCCGATCCCGCAAGATGGGCACTCTCATCGATGTCGACCACCTCACCGCGAACTTTTCTGGCACGGAGGCGATCGAACCACACGTTTTGCGTGATGCGATACATCCAACTGTCGAGCCTTGTTCCGGGCTGCCATTGCGACGCGCTGGATAAAGCACGCATACATGCCTCCTGCACCAAGTCGTCGGCTTGATCGAGATCACCCGTTAACGAAAGCGCAAACCGCCGCATCCGTGGCAGCAATTCAATCATTTTATGGCGGAAGTCGTCAGTCACAGACGCCTCCCAACCAGCCACGCAGACAACGCCGCAGATTTGCGGTTATTCCCCCGCCACTTTTGATTGGCCACAGGTGTGGCATTTCGATTGGCCATAGGCGTTACACTCATCTTCCAATCGCTCTTTGCCAGAAGGAGACGGTGGTGTGTCATTGGTCGCATATCCAGCCGAAAGCTCCGCTTGAACGTTGTCCCGCTATGACAGCCTCGACACATCGTGCCGAGCGAAATTTTGACAACTGTTTTTTGATTTATGACAAGCATGACAATCAAGGCCTTGATTAGCCCCAGTCAGCGGAAATTTGGTTTGTTTGGTGTGATCGAAGCGCCGGATCGCAGAACAATCGGGATGATGGCAGCCGTCCGGCTGCTGGCGCTCTCTTGCGCTTATATCAGGGGGCGACGGGGGCAGCCTTCTGCTTTTCGACTTCGGCAAAGGATTTGTAGGCGTCAAAGGCGTGGGCGGCATACATCATAGACGGGCCGGCCCCCATGTAGACGGCCATGCCAAGCGTCTCAAGCATTTCCTCGCGCGTCGCGCCTTGTTCGACGGCAGCCTTGGAATGGAAAGCGATGCAATCGTCGCAACGGGTGGCAACGCCGATGGCCAGCGCAATCAACTCTTTGGTTTTGAGGTCGAGTGCCTTGGTTTGAAGGGCCGCCTGTGCAAGGCCGGAAAAGGCCCTCATCACTTCGGGCGCACCACCGCGCATTTCGCGCATAGTTGCGGAAACGTCTTTTGTGATGGCGGTCCAGTCGTGCGTCATTTCGGAGTGTCCACTTCGGGTCGGTCTGGGGGGATGGAAGAATGCCGGTTCAACTGCCGACGAAGGCTTTCTCAATGACAAATTCGGCCGGGTTGTTGGAGTTTCCTTCAGCAAAACCCCGGTCCATCAGCATCTTGCGAAGGTCCTTCGTCATGCCGGGGTTGCCGCAGATCATAACGCGGTCCGACGCTGCACCCAGGGGCAGCTGGTTGAGCTCAGCAAACAGCTTACCGGAGGCGATCAAACCGGTGATGCGGCCCTGGCGATGGAAGGCTTCACGGGTCACGGACGCATAATAGTGGAGCTTGTCACCGATCATGGGCCCGAGGAGTTCGTGATCGTGAAGGGCGACGACGGACTGTGTTGCATATTCGAGTTCGGCGACCTCGCGGCACCCATACGCGATCACCACGGTGTCGAAGAGCTCGAACGTTTCGGGATCGCGCAGAATGCTGGCAAACGGCGCAAAGCCAGTGCCGGTTGCCATCAGGATCAGGCGCGTGCCGGGCTTGAGGTTGCCGAGCAGCAGGGTGCCCGTCGCCTTCGGGTTGACGAGAATTTCATCGCCCGGCTTGATGTGTTGGAGACGTGACGTCAGAGGACCGTCGGGAACTTTGATGGAGAAGAATTCGAGGTGATCGTCGTAGTAGCCGCTGGTGATGGAATAGGCGCGGAGCAGCGGTTTGCCATCGACCATGAGGCCCATCATAGCAAATTGACCGCTAGCGAAACGAAATGAGGACGAGCGGGTCGTCTTGAAGCTGAACAGCTTATCCGTGTAGTGGTGGATTTCCAACACGCGTTCGGTCAGCAAGCCGCTCTTGCGGGCAGGTTCGCGCGGACGTTCCAAGACGGGTTGGTCTGACGGGCCTGCGAGTGTCACGGCGAAATCCCTCATACTGCACGTTAGCGCACGGGAGATCGCTCCGGTGTGCACCGCACCACATATTTAGGTTACTAGATGTGATCGTTGATATGTGTCAACCCGCGACACTTTGCTTTAGTACGGCGCTCGCGCCGGCGCCTCTTGGGCGCTTGGGTCAGCAAGGGCTGACCGCTAAAGGGGCCGCACCCGCCTGGGTGAGACTCCCAGGTCCACGAGCGTCAAACGCTGCGGGTACGCCATAAATCTTGCAGGAGCAGCGCCACAAGTGCTCTCTACCAATCTCGGACTACCCGCGCTTGACGCGCTGCTCCTCCCCTCGATCTTTGTCAGATGAAGTAAGTTGTCACGTTGGTTGTATAGGCGCGTTTGTAGGAGAAACTGCGAGTTCATCGAGTTCGGCATCGGTGAAAACGCGGCTGCGGGTCAGGAAACGGACGCCTTCGGGGATTTCAAGAGAGAAGCTTGCGCCACGACCTGGGACGACGTCGATGATGAGCTGAGTGTGCTGCCAGTATTCGAACTGATCGCGCGACATGTAGAATGGGCTGCCTGCGATTTCACCCATGAGGACGTCGCCGCCGCCGAGTTTGAATTCGCCTTCAGCAAAGCACATGGGCGCGCTGCCGTCGCAGCAGCCGCCGGATTGGTGGAAGACGAGCGGGCCGTGCTTGACTTCGAGCACGGTCATCAGGGACTTGGTGGCATCGGTGGCGATAACACGGTCGACCATTTTCATTGCCTCGCGTCTGAGATGTGCCTGCGGGCCGAAGTCGAGGGGCACTCCGCCCCTCGAACTCCCCGGCCAGGGTCTTGGCCCCTGGACCAGGGCTCTTGTGACATACGCGGGCTAGAGGCTCAGAAGAAGCCGAGTGCTTTGGGGCTGTAGGAGACCAGCATGTTTTTCGTCTGCTGATAGTGGTCGAGCATCATCTTGTGGTTTTCGCGGCCAATGCCGGACTTCTTGTAGCCACCGAACGTCGCGTGGGCAGGGTAGAGGTGGTAGCAGTTAGTCCAAACGCGACCGGCCTGGATTTCGCGGCCAAAGCGATAGGCCGTGGTGCCGTTACGCGACCAGACACCCGCGCCGAGACCGTAGAGCGTATCGTTGGCAATGCTCAGGGCATCGGCGTGGTCTTCGAAGGTCGTGACCGACACGACGGGGCCGAAGATTTCTTCCTGGAACACGCGCATCTTGTTGTGGCCTTCGAGGACCGTCGGCTGCATGTAATAGCCACCGGCCAGTTCGCCGCCGAGGACAGCGCGCGAGCCGCCGGTCAGTACGCGGGCACCTTCCTTGCGGCCGATGTCGACGTAGCTCAGGATCTTTTCGAGCTGATCGTTAGAGGCCTGGGCGCCGATCATGGTCGAACTGTCGAGCGGGTGGCCCTGCTTGATGGCGGCGACGCGGGGCAAGGCCCGGTCCATGAACTTCTCATAGATCGACCGCTGGATGAGCACGCGGCTGGGGCAGGTGCAGACTTCACCCTGGTTCAGCGCGAACATTGCGAAGCCTTCCAGACACTTATCAAAGAAGGCATCGTCGGCGTCCATGACGTCGGCGAAAAAGATGTTGGGCGACTTGCCACCGAGTTCCAGTGTGCAGGGGATGATGTTTTCAGAGGCGTACTGCATGATAAGGCGGCCAGTCGTGGTCTCGCCGGTGAAGGCGATCTTGGCAATCCGGGGGCTCGTGGCGAGCGGCTTGCCGGCTTCAATGCCGAAGCCGTTGACGACGTTGAGGACGCCCGGCGGGAGAACATCGGCGATCACTTCGACGAGCGCCAAGATCGACATGGGGGTCTGTTCGGCTGGCTTCAGGACGACGCAGTTACCGGCGGCGAGCGCGGGGGCGAGTTTCCAGACGGCCATGAGGATCGGGAAGTTCCAGGGGATGATCTGGCCCACGACGCCGAGGGGTTCGTGGAAGTGATATGCGACGGTGTCGTGATCGATTTCGCAGATCGAGCCTTCCTGGGCGCGGATGCAGCCCGCGAAGTAGCGGAAATGATCGACGGCGAGCGGCAGGTCGGCATGGGTCGTTTCTCGGATGGGCTTGCCGTTGTCGAGGGTTTCGACGAGGGCGAGAACCTCGAGGTTGGCTTCGATAAGGTCGGCAATCTTATTGAGCATTTTCGAGCGTTCGGTGGGCGAGGTGCGGCCCCACGCGTCTTTGGCTTTGTGGGCGGCATCGAGCGCCAGCTCGATGTCTTCGGCGGTCCCGCGCGCTACCTGACAGATGGTCTTACCGGTGACGGGCGAGGGGTTGTCGAAGTATTGGCCGCGAACTGGCGCGACCCACTTGCCGCCGATGAAATTGTCGTAGCGCGACTTGATCGCGAGCTTGCCGTTCAGCTTGTCCATTGCGACGTGAAGCATGGCGTTCTCTCCCAGTTTTTTTGTTCCGCCTTTCCGGCGATGATCGTTATGTCATATCAAGCATATCGATGAAGGAGAGTTAGGGCCAGTGGGGCGCGGCGGAAAGTGTACTTTGGTGCACCTCAGGTGTGTGACGTCTGCAAACGGGGCTGGGTCTCAAAATTTGCCCAAATTTTTTAAGGCCGAGGCGTTGGCTTGACCCTGATCAAACGGGCAGCGCGTGCGGCTGCTAGCGTTGGATCTAGATCAACTCGGAGAGGCTGGCCATGTTTGGAATCTACAAGCGTCCGGTGCCGAGCCAGGAGACGAACAAGCCAGATCACCCTAACGAGCTGGTTCCTCAACGGCTCGAAACCGCTGGGTTGGACAGTGACTATGTCAATGCCGTGCTGCCTGATCTCATGGCGGAACTCAAGCGTGTTTGCAGCACATGCACCGACACAGAGCAATGCCGTCACGATTTTCAACTGGCAGATGCCAACGAGCGGGTCGCGAAATATTGTCCGAATACGCCAGTTATCGACGCGTTGGCTGTCGAACGAGCCATCGGCAAGACGATGTGAAGCTGCGGCAGCGCGCCGAGCTATTTCAGTTTTTCTCGATTGGGGTGGCAGTTGCGCGCGCCAATAGTGCTGTCAGCAGCAGGCCATACAATGCGATGGCAAGCAGGATTGCTTTCGTTAGGGGCGCTGTCGCCTGAAAGCCACGGACAAGTGTGACGGCAGCAGTGGCAAACCATAGCACGATCACAGCGCGGGTCATGAACGGCCAGCGTTCGCTGTGAAGGGGGTTGGGCCAATTCAATGGCATTAATCCCAAAACGATCCCCAGACCAATCGTCAGCACTGCGGCCAGAGGTGTGGCATCGAAGGTATGAAGGTAAAAACCAATGATGCTCCAGCCCGCTGGAAGGCCGACGAAGCGCGACACCGCATGATCCGGTTGGACCATAAATACCATCCGGTAAAGAGCTGCCAGCATGATGATACCGGCGACCGTCGCTCCAGCTATGCCGTCCAGGAAGCCCGCGTGCAGCATAGCCACAACGGGTACAAACACCGTCGAGAGGAACGCGGCGATGGGGGAGATGGGAGCGGGCTGAGCCTCGTCCTCCACATCGTAACTTTCAAAGCTGTCAATAAACGGGAGAAGTGCAGCATCGCTGGCACTGGCGGCCTGGATGATCAACGCAATACCAAGCCAGCCATAAACCTGCTCCCACGCCTGATCGAAAACGGCGAGCAACGCCAGCATGGCGCAAAGAACGCCGGCAGCTGCTAGAAAGTGCGCTATCATTTGTCTGCGCACGAACTCTCCGTCGATTGGCGGGCTGTCTTGTCCTCTATCATATCGGCGTCAGGCCCGGGACGTCCGTTATGCGCTTGTAAGGTAGTTAAAGATCGGGACTAAGTTAGTTGCAGTCCGTCGATTTGGCCTCGTGCTGTAAGTCAAAGCTGGCGGAGGCAACGGCGCATCGTTCGCTCGAAAAGCGCCGGCCTTAGGCTCAGAACTTGTGCTTCACCGAGCCGCGGATCGTCAGGTCGTCCCGAGGTTCGTCGCGCGACTGTGCATCGGGTTGCTTTGCTTCGGATGCGCCGTACAGCAACTCGAGGCCGAAATCCATTTTGGGCAAGCTGCCGAGCTTACCAAGGCCGGGGATACGCACTTCGGTCCCGACCGTGGGCTTGAGGTCCGTCGTGCCAGGAGCCGACAACTCGACCGGCTTGACAACTTCAACAGGAACCTGAGCAGGCACGGGCGCGCCGCCGGAATTTTGTTCCTGGAATGCGAACGCAGCCGTGCTGAGCACGACGAGTGAGGAACCGATGGCAAGATATTTGAGCAGCGACATTCTTTACTTCCTGCGATGCGAGGCATCACCACGTTTTACACAGAATGGTAGAGCCGGACTTAGAGCACAAGATTCAATCGACTGCAGTTAATACGCGCTGAAGATTTGGCTACGGATGTGTTGTTTTGAAGTCATGTGGCACTGCAGCAACAACGCGGGAAAACCCCTCCCAGTAAGCCGTTGTCAGTGGAGGAACGAAAGGGAGCCACTTGACGTGGCTCCCCCTTAGTGATTGCGCGAGATCAGAACTGGATCTTGGCGCCCATGGTGACAGTCTGCATGTCGTTGACGACGGCCTTCTGGCCAGTCGTGCTCGTGACGTCGAACTCGTAATTGCGGAAGCTAACGTACATGTCCATGGCAGCAGCGGCGATGTTCTGGTTGAAGCCGATACCCCAGTAGTTGACTTCCGACGAAGCGATTAGAGCAGCTCCAAAGCCGAGGCCCGCATCCGTACGGCCGACGCTGACGGCGCCGGTGGTGTTGATCGCGCCACCGTAGCGGCCGTCAAAGTATTCACCGAACAAAGTCGACTTGCCGAGGGGGAAGAAGGCCTGCTCGATGCCGCCTTGGACGTAGTAGAAGTCGTCTTTGTTTTTTGAATTAGCAAGGCCGACAACCTGAGTGCGATGGTCTTCGTTGCGGTGTCCGTATGCACCGGTCAAATAGAGACCGGTCGGGACGTGCATGATGCTGGCCGACAGTCCGAGTTCATCGCACGATGCATTGGTGCCAGCAGCTCGGGCGCAGTTGCGGTTGCTAGAACCAGCAACCCCTACTGCGTTCACAACTTTATTGTTGTCGTCCCAGTTCGTATAACCGATACCTGCTGCCAGCTTGATGCCCGAGAATTCGCCAGCATAACGCAGAGCGATGTCCCAAAGATCATCTTCACCCCACGATGCCGAACCGACAAAACCAGCAAGTGTCGGCGTTTCGTACTTGACAAGGTTGAAGCGCGTGCCTTCGCCAGGATTGTTACCGCCCGAGCCAACGCCGGTAATATTTGCGATCGAGTTCGTGCTCTTTACGCCGGTTGCGCTGCGCATAAAGAAGCCACCGATGTAGTCATCGAGCTGGGCGTGGGCGAAGTGGTTGGTGTTGGCCAAGTTGACTTCGGTGATGCCGTCGGTGGCCTCAGAGGTCTGACCGACCCAGAGCTTGCCGAGGTCTTTATGCTGGAGCCACCAAGCCGAGTGGCGAACATCGAGACCTTTGCCTGTCGAAGAAACATCCTGGCTGGTCTGGTTCTGGCGGTTGCCGCGAACGCCGATTTCGAGCAGGTAACCAGCGGTCCACGAGCTGTCGATCTTGGCGGTGCCGACGAAACGGAAGCGCGAGCGGTCGCGCTCGTTGGTCGCAACGTAAGCATTGCGCTCAACGCCGTCGTCCCAAGCGAGGACGGCTTCGTTGACGTAACCCGAAACGGTCAGCGAGACCTTGCGGTTGCCCTTGCGAGCAGTGGTGGCTTCGAGCTCTGCGATACGTTCTTCGAGATCAGCGCAGCAGTTGCCGCCCAAATCTGCTGCCTGGGCGCTAACGCCCGAAATTGCTACGCCTGCAACGGCCACCAGGGCCGCGAGACTGGTCGACTTCAGAAGTCCCCCGAACATGCAATTGTCTCCCTTGTACTAACCAACTCAGCGACCGAACACAGACGCGACGGGCACCATTTTCAGCGAACTCTACCTAGCGATTACCGCTGCAGCACGTTCTGCCTGACCAATTCCTAGCCGCTGCCCAGAGGCACGTAAACCGCAAACGACCGTGTGGCGATATCCAACCTTGCTTAGTTGCATGTTTGCAACGTTTGCGATTCGGGAAAGGGTGGAAAAGTCAATTTAACTGCTTGATTCGCAATTTTGGCCGCGGGCGGCAAGGTAAATCGGGTAGCCTCATCGGGCGGCCTAACGGTCTGATACCGCAAACTTGAGTTGGGTTTGACGCCACGGTTCCGTCTTGACGGTATCCAGAGGCATACATCTTGGATTAAGCCCGTCGGCAACCGCCTTTTCCGATCGCTGGAGAAGGAACACATAATCAGGATGGTCGAAATGGAGCGCAAGCGAGTCATCGTCGTTGGCGGCGGACCAGCAGGATTGCTTGCCGCGCTTGCCCTTACCAAAGAGGGCGTGGCGACCACGCTCGTCACGCCCGCGCCGGCGGCGGCTGGAACTGCCGGCGAGGCGCGCTCGGCGGCTTTGTTTGCGCCATCTCTCGCGTTGCTGAAGTATTTGGGCGTGCTGGACGCTTGTATGCCAGCTTCGGCTCCGATGAGCGGCATTCGTATCGTCGATGATCGGGGTGGCCTGCTGCGGGCGCCGGAAGTTGTGTTTTCCGCAGCCGAGATCGGGCTCGAGACGTTTGGATATAACGTGCCCAATGGGGCGCTGAACGTGTCCTTACGCCAAGCCTTGCATGGCGTGGGCGATCAACTGACATGGATAGAGGGTGCGATTGCGACCGCGGTTTTGCCTGAGGCGGGCAAGGTGACGGTGGCGCTGAGCGATGGACGTTCCATCACTGGCGCGCTGGTGGTTGGAGCAGACGGGCGGACATCGGTCTGCCGCGCAGGGGCTGGGATAGGCGCACGCAGTCATGCCTACGATCAGGTTGCCATCACGGCGAACTTTCGGCACCAAAGGGCCCATGAGGGCATTTCAACCGAGTTGCATGGGCCAGCGGGTCCGTGCACGACGGTGCCATTACCGGGATTGGCATCCAGTCTCGTGTGGATCGAGCGCCGTAGCATCGGAGCGCGGCTGATGGCGTTAGAGCACGCGGCTTTTGTGGCAGCGCTTGAGGCCAGGCTAAAGGGTTTGCTTGGCAACGTCGGCGATCTAACGATCCAGGGCCAGTTTCCGCTCAGCTGGATGAAGGCGGATAGCTTTGCGGCGCGGCGCGTGATGCTGGTCAGCGAGGCGGCCCATGTGATGCCGCCAATAGGGGCGCAGGGGCTCAATTTGGGGCTCAGGGATATCGGACACCTTGTTGATTGCGTGAGCGATGCCGTTAATGCAGGCCGCGATCCGGGCGGCGAGGAGACTCTTGAAGCTTACAACAAGGCACGTACAGGCGACGTCGGGACGCGGATGACCGCCGTAGATGCGCTCAACCGGTCGCTACTGAGCGATCTTGTGCCTGTCCATCTGGCACGCGGAGCTGGGTTGCATCTCCTGTCGGCGATTGGACCGTTGCGGCGGGCAGTGATTGCGCAAGGGATGGCGCCACGTGCATTGCCGCGGATGATGAGGGCGGGCTCGCTGCCTTAAAGGTTGGCAGGTTTAATGAATGCCCGAACTGCTTGACTGGATCGCTCCTGGATGGGCATAGGCGGATGGGGCCGCGCGGAATTGCGGTTTTTGTCAGGGGCGACTTCAATCAGATGGCTGCGACCGAAACTTCATTGCCGCTTTGGCGCGATGTGCAATTCCAGCTGGAATATGCCGCCTTGCGGTTCGTGATCGGGATTTTCCGGACGCTTCCCTTGTCGTTTGGGACATGGTTTTCGGCGGCGGCGTGGTGCCGGCTGGCACCGCTCGTCAATCCGAAGCGGCACCAGAGGGCCCTCGATAATCTTGCAATCGCGTTCCCAGACAAACCGTTGGAGTGGCGCAAAAAAATCGCGCGGGCCCATTGGAAGAACCTCGGCCGGGTCATGGTAGAGACCATGTGGATCGACCGGCTGGTGATGGATCCGGGCCGGATCGAGATCGTCACGTCGGCGGTGTTTGACCGGTACAAGAACAAGCTGGGGCCGGTGATCGGGGTTTCGCTGCATCAGGGCAACTACGAGTTGGCCGCTTGGCCATTGACGGTGGCGGGGACGCGTCCGGCAGCAGTCTATCGCAGCGTCAACAATCCCTACATCGACGCCTATCTGCGCCATCAGCGGCGGAATCTGTATCCTGGCGGGCTGTTCGGGCGCGGCAAGGTCGAGGGCGATCACGGCGACGATCAGAAGACGGGCCGGCTGCTCATGGATCACGTCCGGCGCGGGCAAAAGCTCGGGCTGGTGTGCGATCTGTACGACCGGAACGGCTTGCCAGTGCCGTTTTTTGGGAAGGATGCCCGTACGGTGACTATTGCGCCGATGATCGCGCGGCGGGTGGGGGCGCGGATCTGGATGGCGCGCTGCCTGCGGGTCGGCAATGAAAGCCGGTTCAAGATCGAAATGAAAGAGTTGCGGATCCCACGCACGGCCAATCAGGGTGAGGACATCCGTTGGGCGACAGCAGAAATGACCCGCCAATTCGAAGACTGGGTGCGCGAAGCCCCCGAACAATGGATGTGGAGCAATCGGCGGTGGAGTTAAGAGCCTGTCTCGATAGATTTCATATCATTTCATCGCGTTGGAATGGTTCAGATGGCAAGAGCGGCGGCGCAGCCGATACCCATAGGTATCGGCAAGGTGCGCGACGCACTAGATGGGCCGTTCCAGCGCGACCGCAGGCGGCCCGATCCCGGCCGCCCGCGGCGTCGCGATCCTCGGCCGTAGCTACGGCTACGGCCTCCGGTGCGCTTCTGGCGGATCGGCTCGGGCTAGGGCCGTGAAATGGCATGAAATCTATCGAGACAGGCTCTCAGGCGCGTTGACTTGAGGGCAAAGTGTGGGCTTTAACTGCAGTGCAGCATTTTTCACACACTTCGAGAGCTTACACCCATGGCCGCATCACGGACTCCTGCCAAGTTTTTTGCGCCGTTGGCGATTGGTGCACCCGAGCCTTACCGGCAGTTGCCAGTGAAGCTGGAGCGGATGATCCATTTCATTCCGCCGCATAACGAGAAGATCCGGTCCAAGCTCAAAGATACGATCAGCCAGGTGGACGTCGTGCTCGGCAACCTCGAGGATGCGGTTGCGGCCAGCGAGAAGGAGCAGGCGCGGGCCGGCTTCGTGTCGATGGCGCGCGAATTCGATTTCGGCTCGACGGGTTTGTGGACACGGGTCAATTGCCTGAATTCGCCATGGGGACTCGACGACATCACGACGCTCGTCGCGGAAGCCGGAAACAAGCTCGATGTGATGATGCTGCCCAAGGTCGAGGGGCCGTGGGATATTCATTACCTCGATCAGTTGCTCGCTCAGCTTGAAGCCAAGCACAAAGTGACGAAACCGATCCTGATCCATGCTATTTTGGAGACAGCGGAGGGCGTCAACAACGTCGAGGGTATTGCAGCGGCTTCACCGCGCATGCACGGCATGAGCCTTGGACCGGCCGATCTGGCAGCCTCGCGCGGCATGAAGACCACGCGCGTCGGTGGCGGGCACCCTGATTATGCGGTGGTGGCCGACCCGACGGCGGACAAATCGGCGGCTCGCGTCTATTATCAGCAGGATCTTTGGCACTACACCGTCGGCAAGATGGTGGATGCGTGCCTCGCGTATGGGTTGAAGCCGTTTTACGGGCCGTTCGGCGATTTCGCCGATCTGGCTGCGTGCGAGTCGCAGTTCCGTAACTCATTCCTGCAGGGCTGCTTGGGCGCCTGGACGCTGCATCCTTCGCAGATCGAGATTGCCAAGCGCGTGTTTTCGCCCGACGTCAAGGAAGTCGCGTTCGCCAAGCGCATCCTCGAAGCGATGCCCGATGGCACCGGAGCGGTGATGCTCGACGGCAAAATGCAGGACGATGCGACCTGGAAACAGGCAAAAGTGATCGTCGATCTCGCAAAGATCGTAGCAACCAAGGATAAGGCGCTCGCAGCAGCTTACGGGTTGTAACGGCGCTGCAGGGCCGCGGTTGAACCGTCGCCGTGCTTTGGAAGGCACAGGCGTTCATCTTTCGCGGAAATGATTATTGACAGCGGATGCCCGTTCGTTCGCAAGTAGGATCCATGAGCGAAACAAGACCAGTAAAGGCCGCATCAAAGGCGCGGACCAAAGCTAGCGTCAAGGCTGACGTTGAGTCCGACGCCAAAGGGACCGCTGCACCGCGCACAAAGCGCCGTGCGCGGATGGCAAAGTTTGCGGTGGGCAGCGTGGTCCGTCACAAGCTCTATCCATTTCGTGGCGTCGTTTTCGATATCGATCCCGTGTTCGACAACACGGAAGAGTGGTGGCTGTCGATCCCGC
>JANLYB010000072.1:0-3416 GCA_031365425.1 Hyphomicrobiaceae bacterium
GGGTCTTGCGACCTTGCTGGTGATCGCACCCTTGCTCCTGATTCAAGGCCTGCTGCCGATGCCCGCTTCCTTTCGGGCCTATGCCGACCTGCGCGATCTGAAATGGACGTTTGGTGCCGTTGCCGTTGCCGAAGTCGTGACCCGCATCGCGGCGGTCAGGGCAAATGCCTCGGGGCGGCCCTGGGCGCCGGCGTTCGCCGAGTTGATCCGATTGGGCGTTCTGGCGATGGCGGTGAGCATTGGATTTGCCGCGCTGCTGCCCTCGATGGCGGCGGCATGGGCTTGCGGCGCGACGTTCGCTGCTGTCACCGTGCTTGTACTCGCGCGTCCAACGCCCAACTTGCAAGAATTGCCAAGATGAATGCGGGCGCAATCATCGAGGCGAGCATTGCGTACGCCGCCCTCGCAGTTCCTAGCTTCGCGCTTTTTGTCGCTGCTTGGCACGCGCTCGGCCAAGGGCGAATTTATGCAGTGCTATTTGGTGCCTTGGCGACATATGGACTCATCACCTTAAGTTTGGTGCCGCCGCTTGTTGAAGAGTTTTCGGCTGACCGGGTGTATGCCGCCACTCATGTCTATTTTGTTGGCGCTGTCCTTCTCATGGGGTCGGTGACGTTCTGGGAGTCGTGGGTACTGCCGCGGAGAAGCGAGAGCCGGACGAGATGGGTTGATCGCATTGAAGCTGATGCCAGTACCCATGCGCGCTGGGCGACGCTTGCCGGCGTGCTTAGCATGGCTTTGTTTCTTGCCTCGCGGGACGATCTAAGTCTTTCTTGGAGTGAAACACGGGCGGAAGACGGTTTTGCTGTCGTTGTCGCGACATTTCTTCTTCTACTCTCGTTCCCGGGAATTGTTTCGGCCGTCTTGTCGGGTCGAAGAGCACAGGCAATCGCTCTACTTGGGCTGAATCTCATTTGCTTCGTCTTCTCGGGCTCCAGAGCGGCCGCGTTGGGGGCGCTTGCATTTTTCGGATGGATCATGCTTGCGCGCTCAAAGTCGCGCTGGGCTCGGCTGCGCATTCTGATCGCGTTGGGAGTCATTGCACTTCTCGTTCATGTTTCCTTGCGCTTCATTCGTGGCTTCGGAATGGCAGAACTGGTTGACGTACTGAAAGAAGGGAACCTCTTGGAACTGTTTCGCTCGAGCCCTGCCGAGCAAGATATTTCAGGCGGAGAAAGCGCAATTGCAGAGTACTTCGTGTTTGCGATTGACTCTGCGGCGTCCAGTACTTATGGGTTCATGACGTCAGTCGTCCGCCTCGCGTTGATACTTGTGCCAAGCTCATGGGCTCCGTTCGAGAAGCCGATGGATGTGACCTATCAATTGTGGGCATCCGCGTTTTCAGCGGGCCTGTTCGATGGTGCGCAAGGTTCCGCGCTGCTGCAAGAATCGTTTCTGACCGGCGTGTTTGGCTCAGTTCACGCAACCCTGTTTGGGGAACTGTTTGTGGCGGGTCGGTGGCCTTCCTTGGTGCTCAGTTCGATTCTCGTGGGTGCCCTATGTGTCTTCGTCGATCGTTGCCTGGATCGGCTGAGCAATCTTTGCGCATTGCTTGTGCTCGGGCCTGTCATCGTTGGCATGCTCATGGTTGGGCGTGGCAACTCCGTTATCGGCTTCGGATACTTCGTCTATCTGACAACATTTGTGGTGAGTGCCGAGTGGTTGTGCCGATTTCTCCGACGGGGTTTGCTCTTCCGCTCGTGGGCATCTAGGACACGGCGAGTGGAAATTCGATGAAAGTCATGCTTCTCGGGCCGGCCAACTCGATCCATACGCAGCGATGGTTTCGAGCGATACGCGATCGCGGGCATGAGGTTTACCTCGTGACGCAACACCCGCTGCCCGGCTCGACTCGCTCAAGTATCAGCGCGCGCATCCTGCCCTACCGAGGCACGATGGGCTACTTATTCAATGCGCTAGCGCTGCGGAGATTGGTGCGCGCGGTCAACCCAGATTTGATCAATTCCCACTACGCCAGTGGCTACGGACTGACGGCGGCACTTGTGCATCATCGCCCGACGCTGCTCTCGGTCTGGGGCAGCGACGTGTTCGACTTCCCTTACGAGTCATGGATCAAGGGCCGCCTGCTGCGCTGGAACCTGCGGCGCGCCGACGCGATTGCCTCCACCAGCAAGGTCATGGCGCGGCAGGTGATGCGCCTGGTGCCCGGGCTGCTGCGCGAGATCACCGTGACGCCGTTCGGCGTCGACACCCAGCGCTTTGTGCCGATGCCAAGAGATTCGGCAGACGACTCGATCACGATCGGCACCGTCAAGTCGCTCGCGGACAAATACGGGATCGACACGTTGATTCGTGCGTTCGCGCTGCTGCGTGCTGACCGCGAATTGCAGGCCAGAGGGCTGAGCCAGAAGCTGCGGCTGTTGCTGGTCGGTGACGGTCCAAGTCGCGCTGCATTGCAGCGGTTGACGATCGAACTCGGCGTTGCCGACGCGACCCGATTCGCCGGTGCAGTGGCTCACGACGCCGTCCCCGAATGGCTGAATCGCCTCGACATCTATGTGGCGGCAAGCCGCATGGACAGCGAGAGCTTCGGCGTTGCCGTGATCGAGGCCAGCGCCTGTGGCGTGCCGGTGGTGGTCAGCGATGCCGGCGGCTTGCCCGAGGTCGTTGACGAGGGGCACAGCGGCTTCGTCGTCGAGCGTGATCGACCGGACCTGTTGGCCGACCGGCTGAAGCGCCTCGTGCTCGACCCGGCGCTGCGCCGCGCTCTTGGTGACGGCGGGCGACGCCTCGTGCTCGAACGCTACGACTGGGAAGACTGCGTGGACCGGATGCTGGAATGTTACGAGCGCGTGATCGCGACCCACCGCGCCGGCCGGTAGCCGCCAGAGAACGAACAAGAGAACAAGGATGAAGATCATCACGGTGTTGGGCGCGCGCCCGCAATTCATCAAGGCCGCCGCGGTCAGTCATGCCCTGCGTGACGTGGTCGGCATCGACGAGGTGCTGCTTCATACCGGCCAGCATTTCGATGCGAACATGTCCGACGTGTTCTTCGACGAACTCGGCATCCCGGCGCCAAAGCACAACCTGGGGATCGGAGGCGGCCGCCATGGCGCGATGACCGGCCAACAACTGGCCCGCATCGAGGAGGTGCTGATCGACGAGCGGCCCGACGCGGTGCTGGTCTACGGCGACACGAACTCGACACTCGCCGGTGCGCTGGCCGCCGCCAAGCTGCACATTCCGATCGCGCATGTGGAGGCCGGGTTGCGCTCGTTCAACCGGCGCATGCCCGAGGAGATCAATCGTGTGCTCACGGACCATGTGAGCCACTGGTTGTTCGCGCCGACCGAAACGGCCATGACTCACCTGGCGCACGAAGGAATTGCCGCGGGTCGCTGCATGCTCGTTGGCGACGTGATGCTCGACGCTTCGCTGCGCTTTCGCGAGCG
>JANLYB010000098.1:0-7994 GCA_031365425.1 Hyphomicrobiaceae bacterium
CACTTGTAAATGTCCTTGGACTGTGAACCAGCACGACCAATTGACCCCACCAGCCTATCGACTCTCTCATGGGCCAAAACTGGAACAAAAGTGTCCCACCCAGAAAGGCTTGGGGTGTCCCACTTTCGCTAAGAGGCTGAAAATATTTAAGAATTAATGGTATTGGAGGCCTCGCCCGGAATCGAACCGGGGTGCGCGGATTTGCAGTCCGCTACGTCACCACTCCGCCACGAGGCCAACTTTTTCGAACCGCCCGGTGATGTCGGGGGCCTATCTGTGACGCGAACGGGTCGCAAAATCAGCAGAAGGGGGCGCATAACACGTTTCCCTATCGCCGCACAAGCCAACAGCATGCGGCCAAGGTAGAGAGTGGCGCGGGATTGACCCCGGCGGTATGATCGTTCAAACGACAGTCCACAACCCGTTGCCGCATGACTTCCGCATCCCCGACTTTCGCACCCAAGCCTTCGCCCCGAGGTATCGTCATGATCGACTGCGCGCTGCAACGTACCAATATGGTCGAAAGCCAGATCCGGCCTAGCGACGTCACCGACCGGCGCATCCTGCGCGCCATGGCCGCTTTGCCGCGCGAACACTTCGTGCCGCCATCGCTCGCCACGCTCGCCTATATGGACGAATCGATCTCGCTCTATGACGCGGGATATCGCGGCCCGGCTCGCCGGATGCTCAGCCCGCGCACACTAGCCAAACTGATCCAACTGGCCCAAGTCGAATCGACCGACCGCGTCCTCGACGTTGGAGCTGGCCGTGGCTACGGCGCTGCGGTTTTGGCACGTCTGGCCTCAAAGGTCGTCGCGCTTGAAAGCGATATGGACTTGGCGGCGGCTGCAACAACCGCGCTGGAACACGACAAAAACGTCACTGTTCTGCCAGGCGCACTGCAAACGACTGCGCCAACGCAGGGCCCGTTCGACGTCATCGTTCTTGAAGGCGCGGTCTTTGCTCCCCCCACCGGTCTGTTGCAGCAACTGAAACCCGGTGGACGCCTTGTCGCAGTGCTCAATGAAGACGGCGTAGGCCGGGCGACTGTGTGGCTGCGCCAGGGCGACACCTTTGGTCAGAGCACCGCCTTCGAAGCCGCCATTACCCCGCTTCCGGGCTACGAGCGCGCCGCTGCCTTCACCTTCTGATTCTACTGAACTCGCTCCAACGGCCCGGCATCAGCACCAGGGGTTGTAAAATAGAGTACTGGTGTGGAGTTTGCGCAACGGACAGCACGTGATCATGTGTGCATGGTCGTTATGCCCGTTAAATGACACGAGGGAATCAGTTCATGATCGCCAAAGGTTCGTTTTGGCCGCCTCGGCCTCTGCGCGAATCTGAAGAGGCGACCAGGATGCGCTCAGTATGATCGATGTTTCAATCTTGTCTCCACTGAGAGCCCTACGCGTGGACCGGCTTGCCGGTTTGGCCATTAGCTCGCTCGCGCTTTGCGCCGTCTGGGGTCTTCCAAGCCACGCCGAAACACTGCAGGGCGCGTTGTCCTCCGCCTATCAATACAATCCGCAGCTCGATGCCGAGCGTGCGCGCGCGCGCGCGACGGACGAGAACGTCTCTCAGGCCCATGGCCAATTCCGCCCAATTATTACCGGTAACGGCTCGGTCGGCTATCAGAACCAGCAGACGACCCCAAGCAGCCCAGGCAACGGCACCACTCACCCCAAGAACGTCGGCATCACCGTCAGTCAGCCGATTTTTCGCGGCTTTCGCTCTATCAACGGCGTCAACGTCGCCGAAGCTCAGGTCCGCTCCGAACGCGAAACGCTTCGCGGCACCGAACAGGTAATCCTGATCGGCGCCATCACCGCGTTCATGGACACCGTCCGCGATCAGGCCATTCTGAAGTTGCGCGAGAACAATCAGAAGGTGCTTGCCGACACGCTGAAGTCCACCCAGGATCAATTCCGGGTTGGCGAAGTGACACGAACCGACGTGGCCCAAGCCGAGGCAAGCCTTGCCGCTGCTGTGTCGGCCATCGAGCTGGCCAAGGCCAATCTTAAGACCAGCCGCGCCACCTATGAGCGCTATATCGGCCATCCCCCGTCCAACCTGACGGAACCTAAGCCGCTGTCGAAAATGCTGCCTAAAAACCTGAACGACGCCATCGGCATCGCCACTCAAGAATCGCCGACGGTTGTCGCCGCACTCTACAACGAGCAGACGGCGCGCTTTAATGTCGAGTTGATCCGCGGCGAACTCCTGCCGACGCTGAGTGTGCAGGGAACCTATAATGACAACTTCGAATCTTCCAAGTCGATCGAGGAATCGCGCGTCGCCACCGTCACCGGCCAGCTGACCGTACCGATTTACGAACAGGGGATCGTCTACTCTCGCGTTCGTCAGGCCAAACACACCCAGGTCGCAGCCCTGCAGGATATCCAGCGAAACAAGAGCGAAGCGCAGAACTTCGCTGTCGCCGCTTGGTCGCAGCAGCAGGCCGCACGTGCCCAGTTGTCATCCGACAAGACCGCCGTCGAATCAAACCGGATCGCTCTTGCCGGCGTTCGCGAGGAAGAAAAGGTTGGCCAGCGCACAAAGCTAGACGTCCTCAACGCCGAACAGGCGTACTTGAACGCACAGGTCAACCTCGTCACCACCCGCCGCAACGTGATCGTCAACGACTACGCTCTGGTGCAGGCCATCGGCCGCCTCAATATGCAGGAACTTGGCGCCTCGAGCGAAATCTACGACGTCGAAGAGCACTACTTCGAAGTCCGCCGCAAATGGTGGGGCCTGGACATTACCCATGCCGATGGCCGCCGCGAGCATCTGGACGCTTGGCGCACTGTTGGCGAGGACCACGAGTCGATGAAATAATTTCGTCGATTGCCGCGTTTGCTGGCATAACTTGCCACATCCCCGCCTTTGACGGGATTTAACGCTTTTTCCAGCGGTGCCGGTCCAGCGCGTGAGATACACTCACGACTGCGGCCAATAACCGGAAAAATATAACGCCACAGCGAGGGTGAGTCATGAACCGACGGGAAACGGCCGAAGAGCCGAGCATGGAGGATATCCTCGCCTCGATCCGGAAAATCATTGCTGATGAACCGGCGTCCGCTGCAGCTTCCCCCCTCCCCTTGCCGCAGTTGTCGCCCGCCGGCTTTTCGCCCGCAGCCAAGGAAACCCAGCCGTCGTTTCCGGCGCCGCAGCCCTCGCTGACAGCGCGCCTCAACGACGTGTTTGGACCTGGCAGCATTGTTCCCGGCGATCGCCAGGACCACGCGTCAAAGCCTTTGCCTGCATCCCGTCCGGTCCGCTCCCTGATGGACGACGACCTGGGCGACATGCTGGCCGACGCGCCTCCCAAGCCCGCCGCTCAGCCCGGGACCGCCGCCAAACCGGCTCCGGCCGTCATTGCCGAGCCCCCCGCCCGGTCGCGCCCGTTTCCGCTCGATAGCGCGGCCGCCGACCGGTTGTCGGGCCGTACATCGATCCCGTCACCTTCAGGCACAGCCGCGGGCGAAGCTTCGCGCTTCCCGCTGTCTCAGTCCTCGCCATATCCGCCGAATACCCGCCTGACTGAATTGCGAACGACGCCGCAGGCCCAGCCGCCGGCATCCTTCGACGCATCCCCCTCGTTTCCGTCTCAGACGGCGCCCCAACCGGCATCTCCACCCCAACCGGAGGCAACCCGTCCGGCCCCCGTCGTCATCGCGTCGATGGCGCCGATGGAGCAGCGTCCGTTGCCTGCTGCCCGCCCGTTCAGTTTTGCCCCTGGAGCGCCAGTCGCGCCAAGCCCCGCCCCATCTGAGCCTCTTACAAGCCGCCCGGAACCCACGGTCCTGGCGGCCTCAAGTCCGAACCCTCAGACCTCAACGGCCCCGTCGGACACGGTATCGTTTACCCCGGCCCCTGCTGCGCAAGTTGGCCCTGCCGCACCTTCTCGGGCTCCGGCCGCGCAGCCTTCCGTTGCGGCGACCATTGCCCCGGCGGCGTCTGAAAACCAAGCCTACCCCACCGGTATTTCGGCCGCGACGCTGGACTTCTTGAAGCCAAGACCTAAGCAGACCGACCCGGTCCCGGCATCCACCCTCGACTTCTTGAAACCGGCCCCCAAGGCGGTCGAACCTGCGCCCGTCGCACCGGCGGTGCCGGAACCCGTTTCGGCGTCTCCTACGGCAGCCCCTATTCCCGCCGAGCAGCGGGATGCCGATGCCAACTCAGCGCTCCCGCCTGCTGCAGCAGCGGACGAACCCACGCCTAATCCCAGCCCGGTAGTGCCTGTTGCCGCGACTGCAGAACTCGTCGCCTCAGAAGCCGTCACCTCAGACCCTGCTACTCCTGCCGCCGCCGAACCGGCAGCTCTCGACCCATCGGTCGCAAGCGCCTCCGCGCTCGGAGCGCTGGCCGCCGGCCTTGCGGCCTCGAGCCGCGAATCCGGTCCAGAGATTATCGTTTCCGCCGTCGAGGTCTCGCCGCCAAAAGCTGACACCGCCACACAGCAAGACGTACCCGGCGTAAACACGCCCGTCGCCACCGCAACCGGTGTCTCCGTGTTCTCGTCGCCCGACTCGTTTGTCGGCGGCGCACACCTGAGACCCATCTCGACCAGCACGCTGGACGACACAGCAGCCGAGTTGCTGCGGCCCATGCTGCGCCAATGGCTCGACGACAACATGCCCCGCATCGTCGAACGCGCGCTCCGCATCGAACTGACCGACGCTGTCACGGTAACGGCCAAAACCGAACCGGAAAAATAGCCCTGCGCTAGCAACCGGTCTGGAATCCATCAAAGGGCGCCCCCACGGTGCCCTTTCCTGTTTGCGACACCGCACAGGCTTGCCATTTGCGCCTCAAAGCGCGAAACCTAGCCCCCTCAATCGTTACCTTCAGGAAAACCGAACTCCAATGCTGGAAAAGACGTTCCAACCGGCCGCCATCGAGCCGCGCATCGCCGCCGAATGGAACAAGGCGCAAGCCTTCAAAGCGGGCCGCCAATCCCAGGCCGGAGGCGTCAACGGCGCGCCCTATTGCATCGTCATTCCCCCGCCCAACGTAACCGGCTCGCTCCACATGGGCCATGCGCTGAACAACACACTGCAGGACGTGCTGATCCGCTTCGAGCGCATGCGCGGCAAGGATGTTCTCTGGCAACCCGGCACCGACCACGCCGGCATCGCGACCCAGATGGTCGTCGAGCGCGAACTCGCCAAGAACAAGGAACCGGGCCGCCGCGAACTCGGCCGAGAGAAATTCCTCGAAAAGGTCTGGGCCTGGAAAGCCGAAAGCGGCGGCCAGATCGTCAACCAGTTGAAACGCTTAGGCGCCTCCTGCGACTGGAGCCGCGAACGCTTCACCATGGACGAGGGCCTCTCCAAAGCCGTAGTCAAAGTCTTCGTCGAGTTGCATAAAAACGGCCTGATCTACAAGGACAAGCGCCTCGTCAACTGGGACCCCAAGTTCCAGACCGCCATCTCCGACCTCGAAGTCATCCCGACCGAGGTCAAGGGCCACCTATGGCACTTCCGCTACCCCCTGAAGGGGGTCACCTTCAACGCTGAAGATCCCAAGACCTTCATCGTCGTCGCCACCACGCGGCCCGAAACCATGCTCGGCGACACCGCCGTCGCCGTCCACCCGGCGGAAGGCCCCTATCACCACCTGATCGGCAAGACCGTCGTCCTGCCCCTGGTCAACCGCGAGATCCCCATTATCGGCGACGACTACGCCGACCCCGAAAAAGGCTCCGGCGCGGTCAAGATTACGCCCGCCCATGACTTCAACGACTTCGAAGTCGGCAAACGCCACAACCTGCCCCAGATCAACGTCATGGATGCGTTCGGCAAAATCGCCGGCACGCAAACGCCCTATGACGGCCTTGACCGTTTTGAAGCCCGCAAGCGCATCGTCGCCGATTTCGAGGCCCAGGGCCTGCTAGCGAAGATTGAAGACCACCTCCACACCGTCCCCCACGGCGACCGCTCCGGCGTTCCCGTCGAACCTTGGCTCACCGAACAGTGGTATTGCAACGCCGCCGAACTGGCCAAACCCGCCATCGCCGCGGTTGAATCGGGTGCTACGGAGTTCGTCCCCAAGAACTGGGAAAAAACCTACTTCGAGTGGATGCATAACATCCAGCCCTGGTGCATCTCCCGCCAGCTCTGGTGGGGCCACCAGATCCCGGCGTGGTATGGCCCCGACGGCCACTTCTTCGTCGAAGCCAGCGAAGCCGATGCCACCAAGGCCGCCAAGGCCCACTACAAGAAAGACGTCGCCCTCACCCGCGACCCCGACGTCCTCGACACTTGGTTTTCGTCCGCGCTCTGGCCGTTCTCGACGCTCGGCTGGCCTGCGGAAACGCCCGAACTCGCCCGCTATTACCCGACTTCCGTCCTCGTCACCGGCCGCGACATCATCTTCTTCTGGGTCGCGCGCATGATGATGATGGGCATGCACTTCATGGACGGCCAAGTCCCGTTCAAGAAAATTGCCATCCACGGCCTGGTCCTCGACGAGAAGGGCCAGAAGATGAGCAAGTCCAAGGGCAACGTCATGGACCCCTTGGGGCTCATCGACCAATATGGCGCCGACGCCCTGCGCTTCACGATGGCCGCCCTCTCGACCCAAGGCCGCGACATCAAGCTCTCGACCCAGCGCGTCGAAGGCTATCGCAACTTCGCAACCAAGCTGTGGAACGCCGCCCGCTTTGCCGAAATGAACGAGTGCGTCCGCGCCAAGAATTTCAAGCCCGCAGACATCAAGGAACCGATCAACCGCTGGATCGCAGGCGAAACCGAACGCGCCGTCCACGCCGTCACGACAGCCCTTGAAGCCAACCGCACCAACGACGCCGCCACCTCTGTCTACGAGTTCACGTGGGGCATCTTCTGCGACTGGTACCTGGAACTCATCAAATCACTGCTCGCCAGCGAGGATGAAGGCGAGAAGCAGGAAACCCGCGCCACCGTCGCCTGGGTGCTCGATCAGATCCTGAAAATGCTCCATCCCTTCATGCCCTTCCTCACGGAAGAGCTGTGGGCCCACATGGTGGAACATGGCATCGCGCGGGAAAACCTGCTCTGCCTCTCGCAGTGGCCCACCCTCGACGGCCTCGCCGACGCGAAGATCGACGACGAGATCGGCTTTGTCGTCGCCCTCATCAGCGAAATCCGCTCGGTCCGCCAGGAAATGAACATCCCGGCCGGAACCAAGGTCCCCCTGGTCGTCGTCGGTGCTGACAAAGCGCTCCAGGACCGCTGCAATCGCCACGAGGAAACCATCGCCCGCATGGCCCGCCTCGACGGCATCACGTTCGCCAAGGCCGTTCCTAAGGGCGCTGCCGTGATCGTCGTCGGCGAAACCACCGCAGCTATCCCGCTCGCCGGCCTCATCGACATGGCCGCCGAGAAAAAGCGCCTGGAAAAGGAAATCGCGGCCCATCAGAGCGACATCGCTAAGATGGACGCCAAGCTGGAAAACCCGAATTTCGTCAGCCGCGCCAAACCCGAAGCCATCGAAGAAGCCCGCGAGCGCAAAGCCGAACTCGAAGGCCAGGTAAAACGCCTCACCGCCGCCATGAAACGGCTTGGCTGACGCGGACGATCGGAAGCTAGGGCATCTGCGAGCGGCCAGCGGGATGATGATCAGCTGTCGCAGCACTACTGGCCGAGGGCCGGTCGGAAAAGGCTTGACCGCTCTCCGATCGAACTTTTTGACCGCATGAGAGCACCTATTCCTGCGGCGAACCGCCAATGCGGCCCGGCATGCTTGCCTTGGCCAGCGTAAGCTGTTACCTACGCGCTTTCCTTGAGCCATTCGGCTCCGGGCGGCGATGGGGAATCGTCTAACGGTAGGACTGCAGACTCTGACTCTGCCTGTCTAGGTTCGAATCCTAGTTCCCCAGCCAACCGCGTACAGAACTGCGAACCATACCGTCCGGCGTCGCGTCTGCGATCATCGCTTTTGAAAATGTTTGCCAGCAAGATCGGTCCGGGCACAGCTCGTGGCGGAGCCGCAAAACGCTCCGCGTC
>JANLYB010000106.1:0-17161 GCA_031365425.1 Hyphomicrobiaceae bacterium
GGACGGCCGATTTTTTAAGGCCTCAACTAAAGCCGTAGAGGCCTTATCTATCACTTGCGCGGACGGCCTGCGGCAACCTCCCACAAAGGGAGCGCAAACCCGCGAACAGCCAGCGTGAGGGGGCGGACCGCAATCGCGCACAAGTCCGGCATAGCTGGCACACTGTCGATCGGGTTTTCGATACCCCGGCCCGCCTTTGCAGCCGCATCCTCGACAACCTACCGGGCAATTGCTTGATGCTTTCCGGGCTTCGGCAAACGCCTTGACAGACTCGGGATTAATGGTCGCGCACGCGGGAATATCTTGCCCCAGCGCTTCATCTCCGCAATTAACGGGCAGCAACAATGTGATCAAAGCAAGAGAAATCACTTTGAATATCGTCAAGAAAACACGCATGTAGCTTCGCCCGTTTGGCTCAACTATGAAGCATATTAAAGGACAGCATTATCGTGATCTTATCATATCACGCCCCATTCCACGATCCTCGTCCATGCCGCCCCCTGCCCAGACCCCGCCTATGACGACTAACCTCCCCCTCGTCCGCCGCTCAATTGTCATCGGCAACCGCACCTGGCTGGTCGATACCGTCGACGACGAAAACGCACTCCTCGCCCGCGCCGAAACCGCAGCCCAATTCCCCTTCGGCCTCATGCTGTGGGAATCCGCCATCGCCCTCGCCAAACACCTCACCGAGTACCCCGCCCTCGTCGCCGGAAAATCCGTCCTCGAACTCGGCGCCGGCCTCGGTCTGACCGGCGTCGTCGCAGCCTCGCTCGGCGCATGCGTCACCCAAACTGACCACGACGCATCGGCCCTCACCGCCTGCCAGCGCACCGCCGCACTCAACAGCAACACCAACATCACCTGCCAAACCGGCGACTGGCACGACTGGCGCGACGCCGCCCGTTACGACGTCATCCTCGGTGCCGACATCGCCTACGACGGCGGCGACCATCGAGCTCTACTCGCCGTCTTCGACCGCGCCCTCGCCCCCGGCGGACGCATTCTGCTCGCCGACCCAGGGCGCGAAAAGCAGCCCCTCTTCATCGAACGCGCCCAAGCCGCAGGCTGGAGCGTCGAAAAATCACTGAGGCGGATCAATGAATTGAAACCGGCTATCGTTGACAACACGCTCGAAATTTCGGTTTTAGAACTCCGCCGCCAGGCGAAAGCCGATAGTTGAGCCCGAAAGCCGACAAATGACCTACACCGTCGCAGCACTCTATCAGTTCGTCACGATTACCGACCCGCCCGCCCTGCGTGCTCGACTCCTCGACGCCTGCACACGCCACGACATTATCGGCTCGCTCCTGGTCGCCCCCGAAGGCATCAATGGCTCCATCGCGGGCAGCAAAGCCGGCATCGACGCCATCCTGACCGTCCTGCGCGCTGAACTCGCCGCAGCCGAGTCCTCGACGCCAGCCCCGTCCTCACCCACCAACCAGCCCCGCTGCACCGGCCTCGACGTCAAATTCTCGACCTGCGAAACCCAGCCCTTCAAGCGTATGAAAGTCCGCCTCAAACGCGAGATCGTGACCCTCGGCGTTCCCGAAGCCAACCCCGCCCTCCGCGTCGGCACCTACGTCGAAGCCCCCGACTGGAATGCGCTTCTATCCGACCCCGAAGTGGTCCTGATCGACACCCGCAATGACTATGAGCTCGATGTCGGCACCTTTCGCGGCGCGCTTGACCCTAAAACGGCAAGCTTCGGCCAATTTCCTGCGTTCGTGAAAGCCAATCTCGACCCGCAAAAGCACAAGAAAGTCGCCATGTTTTGCACCGGCGGCATTCGCTGCGAAAAAGCCTCAGCCTTGATGCTGGGCCTGGGCTTTGAAGAGGTCTACCACCTCAAAGGCGGCATCCTGAAATACCTGGAAACCGTCCCGCCCGAAGAAAGCCTCTGGCAAGGCGAATGCTTCGTCTTCGACGAGCGCATTGCGGTGACCCACGGCCTCGCCGAGGGCATTACGCGCCTCTGCCCCGTCTGCGATGACGCCATGCTCGACGGCCACCACTGCCCGCGCTGCGCCACAACGCCTACCGCCACCGCCTGACCTTCACCTGTAGGTTGGGTTGAGCCCCTTGGCGAAACCCAACACCTTTTTCCGCTCACCGCACCCCGCCCATCAACCGCCTGAGCCACGGCGTAACCACAAGCATCGCCACCGTCGCAACCCCTGCCAACACCGCCAGCGTCGTAAAAAACGTCGCGAGCTTTCCTGGATCTGCGGCCGAAAACTCCCCGCCCAGCAATGCCGCGATCTTGTTGCCAAACGACGCCGCCAGAAACCACAGCCCCAGGATCAGCCCCACGAACTTAGGCGGCGCGAGCCGCGTCATGGTCGAGAGCCCCACCGGACTGAGACACAGCTCACCTATAGTCTGCAGCAAAAACAACCCCACCAGCCACAGCGGGCTCACCCGCCCCAGCGCCGTCAGCGCCGCCGCCGGCACCATCAGCACATAACTCGCCGTCAAAAACGCGA
Organism: Hyphomicrobiaceae bacterium; assembly: GCA_031365425.1. Lineage (GTDB taxonomy): Bacteria > Pseudomonadota > Alphaproteobacteria > Rhizobiales > Hyphomicrobiaceae > JANXVY01. The sequence continues at coordinate 2,487 of JANLYB010000106.1, forward strand.
GCCCCATCGCGAACTTGACCGGGCTCGACGGCTGTCGAACGCCCATTCGTAACCACAACGCGGCAAACACCGGTGCAAGAGCAATCACGAACAACGGATTGAGCGCCTGATACCAAGCCGAGGGAAACGCCACGCCGAACAACGTGCTCGCCGTCGCCTGATCTGCAAACAACGCCAGCGCAAACCCCGCCTGCTCAAACAGCGCCCAGAAAATCATCGCCGCCAGAAAAAACACGAACACCGCCGCAAGCCGCTGCCGGTCGAGATCGGGACCGCGCGAAAAGTACACAACCGCCCCCAGCGGCAGCATGACGAACAACAGCGACAGCGCCTCGAACCCCTTACGATCCGACAGCGCAACCAGCCCCATCAGCACCGCAGTCCCGATCAGTACCGCCGCCGTCTTAGCCAGCGGCAACCGTGCCTCGGCGGGCGGTCCTCCAACGCTCGCCAATCGGTCCGCCTGCAGGATAAACACCAGCAAGCCTAGCGTCATCCCAACGCCCGCCGCCCCAAATCCCCAATGCCAGCTCAACGCCGGATCGAGTCCGCGCGCCGCCAGAAAGCCCTTGAACGACGCGCTTTGCGCCAGATATCCGGTGATCAGCGGCGCAATGAACGCGCCCAGATTCACGCCTAAATAAAAGATCGAGAACCCGGCATCCCGGCGGACATCATCCCGCCCATAGAGTCCTCCGACCATCGCCGAAATATTCGGCTTCAACAGCCCCGTGCCGAGCGCGATCAGGATCAACCCCATAACAAAACTCGCATACGCCGGCACCGCGAGCGCAAAATGCCCGCACGCGATAATGACACCCCCGATCAGAACCGCCCGCCGCGCACCTAGCCAATGATCGGCGATATACCCGCCAGGGATCGACAGCATATAGACCGCCATCGTGTAGTTGCCGTAGAGCCGCGCCGCATCCGCCGTCGCAAACCCAAGCCCTCCGTCGGCCATCGGCGCGACCATGAACAAGGTCAGCAGCGCCCGCATCCCGTAATACGAAAACCGCTCCCACATCTCGGTAAAAAACAGCGGCGTCAACCCAGCCGGATGCCCCTTCCCAGCCTCGATGTCCGCCGCCTCGCTCGCTGTCATCCGCTCCCCCAATCAGTCAGGGAACGTTAGACGATTTGCGCCCCACTTAAAACATGGGGTCCAGGGGACCGAGTCCCCTGGCCTTCTCTTTTTTCTCACTTCAAAAACGCCCGCCGCATCGGCTTCAATAGAAACAGCGCCAGCAATCCGGTCGCGATATCCATACTGATGATCGTATAAAACACAGGCAGCCAGCTCCCGGTCTTCTCAAAGATCATTGCGGCCACCGGCGCGCCCAAAATCGAACCGACCCCCTGGGCCATATAGAGAAACCCATAATTCGTCGTCGCATTTTCAGGCCCGAACGTATCCGTCAGCGTCGAGGGAAACAGCGAAAAGATTTCACCCCAGCCAAAGAATACGAGGCCCGACAAAATCACGAGCATGAACGGATCGGTTCGGAACTGCAGCATCAGATAGATCGCAATGCCTTCCATAATGAACGCAATCGCCATTGTATTTTCGCGCCCGATATTATCCGAGATCCATCCAAAGAAGGGCCGCGTCAAACCATTGGTGATCCGGTCGAACGTCAGCGCCGCCGGGATCGCCGCCATCGTCACGCCGAGGATCGTCACCATCGTCTTGCCGTCGATCCCAAACGCTGCCGAAAACGCCTTGAACTGGGTGATGACCATCAACCCGCCTGTCGACATCATCGAGAACATGAGAAACATCAGCCAGAAGATCGGAGTCTTCAACATTTCCGTCGGCGTATAATTCTTTGCCCCGACCTCGCCGGCCAGCAGCCACTTCACCGCAACCTCATCCTTTTCAGGTGCCCGCAGCATCAGCGCCGCAATCAAACCCACCACAGCAAAGATCGCCCCAAACGTCAGAAGCGTCGGCTGATAGCCTTTCGTTTTCATCATATCGTCGATAGGAAACGTCGAGAAAATCGCGCCAAACCCGTAACCAGCAGCGACAATACCCGTCGCAAATCCACGCCGCTCGGGGAACCACTTCACCATCAGCCCGACGATGCCGATGTAGACGATGCCGGTCCCGATCCCGCACAGCAACCCGTACGTCAGATACAGCCCCGTCAGACTGGTAATGTACGACGACGCGATCCACCCAAGTCCCGACAAAACCGCACCAAGCCCAATCAGCAGTTTCGGCCCAAACCGCTCGACCAGATAACCCTGTGCCGGCGCAAGCCACGTCTGCAGCACGATCAGCAGCGTAATCGTCCACTGCACATCCGACAGCTTCGATCCCGTCGTCTTCATGAAATCCGTGGTGAATAGCGTCCACACATACTGCGGCGACGAAATCGTCATCATCACAATAAAGCCCAGCAAGAGCTGAACCCATCGCACACTTGATGCCGCGCTGACGCTGGCGGGCATGGTCGTCGTTGCTGTCATGTCGTTCCCCATCTGAACACCGTTCCTGGCATTCAGAATACGCAGCGAAGGAAGCGCGCCGGAACGACAATCGTGCTTGGAAATGCCACAAATCCGGACAAAACGCGTTGCAAATTCAAGCAGCTGAGCAAGTTTCCGGCAAAGCCATCCCATTCCGTAGCCGGTGCTTTTTTCGACGGATTGGATCTACGTCACACGTTCCAGAGTTAGACGACCGGGGAAGGTCAACCAGTAAATCGATCGCCAACACTCCAAACTCGAAAGGCGTCGATATCAAAACGGAGATATTCATGCGTACAGCTCTTTTGGCCGCAGCCGGTTTTGCTTGCCTAGCATTGGGCTCAGCGTCGGGCGCAAACGCCACCCCCGCCGGTCTGACCTTGCTTCCCAACCTTCAAGCCCAACCGCTTGCCCAATCGGTCGGCTACCGTGGCCGTTACGTCAATCATTGTGTCCGCTGGCGGCATGAATGCCGTGAACGCTGGGGCCTAGGCACTTGGCGCTTCCGCCGCTGCATGTCGATCCACGGCTGCTGGTAGTATCCAGTAAGAAAAAGCGGCCACCCTTGTGGCCGAAGCGCCGAATAGGCGCCGGCGCGAGCGCCGGACTCAAGAGGTTTGGCTCCTTCAAGGCGAACCTCTTGCAACAAAAGAGCTAATACCCCGCAGCGCGTCCATCGCTGCGTGGATCGCTGGCGCCTTCAAGGGTGCCGGCCTTTGCACCCGACGCGTGCGCCACGAGCGCACCCGCATGCCCCATCGCTTCCTCGAATGGCCCGACAACCTCAACGTCGTGACCTGCAGCCGATAGCGCTGCGATCACCTCCGGCGTGAACCGGTTTTCGATCCGCAAATTCGTCGTCTCCGACCCCCACGTCCGGCCAAGCAACCAGCGCGGCGCGGTCACAGCCGTCTGCAGATCCTGCCCATAATCGGCGTATCGCGTATAGACCGCCGCTTGCGTCTGCGGCTGCCCTTCCCCGCCCATCGTGCCATACGGCATCACGCGCCCATCCTTGAATAACGCCATAGCCGGCTGGATCGTATGGAACGGCCGCCGCAACGGCAGCAGTGCATTCGTATGGCCCGCTTCCAGCCCGAACGACGTTCCGCGATTCTGCCACACAATCCCCGTCGACGGCAGCACGACGCCCGACCCGAACTCCCAGTAGATACTCTGAATGAAACTGACCGCCGTGCCGTCCTTGTCGATCGCCCCCAGCCAAACCGTATCGCCCTTCTTGGCGACATGCGGCCAAGCCATCGCGCGCTTCAAATCAATCGTCGCCGCCCGCGCATCGAGGTCAGCAGCCGCCAGATACTTGCGCCCGTCAACCTTCATATAAGCCGGGTCGGTCACTTCCGCGTCGCGCACGATAAATGCCCGCTTCGTCGCTTCCACCAGCGCATGCACATACGCAAACCCTTCCGCCTCGGCAGGCTTGATGCGATCGAACAGACCTAAGATCATCATCGACGCCAGCCCCTGCGTCGGCGGCGGCATCCCGTAAGCCGTCCCCTTCGCAAGCGCGACCATCAGCGGCTCCACGAACAGCGCCTTATGCCGCTCGAAGTCCCCCAACCTCAACGGGCTTCCCGCCTTCTCCAACTCCCCCGCCATCGAGCGCGCCAGATCGCCCCGATAGAAATCATCGAGCCCCGCCGCCGCCAGCCGCTCAAGAGTCGCCGCCAACTCGACATTTCGGAACACGCTGCCCGTCACCGGCGGCGCACCCGATGGCATGAACTTCGCCGCAAACCCCGGCACCGTTTCCAGTTCGGCCCGCTTGCCCGCATTATTCTTGGCCTGCGTTCCCGAAACCGGAAACCCGTGCCGCGCATAGTGCGCCGCCTCTTCCAGCAACCGCGCCAGCGGCAGCTTCCCGCCATAAGACCGCGCAACCTCCAGCGCCGCCTGCCACCCCGACACCGCCCCCGCCATCGTCAACGCACTGAGCGGCCCGCGCGACGGCAGCGCCTTCGTACACCCGTGCCCGGCATAAAACCCAACCGACGCCAGCTGCGCGGCAGCCCCGCACGCATCGATGGCGACCGGCGGCTTCCCCCCGCGCGAGATTAACCAGAAATTATCCCCGCCCAGCCCATTCATGTGCGGATAGACGACCGCAATCGTACTGGCCGCCGCAACCATCGCCTCAATGGCATTCCCGCCATCGCGCAATACAGAAAGCCCCGCCTCCGCCGCCAGATGATGCGGCGCAACGACCATGCCGCGCGTCGCCTGAGTGGTGTGGAGCATGGCTGGATCCCTTCAAGCTTCGGACGACGGCGGCCCCTGCTTACGAGGAACCCGGCTAGTTAGTTCATTCCCCGCGTCGGCGGGCAACCGGACCATCTGGATAATAGACAGCGATGCGATGGCCGCCACGACATAAATCGCCACCGAGAAATCCCCCGCCGCAGGCTTGGCATGATGCTGGAATGACTGCGACAACTCCAAAGCAAGTGCCCCGATTGCCACCCCCATACTAATCGAAACTTGCTGCGCGACACTTGCGATACTGGTCGCCGCCCCCGCCTCCCGCGGCGCAACGTCGGCATACGACAACGCATGCAGACTGCTGAACTGCAGCGACCGGAACAACCCCGTCATCACGACAACCGCCACGATCAGGGCCTGCGGCGTCTGCGCCGTAAACCACCCCGTCGCCGCAATACTCGCGCAAGCCAGCACGCCATTAGCGATGAGAACCTTCCGGAACCCAAACATATTGAGAATGGGAACACCAAGAATTTTCATGATCAGCGCTCCAACCGCACTGGCGAACGTCAGCATCCCCGATGTCAACGGATCCAGTCCAAATCCAATCTGCAGCATCAACGGCAGCAGAAACGCAATGGCACCCACGCCGATCCGGAACAGCGACCCGCCCCAGATCCCCGCATTGAACGTGACCAGCGCGAACAGCCGCAAATCCAGCAGCGGATGCTCAGCGTCTGCCGCGTGCCTCACATACGCAAATGCTGCCATCGCCCCGATCGCAAACGACGATGCAATCGCCCAGTCCGGCGCCACATGCCGCCCGAGCGCCGTCGCCCCCAGGATCAGCCCCAGCAGCGCAACCGCGCACAATATGAAGCCCTTCACATCGAGCGGCGTCGCAGGCGGCCGCTCGTCCGTAAAGTACAGCGTCGCCATGACAATCCCGACAATCCCAATCGGAATATTGACGAGAAAAATCCATCGCCAGTCTGTGTAAGTAACGATAGCCCCGCCGATCAGCGGCCCCATCATCGGCCCGATCAGCGCCGGGATGGTCAGCGTCGCCAGCGCCGACACCAGTTCGGTCTTTGGTATGCTTCGCACGATCACCATCCGGCCGACCGGCGTCATCATCGCCCCGCCCACCCCCTGGATGAACCGCCAGAGCACAAAGCCAAACAACGACGATGAAAACGCGCACCCGATCGACGCGGCCAGAAAGATGATCAGCGCGCACCGGAACGTCGTCCGCGCCCCCAACCGGTCCGCAACCCAGCTCGAAACCGGGATAAAGATCGCCAGCCCCACCAGATACGAAGTGATCGCCAGCTTGAGCGAGATCGGATCGACACCCAGATCGTGCGCAATCGTGGGAAGCGCTGTCGCAAGAATGGTCGAGTCCATGTTCTCCATGAACAGGGCCGTCGCAACCACCAGCGGAATGATACGGATTTTCATGCCCGGCGGTATGTGATGCGTAAGACGCACGGTCAATGTGGCGTCGTGGAAACTTTCGGCTGCCCTTTCGTGTTGTGGGTTCACCGCGAGATCGCGATCCGTTAGAAAAGAATCATGAAGTCAGATCAGCTTGCTCTCATAACCGTACACCTCCGCAACTAACAGGAGCCCCCCATGCAGATCAAACCCTTGTTTACCGCAACCGCCACCGCAACCGGCGGCCGCAACGGCCACACCCAGGCATCCGATAATTCAGTCTCCGTCGATCTGTCCGTGCCCAAGGAAATGGGTGGCCCCGGCAAACCCGGCACAGCGACACCCGAGCACCTGTTCGCTTGCGGATACGCAGCCTGTTTTGGCGGCGCGCTCGACTTCGTCGCCTCCCAGCAAAAGAAAAACGCCAAGAACGCGTCGGTCACCTGCGACGTTACCATAGGCCCCCGCGATGCCGGCGGCTTTGGCCTCGCCGTTAAAATGAATGTGATCGATCAAAGCGTACCCCAGGCCGAACTCGAAGCCTTAGTGAAAGAAGCGCACGAAAAGATCTGCCCCTACTCCCACGCAACCCGCAACAACGTCGACGTCGCCTTCACGGTGAAGGGCAGCTAATATCCTGTTGATAGCCTCCCGCGACTATCAGCATCTTCCGCAATTTGAAGTGATTTCGTTTGGCAGGCGTTGGCGACTCGGTTGAAAAGGCCGTAACTACAAGTCGAGCGTCCAGCCGTCTGAACGAAAGGAGGGACCCATGGGTTTCCGCTTCCAAAAACGAATTCCGATTTTCCCCGGCGTCTACCTCAACCTGAGCAAATCCGGCGTCAGCCTCAGCCTCGGTGGCCACGGCGCAACCGTAAATCTCGGCACCCAACGCCGCATGGTCACCGTCGGCATCCCCGGGACGGGCATGAGCTATCGCGTCCCCCTCTCCGGTGCCATCACGCTCGCCATCGTGGCCCTGGTCATCGTGCTAGGCCTCGTCTGGCTCCTAAAGCCCGACCTGATCCGCCCCGCCCTCCACTGGTGGCAGCCCAAACTTTTTTGAGAGCACAACTCAATCCAATAAAAAAGGCCGCCCATCGGGGCGGCCTTTTTCATTCACGGATTGAACAGCTTACGCTTAGCCCATCAACATTTCGACGTGTTCCCAATTGACGAGGTTATCGAAGAACGCTTCAAGATACTTTGCCCGCGCGTTGCGATAGTCGATGTAATAGCTGTGCTCCCAGACATCGCATCCCAGGATCGGCTTCGCGCCGTGCATCAGCGGGTTTTCCCCATTCGGCGTCTTTGAAATTTCAAGCTTGCCGTCGCGCAGAGCGAGCCAGCACCAGCCCGAACCGAACTGCGTCACGCCCGCATTGATGAAGTCGGCGCGAACCTTATCGAAGCCGCCGAGCGGTTCCATCAGCGCCTGCAGCGTAGCGGGGATTTTCTTGCCGCCGCCATTCTTCTTCATCCACGACCAGAAGTGAATGTGATTGTAATGCTGGCCGATATTGTTGACCAGACCGGCATTCTTTCCGGCATAGGCAGCCTGGCAAATCTCTTCGATGCTCTTGCCTTCCAGACCCGATCCGACAATCAGCTTATTGCCGTTATCGACGTAGGCCTGATGGTGCTTATCGTGGTGAAACTGCAAGGTTTCGACCGACATATACGGCGCCAGCGCGTCGTAGGAGTACGGCAAATCGGGAAGTTTGAAGGACATGGGGCTCTGGTTTCCTGCAACTGAGTTGTGGGGGCGGCGGAACGACGACATTCGCTGGCGGCTGACCCATGAATGGCATGTCTAAACGGCAGGGTGGCGGCGAGAAGACGTTCGCCAGTGCAAACAGCACAAGACCTGCCGGCCATGAGCCTAATCATTGCCAAGGATGAATGCAATTGGCCAATGCCGGAACCGAGAAGCATACCGTTCTCGTAGCAGCGTCCCCTTCTAGCGGTCGGCCCTTGCTGACCGGAGCGCCGAAGAGGCTCCGGCGCAAGCGACGGACTCAAAAAGGGGCGGACCTTCTTCAGGGCCGCCCCTTTTTGAAACAGAAAAAGAGAGTAGGGCGCAGCATCCCTGACGGCTGCGCCCCATTGGGAGACACCGGGGAAGGGTGTTGTTTCAGGGTGATTGCAGATTGGACCGGGGGCCTTGAATGGGCACTGAATGGCCCATTCATCCCCGGTTCATCCCCCCACCCAGCTTCGCAAAGGCAAGCCAGCGTTGACCCGACCCGTTATGCAGCCACATCGACAACCGATTGGCGGCCCCATCCTTTCCAACTTGGAGGATGACATTCGCTTTCGCATCTGCGGCAATCTGGTTGCATTCGCACACATCGGCCATTGACCCGACTTCGCGATAAGCGCCTTGCGTCAAAAGTGTTGCACTCAGATTGCCGCTTGAATTGTCCTATAATATAGTTCATTAGCAATAATTGAACAATTACCACCTATGAACGGTGCTGCGGAGTAAAACCCATTACATCTCATGCTATTGGGCGCTGAACCCGTTGCCAGACAACCAAGCCCTCTAATCAATCGACCAGCATTTCAAACAAGACGAAAGGACGTCAACGTGGCTACCCCCAATGTCGACAAAATGTCGCTCAAAGACCTGATGGAACTGGACCTTAAAGTCCAAAAAGCTCTCGGCATTGCTAAAGAGCGCGAGCGCGCCGAACTCAAGCACAAGATCGCTGCTCTCGCCGAAGATTCCGGCTTCTCCGTCAGCGAATTGTTCGGTGGTCGCGGCGCTGCAAAAGGCAAATCGTCCGGTGTGGCCAAATACAAGAATCCCGACAACAGCTCCGAAACCTGGACCGGCCGCGGCCGCAAGCCGAATTGGCTCGTCGCCAAGCTCGGCAAAGGCGCGAAGATGGCCGATTTCGAGATCTAAGTCTTTCGGCTAAAGACGGAATAAAAAACCCGCGATGCGAAAGCATTGCGGGTTTTGACATTGTAGTGGGACAATGCGCAAGACCGTCTTGCGCGTGCTCTTATCCAGTCCGCCCCGCCACCCGTTCATGCAATGCCGCCAGTAACGCCGCGCGATCCGCCGCGAACCCGCCGGCAATCCAATCGGCCTCGATCCGCGCCAGCAGCACCCCAATTTCTGGTCCTGCAGGAATTCCCAAAGCACGCACATCGCCCCCCGAAAGCGGAAACACCGGCGGCGTCCAGCGCTCGGGCAAAGACACCAATTGTGCAAACGCAGCATCGTCCACGGGGCGATCCCCGGACGCCCAATTCAGCAATACTGCATCGCGATAGCCGGGAATTCCCATTCCGTAAGCGGCCCGCTTCGCGTCGTCAAAAGATAGCCCGGCATCAATCCCAGTCTGATTGGTCACGGCGTGAGCAAGCCGATTGCGATCGCGCGCCGAAAACTTCAATCGCCGGTCGAACGCCGCAACATCCGCTGCGGTTTGAACCGCGAGCGCCGCAAATCGCAACAACGGATCAGCACTCCGCTTGAGTCCCGTTTCTATGGCAGCCAGCCGCGAAAACACCTCGAATTGCGGTCGCTGATCAAATAGCGCGGAAAAAACTCCGCTATCGACCAGCACCTTCGTGACGCCAACAGCCTGAGGCGCAGCAAGCAGCTTCAGGAGTTCAGATTGAATACGCTCACCCGATATTCGCGCGAGGCCATCTCGATGTACAATGCAAGCCGCCAACCCATCCCCATCGGCCACGCCATCGGCGCAATAGGTTGCCGTAAAACGGAAAAATCGCAGAATTCGCAGATAATCTTCGCAAATACGCTCCCCCGCCGAACCGATGAAACGGACTTTAACCGGATGCAGATCCGCCACGCCCCCAAGCGGATCGAATACCCGGCCATCGCGCGAACAATAAAGCGCATTGATCGTGAAATCCCGTCGCGCGGCATCCACCGCCCAATTATCGGTAAATGCGACTTGCGCATGGCGCCCATCCGTCTCCACATCACGCCGCAACGTGGTGACTTCAAACGGAATTCCATGAGCGATAATCGTCACTGTTCCATGCGCCAGTCCGGTGGCAATCGTCTTGAGCCCAGCCGCCATCGCAAGCCGGATAGTCTCGGCCGGCAGTGCATTCGTCGCAATATCGATATCGGTCGCGGGCAACCCCAACAGCGTATTGCGAACGATGCCCCCCACCGCACGCGCCGTGTACCCCCCGCCTTCAAGCGCTGCAAATACCGCCTGAGTCGCTGGCGACGCCAGCCACGGCGCGGAAATCACGTGATCGGATGTCATCTCATGTGGCCGGGAATAACTTTCCCGTCCTTGAACACCGCAGGTTCATAGGCCTGTCCCGGCTTCCCATCGCCCACATTGCCGAACACAGACAACACAATCGCAACAAGGCTGGCGCCCAGGATTGCCAACGTCAGTATAGGTGCGCGATTGATAACCTGAACAGCAGACCTATCTGAAGGCCGTACCAGCAGCGCGAACGAAACGTAAAGCGCCGTCGGCAACAAAAACAGCAGCAGATTTTCAATCAAAACGCGGATCATAGGGCAAACAGCCTTTCGTGCATGTTTTTCAGAATACCCGCGGTCGCACCCCAGATAAACCTGTTCTCATACGGCATCGCATAGAACCGCCGCTCAGCCCCCTGCCAAATCTTGGTGTGCATCTGATGATTGGCCTGATCCATCAAAAACGCGAGCGGAACCTCAAAGGCATCCGCCACCTCCCCCGCCTGAAGCCGCAGCGTGAACCCTGGATCGACAAGCGCCACCAGTGGCTCGATTAAATATCCCGTTCCGGTCCGGTACGTGTCGAGAAACCCCAGCGGCGTCACGAGGTGAGGGGCAAGCCCGATCTCCTCCTCCGCCTCTCGCAAAGCCGCTTCCACCGGCGTCTCGCCCTCCCCGTCAATCCGCCCGCCCGGAAACGCAATCTGCCCCGCATGATGGTTCAGCGTCTCCGCCCGCTGCGTCAGCAACAACGTGAGCTCCTCGCGCGCAACCACCGCCACCAACACCGCCGCAGGACGCAGCGTCGCGACCGGCGGCCTGAAATCTGGATTGAGGTCGAAATCGCTTGGTATCGTCCCCGCCTGCGGCGCAGCCGTCAACTTCGCCCGCGCGTGCGCCGCAAAGCCAGCCGGGCCGAACAGGCTACCGGCAGCTTGAGGGCTGATTTGCGGCACGTCTATCATGGAGCTACCAATAACATGCTACGTTGACACACTTTGCCATGTTTCAGGCTTCAATTCAGCGTAACGACGCTTGCCTCAGGCACTTTTGACATGATGTCCAGGCAAGCGCGTTCATAGAGTGTGAACCAGCTTTCCGGCAAGACTTCCGGCGCAACGTGACGAACACCGTCGGCGCCACCCTGACGAAAACCGCCCGCTCTAGGACATGACGACGATGACGAACCCGCCAATGCTGACCCGTCGCGCACTGATCGCGGCCCTGGCGTTGGCCGCAGCGGGTACAGCCGTCCTGTCTCCCACCTCGGCCATGGCTGGCATCGCCGATGAATTCATGGTCCGCCTAAACGAAACCCAGCGCCAGCAGTTCCAGGCCTGGCGTGCGGCCCGCCACGCCTATGAAGGCCGTCTCGACGCCTATTGGGCTGCCGTCGAAAGCAAGCGCGCCGAACGCCGTAAGAAAAAGGCCGCCAAACTCGAACTCGTCGGCAGCGACTACGTCCCGAGCTTCCCGCCCCAATACGAAGGCCCCCACCTCACGCCGGACCTGCGGCGCGCCTGGACCCAATTCGTAGACGAGGAAGAGGCCAAACAGCCAAAACCGCCTGAACCACCGAAAGAAATCCCCAGCCTCGAGGATTTCCTCGCCGCCTCCAAACGAGTCTACGGCTTCACGCCTGAGCGCGTGTCTGAGCGCGCCTTTAAGGAACGTTACGCCGAGGAAGCCGTCGCTTTGGGCTTGAGCAAAGCCCAGGTCGTGCGCGTCTATGCCCTTGAAACCGGCGGTCAGGGCACCGCCGACATGCAGTCCGGCGTCCATCCCATCTCCAAGCGCGGCAAACCGATTTCGACCGCCTTGGGATATGCCCAGCTCCTCGATGCCAATTCCGTCAGCGAATTGGCTAAACACGGCAACCGCTTCATCGCCCGTCTCCAGCAGATGGCCGCCCGCTCCGACGTCCCCCGCGAACGCGCCATCCAACTGCAAGGCAAAGCTGCCGTCTTGACCCGCATGCTGGCCGACGCAAAATCCGTTCCCAACGTCTGGGCACGCCATCAAGCCTTCGCCAAAACCCCAGAAGGCCAAGGCATCCACGCCATCAACATCGACGGCGACATAGGCCCGATGCTCCAGGCCATCAAACTGCTCGGCCTCAAGGAAGAGGCCGAAAAAGCCGGCAAACCGCAGCTCCAAGGCTGCGAGATGGAACTGATGAACCTCGCCGGCCCCGGAACCGGCCTTGAAATCCTGCTGTACCCGGGCGCCGCAGCCGCCCCGACGCCCAATTTCTTCGCCAGAAAAGCCTACTACGTCAACAAGATGGCCCAGAACTTGACCGGCGCGGGTCTGCTCGCTGAACTCGACAAGCGCATGGACGCCGACATCTCAAAGCCCGGCTCCGCCGAATTCGCCGCCGCCTTCGACAGCCTCGCCGCAGCCCCGCTTCCCTGGCGCTGAACTCACCACCCAACTCCCTCATCGCCCCACGAACCCGCTCGTCTGCCGCAGCGCCTCGCCCAGCACGATCGCCGCCGCTACCGCAATATTGAGCGACCGCAACCCCGCCTGCATGGGGATCCGCACCCGCCCATCCACGACCTCATGAACCGCGCCGGGAACCCCCGCGCTCTCCCGCCCCAACATCAAAATGTCGCTCGCCGCAAACACAAAATCCAAATGGCTGACAGCCCCATGCGACGTGAGCAGCACCAGCCGCGGCTTCGGCTCGCCCATCGCCCGCGCTCCCTCAAACGCCGCAAAGCTCGTATGCCGCGTCAGGTCCACATGCTCCAGATAATCAAGCCCCGCACGCTTCAGCGACCGGTCACTCATATCAAAGCCCGTCGGCCCGATCACATCGACCCGCACCCCAAGACACGCCGCCATCCGCAATATGGTCCCGGTGTTTTGAGGAATATCAGGTTGATAGAGGGCGATACGCATCGGCAAGCCTCACTCATTCTACCAAATTCTAGATGATGCCTCTAGCGGTCGGCTCTTGCTGACCGAAGCGGCCAAGGACTGTCGGCGCGAGCGCCGTACCCAAAAGGCTTGGCCTCCTCCAGGTCAAACCTTTTGCAAACAAAAGCGCTGAGTTACTGTGACCGCGGGTCTACCCCTTTTGTCGCGTTGAGCAGTCCGGTGAACGATGTCAAAAGAGCACACCTGATCGTTGCGGGTTCGCCCGCATTTTTCTTGGGATCTGAAGCTACAAAGGTTATCGTGAAACCCTTTGGCGCTTTAGCTCCCTTTTCGCTTTTTCGGAGGCATCCGTGTCGGCTGACATCGAAGATCACAATCGTCGCGACTTTATGGTCCTGGCAGGCAACACGTTCGCTGCCATTGGCGGCGCATCGCTGCTGTGGCCGTTCGTGCAACAGATGAACCCCGACGCGAGCGCGCTGGCGATGGCCTCGATTGAGGTCGATCTGGCCCCCGTGAAGGAAGGTCAGGCCATCACGGTCATGTGGCGCGGCAAGCCGGTGTTCATCCGCAACCGCACCGCCGATGAAATCAAGCAGGCCCAGAGCGTCGATGTCAAATCGCTGGTCGATCAGTCGGCAGAAAACGGCGGCCTGCCAGACCCGGCTGCTCCTGCCATTGACGCGAACCGCGTCAAAAAGGGCAAGGAAAACTGGCTCGTCCTCGTCGGCGTATGCACCCATCTGGGTTGCATCCCCAAGGGTCAATCCATCGCCGACTCCAAAGGCGACTTCGGCGGCTGGTTCTGCCCCTGCCACGGTTCGCACTACGACACCTCGGGCCGCATCCGCAAAGGTCCCGCGCCGCGCAACCTCGATGTGCCTGTTTACACGTTCGTCTCCGACTCGAAGATCAAAGTCGGTTGAACCAAACCCAACAGCCCGCTTGAATCTTCAATCCGTACATCATCCTTGGTGACATCATGTCTGGCCATTCCTCCTACGAACCCAAATCCAATACCGCGAAGTGGTTCGACGAGCGCCTTCCGCTCGCCCGCCTCGTCCATGACAGTTTCGTGGCGTTCCCCACGCCGCGAAACCTCAACTACATGTGGACCTTCGGTGGCATCCTCTCGCTCTGTCTTGTCGCCCAGCTCGTCACCGGCATCATCCTCGCGATGCACTACGTGCCCAACGACACCATGGCCTTCGACAGCGTCCAGCACATTAAGCGCGACGTGAACTACGGCTGGCTCATCCAGCCCATGCACGCAGTCGGCGCGTCGATGTTCTTCATCGCCGTCTATCTCCACATTTTCCGCGGCCTCTAGTACGGGTCATATAAAGCCCCCCGCGAAATCCTCTGGATCCTCGGTGTGTTTATCTTCCTCGCGATGATGGCCACCGGCTTCCTCGGCTACACCCTTCCTTGGGGCCAGATGAGCTTCTGG
>JANLYB010000113.1:0-9148 GCA_031365425.1 Hyphomicrobiaceae bacterium
TAATTCATCCTGCCACCGGCGCACGGGAGCTCTGGTCGGCTAATGACATCCTGCAATATTACAAGTCTGAGCCGGTAGATGTTTATGGGCGCACTGCTCCTCAAGAATTCAAGAATTAAGAATTAAGAATTAAGAATTAAGAATTAAGAATTAAGAATTAAGAATTAAGAATAAGAATTAGGGACAGTTACATTTAACGCACCGCAACACAAAATGTTCAGCGTTTGTCCTAAGTGCCTTACCTTCCCTGCCCCACAAACTCCTCGGCATGGAGTCCAGCGGCGCGTTGCAGACCACTGGTCGCCTCCTACACCGCTTGACGCCCTCGCCCGCATCCCCTAAACACACATTCATCACGCACGTGACCCACTGTGGACGACCGGACAGAACCCGGACGCCCGCTCCGGTGGGCTTTTTTCCGTTTTGGGGCCATCCGGTCCACGGAGCTTGCGATCCGCCAGCACTTGCTGGCGCAGCAAGCGACCAAACAAAATGCGAAACGAGCCTTCTTACGGGTCACGGAGGATCAACCGGAAAAAGGATATCCGACCAATGGCAGTTCCCGCCTTTAATATGCGTCAGCTCCTCGAAGCTGGCGTTCACTTCGGTCACCAGTCGCACCGCTGGAACCCCAAGATGGCCCCGTTCATCTACGGCGCCCGTAACAACATTCACATCGTCGACCTCACGCAGACGACGCCGATGCTGCATCAGGCTCTCACCAAGGTGTCCGATACGGTCGCCAACGGTGGCCGCGTGCTGTTCGTCGCAACCAAGCGTGCAGCGTCGGATTCCATCGCCGAAGCCGCCAAGCGCTCGGCCCAGTATTACATGAACCACCGCTGGCTCGGCGGTACGCTGACCAACTGGAAGACCATCTCGGCTTCGATCCGCCGCCTCCGCCAGTTGGATGACATCCTGGCCGACCCCCAGGGCCGCCCCAAGAAGGAAGTCCTCCAGATCCAGCGCGAACGCGACAAGCTGAACCAGTCTCTCGGCGGCATCAAGGACATGGGTGGCACGCCCGACCTCCTGTTCGTCATCGACACCAACAAGGAATCGATCGCGATCCAGGAAGCCCGCAAGCTTGGCATCCCCATCGTCGCCATCGTCGATACGAACTGCGATCCTGACGGCATCGACTTCCCGATCCCGGGTAACGACGACGCCGGCCGTGCGATCACGCTGTATTGCGACCTCGTGGCGCGCGCCGCCATCGACGGTCTCGCCCGTTCGCAGCAGGGCAGCGGCGTCGATATCGGCGCGATGGAGAACCCGATCGGCGAAGAACTCCCCGGCGCCGAAGTCAAGCGCGTCGCGTTCAAGGGCATCGACGCCGCCCGCGGCGAAGCCGACGACCTGAAGCGCATTACGACCATTTCGCCCAAGCTCGAACTGCGCTTGAACGATGCGGGCGTGTTCCACTACTGGCAGATCGCCGACTTGGATGCCGATCAGGTCCAGGCGCTGGATCGCCAGTTGAAGCTCAAGGGCCAGATCGCCAAGGAAGAATGGGTCACCCAGGCCAAGAAGCTCGTGGACGCCAAGGTCGTCTAAGGCGAAGCAACACGCGCCTTTCCCGCCTTTTTTGGTGGGGAAGGCGTTTTTCGTCGCAATGACAGTGTAACGTCAGCGGCCAGTACAACACGATCAGCTGAAAACCAAACCCGCCAGCCTCGAACCGCCCAATCTCATGGCGCGAGGCGCGTGGCCAGCCAATGGATAGATTTCCCATGACGACGATTTCCGCGACCTTGGTCAAGGAACTGCGCGAGATGACCGGCGCAGGCATGATGGATTGCAAGAAGGCGCTCACCGAAACCAAGGGCAGCATTGAAGAAGCCGTTGACTGGCTGCGCAAAAAGGGCCTCGCGAAAGCCGGCAGCAAGTCTGGCCGCGTCGCCGCTGAAGGCCTCGTCGGCGTTCTTGCCGAAGGTAAATCGGCTGTCGTGCTCGAAATCAACTCGGAAACCGACTTCGTCGCCCGCAACGACCAGTTCCAGGACATGGTCCGCAAGGTCACCAGCATCGCGACCGCCGCCAATGGCGACGTCGAAAAGATCCTCGCGATGCCTTATCCCGGCAAGACCACGACGGTCGATGAGGTCGTGAAGGAAGCCATTGCCACCATTGGCGAGAACATGAACGTCCGCCGCTCGGCTGTTGTGAAGGTCGCCGACGGCGTCGTCGCCGACTACGTCCATAACAAGGTCGCCGACGGCCTTGGCAAGATCGGCGTGCTCGTCGGCCTTGAAAGCAAGGGCGACAAGCCGGCGCTTTTCGAACTTGGCCGTCAGATCGCCATGCATGTTGCCGCCCGTAACCCTGTCGCGCTCGACCTCGCCGGCGTTGCCAAAGACGTGCTGGATCGCGAGAAGGCGATCATCATGGACAAGAACAAGGGCAAGCCGCCCCAGGTGCTCGAAAAGATCGCCGACAGCTCGATGAAGACGTACGCCAAGGAAAACTGCCTGCTTGAGCAGGGCTTTGTCATGGACGACAGCAAGTCGGTCGCCCAGGCCCTCAAGGAAGCTGAAAAGACCGTCGGCGCGCCGATCAAGCTGACCTCGTTCGTCCGCTTCGCCCTCGGCGAAGGCATCGAGAAGCCCAAAGACGACTTCAGCGCCGAAGTCGCATCGATGGCGAAGAGCTGAGAGCCAAAACCCACAACCGGTTCGCATGTCGCACCGGTTGGGTCTGGCGAAAGCCATGAGATTCGCGTTAGTCAGGCTGGCCGGTCCCGTAAAGGACCGGCCGCTTTTGCATGGAGTGCGCCTGTATGTCTGAGACGCCGCCGCTCAAATACAAACGTTTGATGCTGAAACTGTCGGGCGAAGCCCTCATGGGCGGCGCAGGCTATGGCATCGACATGGGCGTCGTAGACCGGTTGGCTCGCGACGTTGCCGAGGCTGTGGCGGCTGGGGCCGAGATCGCCGTCGTCGTTGGCGGCGGCAACATCTTCCGTGGCCTGTCGGGTGCCGCCAAGGGGATGGATCGCGCAACCGCAGATTACATGGGTATGCTTGCGACCGTCATGAATGCCCTCGCGTTCCAGAACGCCCTGGAGCACGCCAATACGCCCGCGCGCGTCCTGTCGGCGATCCCGATGCAGTCCGTGTGCGAAACTTACGTCCGGCCCAAGGCGCTGCATCACATCCAGCGTGGCCGGGTCGTCATTTTTGCCGCAGGCACCGGCAATCCGTTCTTTACGACCGATACCGCAGCCACTTTGCGCGCCATCGAGATGGACTGCGCCGCCGTCGCCAAGGCAACCCAGGTGGATGGCGTCTATTCGGCTGATCCCAAGAAGTTTCCAGACGCCGTCCGCTACGATCACCTGACCTACAGCGAGGTGCTCGCCCGTGATCTGAAGGTCATGGACGGTGCTGCGATCGCCCTTGCCCGCGACAACCAACTTCCGGTAATCGTATTCTCGATTAATGAGCCGGGGAATCTGCTGAAAGTACTGCGAGGACAAGCGCGCGCCACCGTCATCCACGGCGAATCATAAGAATTGCATCTGAGGCCTGCGCCCGATGCTTGCACGAACCCGTTGAGGAGAGTTGAGAGATGTCGACATTCGATATTCAAGCGCTGGAAACGCGCATGCGCGCCTCCATCGACGCGTTGAAGCGCGAACTGCAAGGGCTGCGGACCGGCCGCGCGAGCGCCAATCTGCTCGATCCCGTTCAGGTGATGGTGTACGGCTCGCGCATGCCCCTCAATCAGGTCGCAACCGTCTCCGTGCCTGAAGCTCGCATGATCGCCGTGCAGGTCTGGGATCGCACCAACGTTCAGGCCGTCGACAAGGCGATCCGCGAAGCCAATCTTGGCCTCAACCCGATTATGGACGGCACCACGCTCCGCCTGCCCATCCCCATGCTGACCGCCGACCGCCGCAACGAACTGGTCAAGCTCGCTCACAAGTACGCCGAAGGCGCCAAGGTTGCCGTCCGCAACGTCCGCCGCGATGGCATGGACCTTCTCAAGAAGCTTGAGAAGGACGGCAAGATGAGTGAGGACGATCACAAAAAGAATTCTGTCAAAGTCCAGGAATTGACGGATAAGCTGATTAAGGAAGTAGATTCGACGCTTGCAACCAAAGAGACGGAAATCCAGAAGGTTTGAGTAGTAGTCTTTCGGTAACGTGGCACGCCCGCCAGCCGCGTTATTGTCTTTTCCTCGGCCCAACCACGAGATCACCGGTCCGTGACAGATAGCAAGAGCAGAGCCGAAAAGCAGAATGTCGTGGCGGCACAGGCTTCGCAGCCAGAGCCCGTCCGCCATGTGGCGATCATCATGGATGGCAACGGCCGCTGGGCCGCCGAGCGCGGCTTGCCCCGTGTCATGGGCCACCGCAAAGGGGTCGAGGCGGTCCGCCGCACAGTCAAAGCCGCCATCGAACTCAACATTTCCTATCTGACGATCTACAGTTTCTCGTCCGAAAATTGGTCGCGCCCCGCCGAGGAAGTCAGCGAATTGATGTCGCTGATGAAGCGCTTCATCCGCCAGGATTTGGCCGAACTGCATCAAAACAACGTCCGAATCCGCATCCTGGGCGAACGCGCGAACGTAGACCCTGAACTGCTCGCTCTGATTGACGAAGCCTGCGATCTGACTGCGCTCAATACCGCGCTCACCCTTGTCATCGCCTTCAACTACGGCTCGCGAGCTGAGATCGCGCTCGCGGCCCGTCGCCTTGCCGAACAGGTCGCCAGTGGTGCCCTCGTTCCTTCCGCGATTACCGAAGCCAGTTTTGCCTCTTGTCTCGACACCGCAGGCATCCCCGATCCTGAGCTGCTGATCCGCACCAGCGGGGAAATCCGCATCTCGAACTTCCTGTTGTGGCAGATGGCTTATACGGAATTCGTCTTTCTCGACGCCTATTGGCCCGACTTCGGGCGCGACCTGCTTGAACAGGCGATTGCTCAATTCCGGTCCCGCGATCGCCGCTTCGGCGGCTTGAGCAAGCGGTCGACTGCGTGAGCCAACTCATGCCCGATGACATCGCGCAAAATGATATCGCCAGGAAAGCGGCAGCCGCGTCGGCGTCCTCCCGCAATCTGCGCCAGCGTGTGGGCTCGGGCATCGTGATGGCGGCGCTTGCGTTGGCGCTCGTCTATGCTGGTCCCATCCCAACCGCTCTGATGATCCTCGTGGCCGCGCTGGTGATGTGCTGGGAATGGGGTCACTTGATCCGCGCGGCCGCCGCCGACTTAGCGTTTGGCGTTCATGCCGTCTGCGTTGCAGCAGCCATTGGACTGACGGCGGGCACTCAATCGGTCCTCGCGTTGGCCGTCCTGCTTGTTGGCACGATCTGTGTCTCTATGCTGACGCTCTCGAAACGGCCGCTGCTTTCCGCACTGGGCGTCCCCTATGTGGGCCTCGCTGCGACCGCGCTCATATGGATGCGCCTCGACGCCACCCACGGCTTTGCCGCCGTCGTCTTCCTGCTTTTGGTTGTCGCCACGACCGACACGCTGGCCTTCGCGTTTGGCCGCACCATCGGCGGCGCGAAGCTGTGGCCGTCCGTTTCGCCCAACAAGACCTGGGCCGGTTTTCTCGGTGGCGTCGGCTCAAGCGCGCTGGTGAGCGCCGCGTTTGCGTCTGCTATCCCTGGTGCTTCTTTCCTTCGGCTGGGCATCATCGGTTTGTTGCTGGGGATCATCGCCCAAGGCGGCGACTTGGCCGAATCCGGCTTGAAGCGGTTCCTCGGCGTCAAAGATGCGAGTAGCATCATCCCAGGCCATGGCGGCGTCATGGACCGTATGGATGGCGTCGTCACGGTTGCAGTCGCCGCCGCGATTTATGCCCTCGTCCTGAATGCGACCGCGCCCGCGACGGCGCTCCTCATCGGCGGCTGATGAGATTAAATATGAGCGACGCAGGTCCCAATCACAATGCGATGAGCCCTGTCCGGTCCGTCACCGTTCTGGGCGCGACGGGTTCGGTTGGGACCAGCACGCTTGATCTTATAGGTCAAACGCCGGATACGTTCGAAATCGTGGCGCTCACGGCTCAATGCAACGCTAAGGCTCTGGCGGAGTTAGCTATTCTTCACCGCGCCAAGTTGGCCGTCATTGGCGGCGAAACCCACTACGCCGAACTCAAGGCTCTCCTGTCGGGTACCGGCATTGCGTGTGCAGCAGGGTCTGCAGCCATTGAGGACGCGGCCTGCCAGCCTGCCGATTGCGTGATGGCCTCCATCGTCGGCGCCGCTGGGTTGAGGCCCACCTTCGCCGCAGCCAGGCAAGGCCGCCGCGTGGCGCTCGCCAACAAGGAATGCCTTGTTTCCGCCGGCGACGTTTTTCTGAGCGAAGTCAAACGCTCGGGTGCCGAACTTCTACCCGTCG
The DNA here is from genome assembly GCA_031365425.1 of Hyphomicrobiaceae bacterium. GTDB lineage: Bacteria > Pseudomonadota > Alphaproteobacteria > Rhizobiales > Hyphomicrobiaceae > JANXVY01. Next base: position 6,354 of record JANLYB010000113.1, read on the forward strand.
ACAGCGAACATTCAGGCGTGATGCAGGCGCTGGCCGGTGCCCATCCATCCGGCATCGAAACGATCACGCTGACCGCGTCTGGTGGCCCGTTCCGGACCTGGTCTGCCGAACGGATCGCCGGTTGTACGCTCGAAGACGCGTTGCAGCACCCCAGTTGGACTATGGGCCGTAAGATCACGATAGACAGCGCAACCCTCATGAATAAGGGCCTCGAACTGATCGAGGCGTTCCACCTGTTCCCGGTGGAAGCCCATCAACTCGCCGTCGTCGTTCACCCGCAGTCGATCATCCACGCCATGGTCAGCTACACCGACGGCTCGGTCATGGCCCAACTCGCTGCTCCCGACATGCGCACGCCGATTGCTATCTCGCTGTCCTGGCCGCGCCGCATGTCTGCCCCGACCGCGCGCCTCGATCTCATTAAGCTCGCGACTCTTACCTTTGAAGTGCCCGATGAAGTCCGGTTTCCCTGCCTGCGTTTGGCTCGCGAATCGCTCCACCGCGGAAAAACAGCCCCTGCGATTTTGAATGCCGCGAACGAGATCGCCGTCGCGGCCTTCTTGGATCGCAAGATCGGGTTTACCGATATTCCCAACATTGTCGATAAGACACTGGACATGGCCGATGCGCGGGGCTGTATCATTACAGCAACCACCCTCGACGATGTGCTGGAGGCAGACGCAGAGGGTCGCCGGTTGGCACAAACCCTGCTTTCTGCTACCAAGCGCTACGACCAAATCCAACTTGGTTAAGACTTAAGCACTCGCGCAAAGAGAGAACTAAAACGCATGGCCTGGATTTTCGTTCTCGTTGTTGTCGTCTTCATCCACGAGATGGGCCACTTCCTCGTGGCGCGCTGGTGCAACGTGAACGTCAAGAAGTTTTCGATCGGCATCGGCCCCGAACTCGGCGGGTTTACGGACAAGAAGGGCACCCGCTGGGTGGTCAGCCTGCTGCCGCTGGGCGGCTATGTCCAATTCATGGACGACGAGAACGGCGCGAGCATGCCTTCGCGGGACAAGATTTCCAGCATGAGCGCGGACGAGCGCAGCGGGTCCTTCCATGCCAAGCCGATCTGGCAGCGTGCTGCCGTGGTCGCCGCCGGTCCGATGGCCAACTTCCTGTCGGCCATCCTGATGTTTGCGGGTACCGCATATTTCATGGGGACCATGACGGTCCCGGCTGTGATCGAGGTTCTGCCCAACAACCCTGCCGCGGTCGCTGGTTTGAAATCAGGCGACATCATCAACAAGGTCGCTGGCCGCAAAATCGCGGACTTCGGCGACCTGTCGCGCACCATTGCTCAGGCCCCTGGAGAGGAACTCGCCTTCGACATCACCCGCGACGGGCAGGCTCTCACCATCAAAGTGACGCCCGAGAAGCGCACCGTCTCCGACAATTTCGGTGGGCAGGAAACCCGCGGCATCATCGGCGTCAAGCAGAGCGGCGATCTGTCGAAGATCCCAGTCGTCTACCCGAGTGTGCTTGGCGCCGTCGCGTCCGGTGTCGAGCAAACGTGGATGATTGCAACGACAACCTTGAGTTACTTTTACGATGTTATCCGGAAGCAGGAGTTTCCCGACAAGATCGGCGGCATCGCAACCGTAGTTGACGTCTCTAACAAAGTAGCAACTTTTGGTTTCGGCGCGACCGTGCAGTTGATCGGCTTACTGTCCGTCAGCATCGGTTTGCTCAACCTGTTTCCGATCCCCATCCTCGATGGCGGCCACTTGATGTTCTACGCCTATGAAGCGATCCGGGGACGACCCTTGAGCGAATCGACCCAGGAATTTGGGTTCCGCATCGGGCTTGCGGTCGTATCCATGCTGATGATTCTTGCGCTATGGAACGACAGGTTGCGCTTCCATGCCTGGTACAAGAACTTCCTGAGCCTTTTCAGCTGATTGTTCTCAAGGCTCGACTCTGATCTAACGTCCCGCAAGTGAATGGTTTTCACGCTTTGTAACGGCGTATTAGCTCTGCACCAAAAGGGGGGCTTTTCCTTCGCTATCTCGGATGGAATCTAGGCCGGTGACGTATTCTTGCCACTTCCCCCTGTGTTGCTGAATCGTTAAACGTGAGGTGTTGGAAGTAACGCGTTGTTCGGGGATGGCAGTCACTAGACTGCTGTACGCGTAGGTTCCGAACTTGAGGCCTGTGTCTACTTGGGTCTCATGAGGGAAGAGTTTCAATAACGAGGGCGGATCCGCGAATGAATGAGTTACGGATCGCATTTTTGCGGATCGTTTGCGCTGTTGGCGCAGGGGTTACGCTGGCAGCGCCGGTCGTGCTTACGAGCGCGGTTTTTGGTAGTGCGCCGGCAGTTGCCCAGAACGCAGTCGTGCGCGAAATCAAAGTGGCGGGAAACCGGCGGGTTGAGCCCGAGACGGTCCGCTCGTATCTCCAATTCTCCGTTGGCGGCGGCTATGATGCCGGCAAGGTCGACCGTTCGATCAAGGCTCTGTTCGCAACCGGCTTGTTTTCCGACGTCAAAATCGACCGCGAAGGCGCGACGGTTCTTGTAACTGTCGTTGAAAACCCGATCATTAATCAAGTCGCCTTTGAAGGTAACAGCGAAGTCGACACGCCGACGTTGACGGCGGAAGTTCAGTTGAAGCCGCGCACCGTGTTTACCCGCGCCAAGGCTCAGTCCGACGTCCAGCGCATCCTCGATGTCTACCGCCGTCAGGGCCGGTTTGCGGCATCGGTTCAGCCCAAGCTGATCGAGCTTGAGCAAAACCGCGTCAACGTCGTCTATGAAATCACCGAAGGCGGCGCGACCAAGGTCAAGGGTA